>DASYBM010000011.1 GCA_036500765.1 Candidatus Sulfotelmatobacter sp.
GCAGGGCGTCAACATTTCGGACAAGCACATTGAAGTGATCGTCCGCCAGATGATGCGCTGGGTAAAGGTCGAAGACGTGGGCGATACCACGTTCCTGCTCGAGGAACAGGTGGACAAGTTCCGCTTCCGCGAGGAGAACGATCGCGTGATCCGTGAAGGTGGCAAGCCGGCAACCGGCAGGCCGTTGCTGCTCGGAATCACCAAGGCTTCGCTTGCGACCGATTCGTTTATCTCGGCGGCGTCGTTCCAGGAGACCACGCGAGTGCTCACCGAAGCCTCAATTCAGGGCAAGGTGGACCACCTGCGCGGCTTGAAGGAAAACGTCATCGTTGGACGGCTCATTCCCGCTGGCACCGGCATGGAGTACTACCGCAACGTGCGCCTCTCGCCAGAAATGGAAGAGGCCGCAGCCAAGGTACAGGCGGAAGTTTCGGCGGCCTACGAGGAAGCCGAACGCGCTCTCGAAATGATGCGTCACGAGGGCGAAACCGACGACCTGCCCGCGGAACTACCTTCCGCGGCCGAATAGTCAAACTGAAGCAGGCCTTGGGGGCGAATTTACTTCGCCCCCAAACTTGCTTTAGGAGTGGTTTTAATACTTACTACGAATGCACGCCAGTCCTCAGCGATTGCCGGGTATTAAAGAAGAACCCCACCAACTTGCCTCTTTGCGCCCAGTGCCTCCCGGCCCTAAGCTAGGAGCAAGCATGCTGCGCTTCTTCCGCCTTCTCAGGCTCGCCTTCTGGCGCGCCTTTGTCCACGACGCCTTTGCCACCGCGAAGGCCTCAGCGTATTCCTCCATCCTCACGTTCTTCCCCGTCCTGCTGATCATCGGATCAAGCCTGGCCAACTGGCGCAAAGGCGCACCCTATTTGCGGGAAATCTCCTACGCCCTTGGCAGCATCCTCCCGGCGGGCACCAACACCGCGCTCAGCTACATGAAGGGAGCGGCACAGCATTCGGCGGGCTTGCTCACCACGACTTCCGTAGTCACATTGTGGACGGCATCCGGCGTCATGATCTCCTGGATGGATGGTTTCCGCCGCTGCTACGAGCTGCCGAAAACCTGGGGCCTGGTGCAGGAACGGCTGATCGCATTCCTGCTCGTCGTCTTCGCGCTGGTTCCCATGACTTTCGCGACGATTCTTATTGCGGTTGGCAGCAAGTTTGAAACTCGCCTTCTCTCCTACATCGATCCTGATTTCAGCATTTACGTGCTCCTGCTCTGGGGTGGGATCCGGTGGCTGGTCGCCACTCTGACGAGCATCGCGGTGATTGCGTTGATCTATCATCACGCGGTCCCGCGCACGCAGCCCTGGCACAGCGTTATCCCAGGCGCCATGCTCGCGACCATCTTGTGGTTCTCCGTCACCGTTGGATTTCGCGCCTACCTCCAAAGTTTCGGCGACTTCGCCACCATCTACGGTTCGCTCGGCGCGGCCATGGCGCTGCTGGTGTGGATGTATCTGATTTCCCTGGTTGTTCTGGTGGGCGCGGAGTTCAATGCCTTGCTATTCCCTAGAGCCATGCTGGGAAAAGAACTCACGGCGATCAACGGCCCCAAAGCCACCAACTAAAGCGACGAATGAACGCATGACGATGGATCTCGAACACATGAGTGCCGAAGAATTCGTTGAGCACGGAATGAGTCGCATACTGCAACTGGTAAACGATGCCACAGAGGGAAGGATTAGACTTCTCCTGGCGGTTCGCCAGATCGTGCCGGTCCTCCACGGGTCGCAGAGCCTCGAGAAGAGAATTAGCCCGGAGGACTTTAGATTTTTGATCGGTGTTCGCAGCGAGTGCGACGAACTGCCTCTGGGCGACGAGCGGCAATACTGGGCCCCGGAATCCCTGCGAGAAAAAGATTTGCTGGCTGATAAGTACGAAGCGCAGATCGGGGATCGTGTGCGCTCAACATTTGCTCGCATTTCCACCTGCCTCCTGCAAACACATGTCCCACGCTCTCGATTCCCTCAGTAGGATGAGCCATTGAAAAAACAGATCCTTAGAGAGTCCGCAGGCGAAGTAACTTCTTCGGTAGGCGGGCCGCCGCCCTCCCGCCGCGCCAAAATCATCTGCACTATCGGCCCCGCCTGCAACTCCGAAGCCGCCATGCGCGATCTGCTCCGCCTCGGAATGGATGTCGCGCGCCTGAATTTTTCTCACGGCACTCATAACGATCACGCCCAAAACATCCAGCGCCTGCGCCGCGCCGCCGAACGTGAAGGACGCACTGTTTGCATCCTGCAAGATCTGCAAGGCCCGAAGATCCGCACCGGGATCCTGGAACGTCACGAGCCTGTCTTACTGAAAACCGGCTCGGTCGTCACCATTACACCGCAGGATGTACCGGGCAGCGCGACGCGCATCTGCACTACGTTCCCCGACCTTGCGCGAGAACTCATCGCAGGCGCGCGCATCCTGCTGAGTGATGGCTTGATCGAACTCCGCGTGCGCGGTGTCCGCGGGGACGATGTGTTGTGCGACGTCATCAATGGCGGAATGCTGGGCGAACATAAGGGAATCAACCTTCCCGGCGTTGCGCTGTCGATTCCTGCGCTTACCGAAAAAGACCGCAAGGATCTCGAATTCGGCCTGCATCACGGAGTCGACGCCGTCGCGCTCTCTTTCGTGCGCACTGCGGCCGACGTCAGCATGGGGAAACAAATTATCGCCTCGCACCAGAGCGATATTCCCGTCATCGCCAAGCTCGAAAAGCCGCAAGCCATCGATCATCTGGAAGAAATTCTCGAAGCTGCCGACGGAGTCATGGTCGCCCGCGGCGATCTCGGCGTTGAGATGGCGCCGGAAAAAGTTCCGGTCATTCAAAAGCACGTAATTCGCCGCGCCGCGGCGTGGCGCAAGCCCGTGATCACCGCGACCCAGATGCTCGAATCCATGATAGAAAACCCGCGACCTACACGCGCCGAAGCCAGCGACGTAGCCAACGCAATTTTCGACGGCAGCGACGCCGTCATGCTCTCCGCCGAAACCGCCAGCGGCCAGTATCCCCGCGAATCGGTTGCGATTATGTCGCGCATCGCGATCGAAGCCGAGTGCAATATGGCGGACTTCCTACAGTTCCGCCGGCGCCGCGAGCACAGCGGACTCTCGGTCGCCGAAACCATCTGCGAGTCGATCGCCCACTCCGCCGAAGACCTCCCCATGGGCGCGATCGCAGTATTCACCGAGTCGGGCAACACCGTACGCATGATTTCGAAGTATCGCCCCAAAGTCGCGATCTATGGCTTTACTCACAGCCTCCCCGTGGTGCAGCGCATGAATCTGTATTGGGGAGTGCATCCGGTGCGCTGCCGCCAGGCCTATTCCGCGGAGCAGATGGTGACTATGGCCGAGCAGGACCTGGTCCGGCGCGGTGTGCTGAAACCCGGAGACGTTCTGGGAGTGGTCGCCGGCACGCGCCAGTCGTCGGGCTCAACCAATCTTATGCGCCTGCACGTGGTCACTGACGAAGAGGCCGAGAGTATCGCTCATCCGCAGAAGCATGCCAAAAAAGCTCCGAAGAAGGCGCACCCGAGGAAGAAAAAAACCTGAATCTTGGGTGCCCGGACTTCTCGCCGATTTTGCGAGAAGTGGGAATTGTCGCCAGCTATAATTCCCACGTATGCCGCAGGAAATACTCTCGGTGGCGATCTGGGAGCCGGCTCCTGACATGGAAGCCGCGTCGTTGGCCACGCTTCGCGAGCTCAGCTCCATCCTGACCGCGAAAGGCTACGGACGCGACCAGCTCTATCGTGACCACGAATCGCATTATGTTCTAGTCCGCCACTGGACCTCGGAAGCCGCCCGCCAATCCGCACTGGAAGACCCTGATATGCTCCGCTGCTGGGCAAGACTGGGCAATGAAATCCAAATTGTGAAAGTGTACGAGACCCTTACCGAAGTATCGTTGGATACGGCGAAGTAGCCACCGCTAAGGGGATCGGTTGTGACTGCAATCGCCTGTTAACATCAACGAATCGTTACGTCGTATACTGGGCGGGGTGCTGAAATGAAAATTGTGGCCTTGAGGATTCAGCCAATCGCCAAAATCGTGGCCGCAATTTATGCAATATTCGGGGCCTCATTTTGGATTACGTACTGTCTTAGTAAAGCTCAGTATCTCACTTTGCCGGTCGGTCTAGTCGCGCCGATGGTCGATTTCAGTTTCAATTTCCATTTCCACCGCACTACTGACGTGATGTACAACGTGCTCCTCTTCTTGGGCACCGTTGCCGCTTATGCGCTAACGGGATGGTGACGGCGATGACACTGGTCATATGCTTTAACCTAGCAGCACGGATGCTTGGTGGCATCGACGCAGACTTTATCTCTTTCCGTGACAATCAACCCCCCGAAAGGACTTTGGGCCAATGAGGCGATAGCCCGTGTGAGCCAACCGGCGAAAATATCGCCATTTCACTCACTCGCCATCAGGCAGGGCCGAATCCCATGAGGGTTTAAAATAACGTTTTGCCTCAGTCCCTTATTCGCGCGTTCGTTGACAGCTCAGCTGATCCCAAAGTACAGGGCTACCTGCACTCGCCCGACGTATCGAACGGCAACGGCCTCGTCCTCACCCACGGTGCCGGCTCGAACGCGCAAGCCCCGCTGCTGATCGCGCTCGCCGAGATTTTTTGCGCCGCGGGATTCACCGTGCTGCGCTGCGATCTTCCTTACCGCCAGTCGCGATCCTTCGGCCCGCCCGGACCCAGCGACGCAGCGCGCGACCGCGCCGGGCTGAAGAATGCCGTCCTCGCTCTCAACAAAATCGTCACGGGCTCAATCTTTCTCGGCGGTCATTCCTACGGTGGACGTCAGTCCAGCATGCTTTGCGCCGAGCTCTCAAAGGAAGACCTCGAGTTGGTGGCAGGATTGCTGCTGTGCTCCTATCCGCTGCACCCGCCCGGAAAGCCACAACAGCAGCGCACCCAGCATCTTCCGGAGCTGCGCACGCCCACGCTTTTCGTCTCGGGCACACGCGATCCCTTCGGCTCCATCGCAGAATTAGAACAGGCAATCAAGATGATTCCGGCCAAGACGAAACTGCTACCAGTAGAGAACGCCGGTCACGACCTGGGATTTAAAGGTAAGACAAAACAAGAAGAATTGCCCAAGCGGATATTCTCCGAGTTCACCGCCTTCTTCCCACGCTGAAGGAAACCAATGTCATCCTGAACAGCGGCCGCGAGCGGAAGCCGCGGCGCTGTGAGGGACCTTACGACGGCCTGCGGTTTCGGTGCGTTTCAAAGAACTCGCGGGTGACGGCATTGCGGGAATCCTCGCTGCGTCCTTTTCTATCGATTCGGTCGTAAGGTCCTTCGGCCTGCGCTTCGCGCACGCCTCAGGATGACAAGTATGCGAGGGCGTGAATAGTTCGTCGAACGCGGAAGCGATCGAGCATCAGTTCACCCACCCCGACTTGCCCCCGCCATTGCCTTTTCGGACGTCGTCATCGGGAGGAATGTAATTTCCGTGCTCGTCGAAGTGGACCTGGCGGTTCTCGGTCTTCTGCATATACACTTCAAACTTTTTCGCCGCGCGCCGCCTCTTCCAGCGGTAGTAGGAATTGCGCAGGCCGTAGTAACGCTCCGCGAACCTGACATTCGCCATCGCCGGTTTCGGCCCACGCCGCACGTAAAGCCAGCCGAAGAGCAATCCGCCGAGGTGCGCGACATAAGCCACATTGCCGCCCCCGGCCATCGCGAAAGCCAGCGTTACTACGATCAGGATCCCCACAAAATATTTCGCTTTGATGAGGAAAGGAAACGGGATCATCATGATTTCCTGATCCCCAAACAGCATGCCGAATGCGATCAGAATCGCGAAGACGCCACCCGAGGCGCCCACCGTGGGCGTCCCTGGATTTCCCCCAAGCACGTGCGCGTAGGAAAAACCAATTGTCGTTATCGCCGCTCCGACGACGCCGAAAAAATAAAGCTCCACGAACCGCCGCGTGCCCCATGCTCCTTCGAACGCTGAACCGAACATCCACAGGCCGAGCATGTTTCCGAACCAGTGCATGAATTCGAAGTGGATAAAGCTATAGGTCACCAGTTGCCAGATCCAACCGTGTCCGACAACCTGAAGCGGAATCAGAGAAAGATAAACAATGGCAAAGCCCCGAGCCGGCAGTCCCATCAGTTCCAACAGATATCGCAGCAGGAAAATGCCCGTGTTAATTCCCAGCAGCCACGTCACCGCTTTGGTGAACGGGGGCAGACTCAAAGTCATCGGTTCGCCGGTTCGCCGCACGAATATACCTTCTCTCTATCTCCCAACCAATTCTACTTGGATGCCTCATTCCGTGGCGCGGCTTCTGCGCAAGAAGTGGGGATTTCCCCGAGGCTCCTCACCGCTCTGGCGCGATGCGTAGGATTCCGCCGAAATGGAGCATGGCTTGATGGTTTCCGTCCAGACAAATCCCACACCCAGAAGGCGATTCCCGATTCCTTGAAAAATCTCCCGTCCCCGGCTTCTCCCCCTTGACCGAACGACCGGGGAGACTCTAAATATTAACAGGAGGCTCTAATCGGCGAGGGAGGCTTTATGGTTCTATGTCCCGAATGCGAAACCAATCTTGATATCGAAGAGGACGATGTGGACGAAGGGGAAGTGATTTCATGTCCCGAGTGTGGCACCGACTTTGAAGTGATCACTGCCAGTCCGCTGGAGTTGAAAGCTGTAGAAGCAGGCTACGTAGAAGAAGAGGAAGAAGAGGTCGAGGAGAGCGAAGACGGTGAATTCTAGCTCCACGGGCTGGTTCGAAAACACGCACATCAAAAAAACGTTCGCGAAACGGTCCGCCATCGCTTTCTCTCTGCTCGCACTACTCTTGCCGAGCCTTAGCCCCGAGACTACTCTGCTCGCTGCCTCAAAGCCCAAAAGCAAACCCTATGCTCTGATCGCGGGCACGGTCTGGGGGCCTGACGATCATCCCGTTTACGGCGTCCCGGTGAAAATCCGCCGCGCCAAAGATAAGAAGCCCAAGTGGCAACTTTACTCCGACCACATGGGTGAATTCGCCCAGCGCGTTCCCGCCGGCGAGTCCGATTACATCCTCTCGGCCGATCTGAAAGGTCTCAAGACTGTCGAGGGCAAGCCGCTTCGCCTGGTCCAGGAAGTTACCGTCCACATCTACAACGACGAACGCGAAGACACCGGATTGCATCTAACTTTTTAATGCTGGTCTGCTAATGTCGATGTGCTCATGGTCTGGGCCGTTAGGCGCATGCTCCCCGGGCGCATGCCGTGAGACAATAGCTCCAGCATGAATCGCGAACGCTTCGTCCTGAACTTTTTGGTTATTGCCTGCACGTTGATACTGGCTTTGCCGGCCATCTCTGGTGCGCCACCGGACAAGAAGGACAAGGCTGTCGGGCGCTTGCTGTTCGGAAAAGTGCTCGATTCGCAGGATAACCCTCTTCCCGATGCCATCGTTTACGTGACCAACACGCGTACTCGTTCGGTAAAGACTTACATCGTGGGCGCCGACGGCACGTACCGATTTCCGGCCCTCTCCACTGCCGTCGACTACGAGGTTTACGCGCAGTACAAAGGCAAAAAGAGCGATGCCAAATCGGTCAGCCAGTTCGACGATCGTCCCCAAGTGTACCTCGATCTTAAGGTCAATCTTAAGTAGCGATCCCGGTTTTTCCCGCAACTTTTCGTCCCTGCGGTGTTGAATATAGGTAGGGATATCTGTCTGGAGGAAATCGTGAACCGATCGCATTTGTTTTGCAAGGCCACTCGTGCCCCTAAGTCTGTAATTGCTGTGCTGGCCGGCCTGACGCTTTTTGCCGCTTCCGCTTTGGCTCAAAATGGCGCCATGAGCCCTTATCAGGGTGAAAATGACGGCGTGAGCGCCGGCGGCAATTGGATGGAGTTCAAATCGGAAGACAAGATGACGGGCGCCAAGAAAGTCCGCTTCGAATTGCTTTCGAACAACTACCTCAAGGAAGATCCCGACTACAAACCACGTGTGGAAATGATCTGTACCGACGGCAAGTACTCCTACGCCGATTTCAACCCCGGCGCCCGTCTTGGACGCCCCGACTATCCTGGCTTCTGGGGCCAGCCAAAAATGGAAGTCCGGGTCCGCATCGACGGATACCATGAAAATAAGGGCTGGAACTGGGTTCGCGGCCGTTTCCTCTCCATGGATAAGGGCACAATCCGTGGCGCAATCGGCGCCCAGGTATTCAATGTGGAAATTAAAACCCGGACCGGTTACGCGATCGCAGAGTTCTCGCCCGCAGGCCTCAATCTGGATGAAGTGAAGCACGCCTGCGACCTGACCCCGCACAAGCCCTGAGCCACTGTCCAGATCGCACAGTTCATGTGGAATGAGGGTCGCCGTCCCCCGAGAGTCTGCCTTGAGCAAAGTCGAAGGGCGAAGCCGAGCGCCAGTATTCCAGACGGCCCCGCTTCGCCTCCGCTCCACCGCTTAGGCCGCTTTATACCCTTCCGAACTTGTTTCATATTCATTCGGCTGCTTGGCAGTTTTCTCAGAATTGGCGGACAATGAGTTGGTGAAGGAAACTCTGGAAGCGATCAACCGGATGCAGGCGGATGACATTATCGGAAGATATGCCATCGGAGGAGCTGTGGGAGCGACGTTTTATCTAGAGCCCGCCGCTACGGTTGACTTAGATATTTTCGTCACGCTCCCGACGGCGTCCGGCGGATTGCTGCTCAGCTTGGCTCCGATCTACGACTACCTCAAGTCGCACGGCGGCAAGGTTGAAGATGAATACATCGTGATCGGCGGCTGGCCAGTTCAGTTTCTTCCGCCTAGCAGCCAGTTGGAACAGGAAGCTATCGCAGAGGCTGTTAGGACGGAAGTCGAGGGCGTCCCTACTTGGGTGATGTCTGCCGAACACCTGATTGCCATCGCTCTGCGGACTGGCCGATCGAAGGATCACAACCGAATTCTGCAGTTCGTCGAACAGGGCGCAGTTAATCGAGAAGCACTGCACAGCATTCTTGAATGCTACGGGCTGAATTCGAAGTGGAGCCAGTTTGAACGCAAATATTTGGACGGGACAAAATGAGTAAACCGAAGATGCGCGCCCGGATGGCCGCGCTCAGCTTCACCGAGAAGATAAAGATTCTCGAAAAGCTCCGTGACCGCAGCTTAGCGATTGCTGCCAGCGGACTAAGGCGCCAGGTAGAGATGGACGCCAGCACGAAAGATTCTTTCCGGAAAGAGCCGCCTGCAAATGATTAAGCTCTACAAAGACGGCCGCTACTTGGGAAGCATGGAGCGCCGCCAGCGAAGTCACGATTCATAGACAGCGTGGGCGAGAATGGCGAGACGCGCCACATTCCGATACGAAGCGGAGAAAATTCAAACAGCATCATTGAACGTGAAGCGAAAAAACCCAAAGCGGAAGGGTATTGGAAAGTCCCGGCCAGCAAGCTGCAGGGACTTGTCATCCAATATCCGATCGATGGAATGGGAGACGTTAACGATCTCGACAAAACGCGTCAAAGTTGAAGGACTCATGAACGAGTGCCTGGGTTGGAAGGGGCTCGGACATTGCGATGGTGGAGATATCGGGAGTGGAACGATGAACATCTTCTGCTTCGTCGTCGATGCGAAGACTGCGGCGTCGCACGTAGTGGAGGAACTAAAGGCGAATGGAGTCATCAAAGGCGCCCTTTGTTGCGATCGGCGAGAAAACAAATGTTGTTTGGCCTGATGATTTCAAAGGAACGTTTTCGATTTGACACGCATCAGAAATCTAGCCGGCTATGATCGGGAGGTAAGATGCCAATCCGATGGGACAAATTCACCGTCAAAGCGCAGGAAGCCGTACAGCGCGCCAGCCAGCTAGCCTCCGAGCATGGCAATCCCGAGCTCCGCCCGATTCATCTGCTTGCAGCTTTGCTCGAAGACAAAGAAGGCATCGTTCCGCCGGTGCTCGAAAAAATCGGCATTGGCCCGCAAGCCGTGCTCAGCGAGGTTTATCGCGAACTCGACAAACTCCCCAAAGTTTCCGGCGAAGCGGCGCAAGCGACATTCTCCACCGAAGTCAACAAGCTGCTCGAGCAGGCCTTCAAAGAAGCGGCCAACTTTAAAGACGAATATGTTTCCACCGAGCATCTCCTGCTGGCCATCACGCACCTCAAGCGTGACATCGCGCAGCAGATTCTCGCCCAGCACGGCGCTACCTACGACGCGATCCTGAAAGCGCTGACCGTCGTCCGCGGCTCGCAGAAAGTTACCGACCAGAATCCCGAAGCCAAATATCAGGCATTGGAACGCTATGCCCGCGACCTGACCGAGCAGGCTCGCCGCGGCAAGCTCGACCCTGTCATCGGACGCGACGAAGAAATCCGCCGCGTCGTCCAGGTGCTCTCGCGCCGTACGAAAAATAATCCCGTGCTCATCGGCGAGCCCGGTGTCGGCAAGACCGCCATTGTCGAGGGCCTCGCCCAGAGAATCATCTCCGGCGACGTGCCCGAAGTCCTCAAGAACAAGCGCGTGGTCGCGCTCGATCTGGGCGCGATGCTCGCGGGCGCGAAATATCGCGGAGAATTTGAAGACCGGCTCAAAGCGGTGCTCAAGGAAATTGAAGACTCGCAAGGCCAGATCGTTCTCTTCATCGACGAACTGCATACGCTGGTGGGTGCGGGCGCATCTGAAGGAGCCATCGACGCCTCCAACATGCTCAAGCCGGCGCTGGCTCGCGGCGAACTGCGCGCCATCGGTGCTACCACGCTCAACGAATACCGCAAGTACATCGAAAAAGACGCAGCCCTCGAACGCCGCTTTCAGATCGTCTTCGTCGGCGAGCCTAACGTCGAAGACACCATCTCGATTCTTCGTGGCCTGAAAGAAAAATACGAAGTGCATCACGGCGTCCGCATCAAAGACTCCGCCATCGTCGCCGCGGCTACGCTCTCTCACCGCTACATCACCGACCGCTTCCTGCCCGACAAGGCCATCGACTTGATCGACGAAGCGGCCTCCTCGCTGCGCATCCAGATCGACTCGCTGCCTACCGAGATCGATCAACTCGATCGCAAGGCCACGCAGCTCGAAATCGAAAAGCAGGCGCTGAAGAAAGAAGACGACGTATATTCCCGCGAACGGCTGGCGATCATCGAAAAGGAACTCGCCGAAATTCGCGAGAAATCCAATACGCTGAAGGCGAACTGGAAAAAAGAAAAAGATCTCATCGCCCGCGTTCGCGCCCTGAAAGAGCAAATTGAAAAGCTAAGAGTTGAAGAACAATCCGAGCTGCGCAAGGGCAATAACGAGCGCGTCGCCGAAGTTCGTTTTGGCCTGATCCCGCAGGCCGAGCAGGAGCTCGCCCGGCTCAGCAAACAAATGGAAAGCCAGGGCGGCCAGCGCATGCTCAAGGAAGAAGTCGACGAAGAGGATGTCGCCCGCATCGTCTCCAAATGGACCGGCATCCCCGTTTCGAAAATGCTCGAAGGCGAAGTAAAAAAGCTGGTCACCATGGAAGATCGCCTGCGCCAGCGCGTGGTCGGTCAGGACGCGGCTCTGGAGCGCGTAGCCAACGCAATACGCCGTTCCCGCGCGGGACTGAGCGATCCCAAACGCCCTATCGGCTCCTTCATCTTTCTAGGGCCCACCGGCGTGGGCAAAACCGAACTCGCCCGCGCGCTCGCCGAATTTCTGTTCGACGACGAGCGCGCTCTCCTTCGCATCGACATGTCCGAATACATGGAGAAGCACTCGGTCGCCCGACTGATCGGCGCACCTCCCGGCTACGTCGGCTACGAAGAAGGCGGACAACTCACCGAACAGGTCCGTCGCCGTCCCTATGCGGTCGTGTTGTTCGACGAAATCGAAAAGGCGCATCCCGACGTCTTCAACATCCTGTTGCAAATCATGGACGATGGCCGCCTGACCGACGGCAAAGGTCGCGTCGTCGATTTCAAGAACACAATTCTGATCATGACCTCGAACATCGGCTCGGCTTTCCTGCAAGGCGAAGGCGAGCGCTCAGAGCAGCAATTCGAAGATGCCTCGAAGCAAGTTTTGCAGGCTCTGCACGCGAGCTTCAGGCCGGAGTTCCTGAACCGCGTCGACGACATCATCGTCTTCCGTCCGCTCGGCAAGGAACAACTGGTGCACATCATCGAATTGCGCCTCGAAGACGTCCGCCGCCTGCTCGCCGATCGCAAGATTTCGCTCGAGCTAACCGACGCCGCGAAAGACTTGCTCTTCACGCAAGGCTACGATCCCAACTTCGGAGCTCGCCCTTTGAAGCGCGCGATTCAAAAACTGGTGCAGGATCCTCTGGCCATGAAGATCCTCGACGGCGAAGTCCTGCACGGCGACCACATCGTGGTCGACGCCGACAAAAGAATCGGCAAGATGAAATTCGAAGTCAGCAAGAGAGTAGGCGAGACCGCCGAAGCAAAGCGTTAAAGGGTGTGGGAGGTGGGGGTTTTGATTGTGTGGGCCCGGGTCTCAGACCCGGACAGGTCGAGCAAAGCTCGACGGCCTATTTGCCTCCGAATCGGTCCGTCACCGCAGGTGCATGAGGAACGGCCGACGGAGCCACTCTCTTTGAAGCGAAGGCCTCAATTATAGATGGAGCCATCAGATAGCACGCCGCGACTGCTCGCAGCACAATCTCCAGGCAAACAGCCAGCGTTCGCCAGCCGAAGTGTACTTTGCTCAATACGAGCATTGGGAGCGCCCAAGCCATCCCAACGGCTAGCAGAAGCGACGCGGAAAAGCGCGCCCAATCGCGAAGCCGAAAAAGCCCCCACCCGATTAAGGCCCAGAGGATTCCGATCGCAAGGGTCAGGTAAGGACTCGCGACCCTCAACCCGTATGCATAAGGCACGACCGTGAGCACTGCAAACCCTCCGGGCGCAATCAGCCTCATAACGCCGAACGAACAGAAATAGACTCCGGACAAGAAGCACAAACTCCCGATTGCCGTAACGCCCAGAGGCCGCTGCATGACGAACAGATTATTCAGAAGACTGAGGAAACAGTAAAGCTTAAACGGCACATCGGCGTATTATTGGTGCGCACTCACGAGGCTCGCCCATGAACCGAAGATTTCTGCTGATTTCGCTCGCTCTGCTTTCACTCACTCATCTCTGCGCAGCCCAGGCTACGATGAAATGGAAAATCCACGACCCCAACCGCCCGCTCCCGCCCGTCATCGATCCGGGAACCGCTAGTACTCAAGAAACACCCGGTCGCCCTCCTTCCGATGCCGTCGTCCTTTTCGACGGCAAAGATCTGTCGCACTGGGTCGACGCCGACGGCAAGCCCGCGAAATGGAAGGTCGAGAACGGCTACATGGAAGTCGTCGCCAAGACCGGAAACATTTCCTCGCGCGAGGCTTTCGGCGATTGCCAGTTCCACGTCGAATTCGCCGAGCCCACACCGCCTGAGGGAGAAAGCCAGGAACGCGGCAACAGCGGAGTCTTCCTGATGAGCCAGTTCGAAATCCAGGTGCTCGATTCGTATGAGAATAAAACTTACGCCGACGGTCAGGCCTCGGCAGTCTACGGACAGTATCCGCCGTTAGTAAACGCGTCGCGTCCACCGGGGCAGTGGCAGACCTACGACATCATCTTTCACCGCCAGCATTTCAAAGACGGCAAACTCTCCCGCCCCGCGCGCGTCACCGTTCTGCACAACGGAGTTCTCGTGCAGGACAACGTGGAACTCACCGGCCCCACCGCCCACGGCGAGCGCCCTCCCTACAAATCGGGCCCCGACAAACTGCCGATACAACTGCAAGATCACGGCCATTCCGTGCGCTATCGCAACCTCTGGATTCGCGAACTGAAGGAATAAACAAAAACTTAACCACAGAGGTGACAGGGCAACAGAGGAATCCTCTGTGAGACTCTATGTCCTCTGTGGTTAAGCCTTTAGGTTTTTGTGGCAAACTGATCTCATGCATCAGCTCACGCTCGGCGACTTCGAACTCAGCATATTTTCCGACGGCACTTATCCGCTCGACGGCGGCGCATTCTTCGGCGTGGTGCCCAAAATCATGTGGACGCGCAAACTCGCCTCCGACGACAAGAATTACGTCACTGCCGGATTGAACTCGCTCCTCATCCGCACCGGCAAACAAACCGTGCTGGTGGAAACCGGCATGGGCAACAAGCTCTCGGCCCGCATGGCCAAGTTTTACGGCCAGCCGGCGCAGCTGCTGACAAATCTCGCAGCCGGCGGGATCGCCCCCGAAGACATCGACATCGTCATCAACTCGCACCTGCACTTCGATCATTGCGGATGGAACACTGTCCGCGACTCGAACGGAAAGTTCGTCGCCACGTTCCCGCGCGCGCAATATTACGCGCCCGCAGGCGAATGGCAATACGCGCGCCATCCCAGCGAACGCGACGCCATTAGCTATATCTCCGAAAACTACGACCCGCTGGTCGAAAGCGGCCAGATGAAGTTGCTGCAAGGCGGAGAAGAAATCGTCCCCGGCGTTTCTGTCAAAACTTTCCCCGGCCACACGGCCCACATGCAAGCCGTGATTGTGCAGAGCCAGGGACGAACCGCCTGCTACATCTCCGATCTCATGCCCACTACTGCGCACATCGACCTGACCTGGGGCATGAGCTTCGACCTTTACCCTCTACAAACGATCGAGAGCAAAAAGCAATACTACGCGCAGGCGATCCCGGAGAAGTGGCTTACTGTCTTCACCCACGATGCCACTACCCCGTGGGCGTACGTCGAAAAAGACGACCTCGGCAAAATGGTTGCCAGAAAAGTCTGACCGGCTCGTACCAATTCCCGCGGCTCGACGGCTCAATTCATTTTCCGGCAACGCTATCTTGGCCATTCGCATCTGGAATAGGTCAGCTGATTCCGCGACCGCGGCGCAGATGCGCCGGCAACGAAAAATAATCTCTGCGAGGTTCAACAATGAAACGATTGCCAATCATTGGCGCGATTTGTGCCGCCTTCCTGTTTGCAGGAATTCTGCCCGTCTTTGCCCAGGACGAACATCGGGATGATCGACGCGACGAGAAAGAAGCACGGCAGGAAGAAAGGCACGACGAACATGCCCGTCGAATTTCAGACGAACATTTTCGGCAGCGCTTTGGCCGCGAACACCACTTTGCAGTTCGTCACGTCGAAGTGGTCGAGGGCAGGCCGCGCTTCAATTACGGCGGTTACCACTTTGAAATTGCGCAGCCTTGGCCAGGCGGATGGGCTTACAGCGACGACTGCTACATCGACTATGTCGACGGCGGATACTATCTGTTCAATCTGCGGCACCCGGGAGTGCGAGTTGCCGTCACCGTGCTGCCCTAAGCTTGTTTCACGAATGTGTTGGACGACAAATGTTCGACAACAATGCGCGACTCAGCGCGGGTTGCTCTCAACCTTCACGGGCGAGAGTACCCGCGCAACATAATTTTCCTTCGAAGAATTCTTCGACGCGCGCCAGGATCTCGGGCGCATTCTTCGATTCATAAATAGCCTTGCGCAATCCCGCCCCGCCCGGCACCCCGTGCGTGAACCACGACGCAAACTGCTTCATCTTCCCCACCGCGTCGGGCAACTCCTCTTCAATCAGCATCGAAAAATACGTACGGATCATCTGGTAACGATCGGCTTCGGAGGGCTGATCGTACATCTTCGTGCAGGCCGGCAAGTTCGTGGAGCCCCGGATGCCCCCATCCGGGGTGGCCGCACGCGATGCGTTCCCCGGCTCTTCGGAGCGGACGAGGGCGTCCGCCCTTCCATAAGTACTCCCTATCCCGGCACAGTACTGCTCGATCTGCCGAAAGATCCACGGATTCGACGGCGCACTTCGCCCAATCATCACCGCGTCACAGCCCGTCTGTGTCACCATCGCCCCGGCATCTTCGGGCGTTCGGATGTCGCCATTCCCGATCACGGGAATCTTCACCGCATCTTTGACGGCGGCAATCCACTCCCAGCGCGCGTTGCCGCTGTAGCCCATTTCGCGCGTGCGGGCATGTAGCGCCACCGCCGCCAGCCCGCAATCTTCCGCGATCCGCGCCAGTTCGACGCAGACAATTTCCTCGTCATTCCATCCGGCGCGGAATTTCACGGTAAAGGGAATCTTCACCGCAGCCTGCACCGCTTCGAAGATCCTGCCAATCGCCGGTAGGTCTCGAAGCAGCCCCGAGCCTCCGTTGCACTTCACAACTTTCTTCGCCGGACATCCCAGGTTCAAATCGACCAGATCGAAGCCCAGCCCCTCGACCATGCGCGCGGCTTCGGCCATCACATACGGATCGCTGCCAAAAAGCTGCGCCGAGATCGGATGCTCGTCTTCGTAAAAATGAAGATAGCGCTTGGCCTTCTGGTCTTTCTTGCGCAGCACACCATCGGCCGAGGTGAACTCGGTCATAATCAGCCCGCATCCGCCCAGGTTGCGGATGAACCGGCGGAACACGGTGTCGGTAACGCCGGCCATCGGCGCGAGGACGGTAGCTGGCGCAATCGTGACACCCCCGATCGAAACCTCTGCGGGAACGAGCTTCTGTAGTGCGGTCTGGCGGACAAAAGTGTGCGCCTCACACGAACCCGAGTTGTCCCAAAACTTCTTCACGGATCTAATTCTAACCTGCCCATGCAAAACAAAGCCCCTGCCAAAGCAGGGGCTGAATTTCTTTGATCCGCAAGAATCCGTGCAAATCCGTGGCGAAGGGGTTTAGCTTTTCGCCGGAGTTGCCTTCGCGTACTTGCGGCGGAACCGCTCCACGCGTCCGGCCGTGTCCATCAGCTTCGACTTGCCCGTGAAGAAGGGATGGCAGTTCGAGCAGATTTCCACGCCGATATCGCCCTTATGCGTCGACCGCGTCATAAATGTGTTGCCGCATGCGCAATGCACGCGCACTTCGTTGTAAGCGGGATGAATGGCTGCTTTCATGTTGATTCCAACCTCGATTCAGACCATTAGATTCTACCGGATTGCGCTTGGATTCAGCAAACAAAAGCTCTCAGCCATCAGCTCTCAGCGAAACCCCTTTCGTTCTAGCTGAGAGCTGAAAGCTGACAGCTTTCTCGTTTTAGCTGAGAGCTGATAGCTGACAGCTTTCTTAGAATCGAAACAAATAGCTCGCCTTCACGAAAAACTGTTTACTGTCGTTGAGGTAGCCAGTCCCGCGAGGAAACACGCCTATTCCCGGTTGTACATCCAGGTTTTGCAGGTCACTGTTATAGCCAATATAGATCGCAGTCCCCGGATGCACTAGATATGTAATTAAAAAGTCGGCATTGAGCTCCTTCTGAGTGGGCAAATAGGTATACGGCGATCCCAAGGCCGGCGCCCCAGCCAGCAGCCCGTTGTATTGCAGAATCACGCGCACGGAAAGTTGTGGAGTGAACTGCCAGTTCACTTTGCTGCGCAAAATGTGGTCATTGAAGATTCCCCGCCCGGCGCCAGGAAATTGCGACTGGCTGAACAGGTAGGTAGCATTGTTCGCTCGCAGCCGTTCGAATAAATAGCTGTTCTCAATTTTCAGCGGCTTCATCGGACGAAATATCAGCGAAGCCGAGGCCGTGTCTTGCCGCGCCAGGAAGGGGTGATTGTAGGGCGTCGGAATCGCCGGGGGCACATTCGGTGACGCCTCAAAATTCGTACCATCTCCCCAGTAGTAGTTGGCCGCCAGCGTCGCTTTCTTGAAATAGCCGGTTTGTACCGTGGCACCGCTGAGGTGCTCGTGGTAGTCCTGATTCGCCGTGTTTGCTGGACAAAGCAAACTGAAGCCCAAGAAGCAGAAATCCTGCGGGCGCAGCCGCTCCCGCGTTTCTTCGTACGGGGTCACATAGATAAACGTCTGCCCCCGCCCTTGAACCGACAGATATGGAGCGTAGTCGGTGTCGAGGCGCAGGCCGGTATGGTCAAAATCGTAACGAACGTTCAGGGATGGCCCCCAACTCAAAACCCACCCTCGTTTCGGGCGGAAGCGGTAACGAGCCTCCTGCTTCGTTTCCCGAATGTCGACGCGATTCACGAATCCCGGAATCGTCACGAATCCCGTAGTGATGTCGTTGTACGTTCCTTCGTAGGCGAAGTGCAGACCCTCGCGCCGCAGTTGCAGTGTCTGCGCCGGTCCCGCGTAATAGTTGCCATGGCCCGCATTTCCCGAACTAAAGGGATAAAGGTTGGCTTCGCAGTTCAAGCTCAGCCTGCTCGAACTAACCACCGCCTGACCCTCCAGCGTCCAATTGGGATTCAGCTTCAAGTGCGTGTCGACGCCGCCGACGCGATTGAACTCGCCGGTCGTCGGACATTCCCAGTCGGTATAGATCGCGCCCACGCTGGACTGCCCGAAGATATCGCGGCTTACCCGTGCCACCGCGAAATATGAACGCATGCCGGAGAATGTGCTGAAGTCGGGCACGGCGAGCCCCGGACTGCGATCGTCTGCCGCGATCAGCCCAACCGAATACGGCCCGTCTTTCCCCGTGAGGCGAATTCCCGCGGAAGGATCGCCGATGCTGCGTGTAAAAAACAAGTCCATCGGTGTGCGAAAAAAATCTTCATTCTCCAAAAAGAACGGCCGCTTTTCCGGAAAATACACCGCGTAGCGCTGGTTCACTGTGATCTGCGGATCTTCCGACTCGACCTGGCTGAAGTCCGGGTTCGCGGTCGCATCCACCACAAAGTGATCATGGATCACGAACTTCGCGTCCATCCCCGGCTGGCCCTGCACTTCGGCATTTTGAAAGTAGGGATTCGCAGGATCGCGCGTGTCGAGCGCCCGGTATCCGCGCAGCAGCCCGTAAGGGATCAGTTCAATGCTGTGTCCAGGCGAAATTCCCTCCAGCCCATACAGCGTCGCGGCCTGCCCCAGGCGACCCTGCTGCCGCCTCGAAATCTGCGGCCAGAACGAATCCTCATTCCTGCGCCGGATTCCGCGATACAGAATGATTCCCCACACCTGCTCGTTCGTTGGCGGAAAGCGCAGGCTCTTGAACGGAATCGACATCTCCACCACATACCCGCGGCTGGTTGTCTTGCCGCGCGAGGTCCACACCGTATCGAATGAAGTATCGAAATTTCCGTTGACTTCGGCCCGCGCCGCCTCCGTCCAGATCGCGTCCCACTGCACGCCCAGCGGCGTCGTCTGAAAGGCGTAGGCGCGGCGCCGGTCGTGGAACGTATCGAGCATGATTTCCACCTGATCGTCGTCATAAATGTCTTCTCGCGGAGACATGCGCGCCCGCACTCGCCGGGGGTCGTCGAAGCACACGAACACCACATACAAATTCTTCTGGTCATAGCCCAGATAAGCGTTAGTGGGCTCGGAAACCCGTTCGCCATCGTGCGGTGACCGCTGCGTGAACCCCGTGGCCTTCGCCATACTTTCGGCGATTTCCCCCTGCGGCTGCATGCTGAGGAAGTCCTCAAGGGCCGGAGCATGCGTCAGCCGCGGTATGGTCAACGCGAGAGACGCCACTGGCGTTGCATGTAATAAGTTCGGCTGCACCGATGCCGAGGGAACCGCCTGCACGTTATTTTGTAAGGCAGGATTTTGATTTTGTAAGGCCGGATTTTGCGAGGCCACACTTTGCGCTCGACTTGGCAAAGCTCCGCAGAAAGCTGCTGTCGCCGAAATCAGCAACCATGCCGCCGCTCGCAGAGCTTTTAGCCGCATCGTGAGTATCAGATCCAGTCCCCGCTCGATCTGGAAACACTTTTGCCTCTGCTTCCAATCTTTTTTCTACCCTGCTCCTCACCCTGACCGGGCCGGAATCGAGCAAGATACACCATGGGGGCGCAGACAAAACAAGAAAATGATGTTTGTGAGGTTTGCCGAACAGGATACCACGGGCTTAATCCCGCGACCGGGGGTGATTTTGTGAGCCGCAGGTATGTCTTGCACCCTTTAGTTCTCGAAAAGGAAGCGAGGCAATTGAGATTGCCTGATAATGGACATTAGCGTTCCGGTCTTCAACTCCGAATGATTAGGAACCGGAACCGTGATGGTCGTCCCTTCGGCTCGCCTCTGCATCACAACGCACTGCCCCGTTGACGCACTTCAAGAAAGCCATGCTTTGCGAGGATAGCGCAAACCTCGCGTCCGGAAAGAACGCGAAGTCTACCCAACCTCGACCTCGAGCCGCGTCACGAACACCTCAGAGTGCCGGCGCCGTTCTATTTCGGTGGGATCCGCCGTCTCAAAAAACAGTTCGGCGGCTTCCTGTAAGTTTGCCCGCGTGGTCTCGATGGTGTCGCCCTGGCTCGCGATATCAAGCTCCGGACAAAGTCCTACATACCCATCGCCTTCGCGCTCAATGATCGCGGTTAGTTGCTGCGTTCGTTTCATTCGGGCACGCTCGTCTCATCTTAGAACAGCGAAGCCTGCCTCCGCGTTGGCACGATCTTGAAATACTCATAGGCCAACTGGGTCGCGACCCGCCCGCGGGGAGTGCGGTTCAAAAATCCAATCTGCATCAAAAAAGGTTCATAGATTTCTTCAATCGCGTCCGGTTCCTCCGCCAGCACCGCCGCCAGCGTATTCACTCCCACCGGCCCGCCTTGATATTTTTCGATGATCGTCCGCAGCAGCCGCCGGTCCACTTCATCGAAACCATACTGGTCCACTTCCAGCATTTCGAGCGCGGCCTTCGCGGTAGGCTCATCAATCTTGCCCCCGCCGCGGACTTGTGCATAATCGCGCACCCGGCGCAAAAGCCGGTTCGCAATTCTCGGCGTTCCGCGCGATCGCCCGGCTATTTCTTTCGCGCCCGCATCGTCGACCGCAACTCCCAGAATCTCCGCCGATCGCTCCACAATAATCTGCAAATCTTCCGGCGTATAAAATTCCAGTCGCAGCACAATTCCGAAGCGCGCCCGCAGCGGCGCAGAAATCAGCCCCGCGCGCGTGGTAGCGCCTACAAACGTAAACGGCTTCACCTCCAGAGTGTGCGTCCGCGCCGACGGCCCCTGCCCAATAATGATGTCGAGCTTGTAATCTTCGAGCGCCGAATAAAGCAATTCTTCCAGCACCGGTTGCAGGCGATGAATTTCGTCGATGAACAGCACCTGCTTGTCCTGCATGTTGGTAATGATCGCCGTCAGATCGCCCTTAATCTGCAGCAGCGGCGCCGCCGTCGGCTGAAAATGCACACCGAGTTCGTTGGCAATAATATTTGCCAGCGTCGTCTTGCCCAATCCCGGAGGCCCGTAAAGCAGCACGTGGTCCATGGCCTCGCGCCGCGAGCGCGCAGCCTCGATCGCCACCGCCAGATTTTCTTTGACTTTCTTTTGCCCTATGAACTCCGCCAGCCGCTGCGGCCGCAGCTTTAATTCAAACGACGAATCGTCCTCGACCGGCGCCGCCGAAACCAGCCGCTCGCGGTTCGCGTCCAGATTGGGATTATTCTTCGCAGTATCCACTGTTTCGGATGGTAGAACGAAATGCGAACCCACGCAATCGTCCTGGGCGCGTGGCCTCGCAAATTTCCCTTGACACAAATGTCAAGTGTGCTTTACATTCTCCACTGTCAAGCATGCTTGACACGGAGAACACAATGGACGCCAACCACAAGCGTTACCTCAAAGAATTCCTTCCCGCGATGGCCGCCTATGCTGTAGTCACCCTGATCTCGGTATGGGTGCTCAAGCAGCACGGCCACTCCCCGCTACGCTATCTGATCGCCATCACCCCGGTCGTTCCGTCGGGCTTCGCGATGTGGGCTGCAATCCGGTATTTTCGCGGGCTCGACGAGCTCCAACGCCGTATCCAGTTTGAAGGCTTGGCTTTCAGTTTTCTCGCCACCTGCCTGCTCACCCTTACCTGGGCATTGCTGCAAAACGCCGGCCTTCCGCCCGCCGACATAATCTGGGTGCCCCCACTGCTTATCTTCCTCTGGGGAATCGGCGGTTGCGTGGCCTCACGGAGGTACCGGTGAAAAACTCGGTGCGCGATCTCCGAGGCCAGCTCAGCTGGACCCAGGCCGACCTCGCCGGCAAACTCGGCGTCTCGCGCCAAACCGTCAACGCCATCGAAACGGAGAAGTATGATCCCAGCCTGCCCCTGGCCTTCAAGATCGCCAAAATTTTCCGGAGGCCGGTGGAGGAGATTTTCCGAGCGTAAATATACTTATATAGTAAATGCAGTAATGGTATAATCGCTATACTATGGCACTTAGTATCAAGAGTGTGGAGACAGAACGCTTGGCGCGCGAGGTGGCAGCTAAGACCGGAGAATCCTTAACGGCGGCCATTCAAAAGTCCCTCGAAGAGCGCCTTGAGCGGCTGAAGCAGCAGCGCCGCCATCAAATCCTGGTGGGGCAGCTGGAGGAAATCCTTCATCGCGTAGACCGGTTGCCTATCTTGGACTCTCGCCGCGCAGATGAAATCCTTGGCTACGACGAGCACGGGCTTCCGCGCTGACTTGAAAGAATGGTGATAGATACCTCAGCTCTCGCAGCCATCTTCTTTGCCGAACCAGAGCGCCGAACATTTCTCGATATCATCGCCGCTAGCGGTAGCCGGCTGATCTCTGCCGCTACTATGCTCGAAGCCGGAATCGTCATCGAAGCCAGACAAGGCGAAGCCGCCGGTCGTGAATTTGATCTTTGGGTGGTTCGCGCAAATCTACAAGTCGTGCCCGTAGACGCCGAACAAGCCGACTTGGCTCGCTCGGCTTGGCGCAAATACGGTAAGGGCCGGCATCCGGCTTCACTGAATTTCGGCGACTGTTTCTCTTACGCTCTCGCCAAGGTTTCTGGCGAACCACTATTGGCGAAAGGAGCTGACTTCAGTCTCACCGATATCCCGATTCAAAAGTGACATATCGAGGACGCGTCTCTATTTCGGGTACCACTCCAGCAGCCGCACCTCAATCCCAGTCCCTTCCAACCCTTTCTTGAACACCGCCAGATCCGATCCCCGATAGTGATACGGAATCACAATCCTCGGATGGAACGCCTTCACCGCGTCCGCCGCCTCTTCGGGAGGCATCGTGTAAGGCAGATTCATGCACACGAACGCCACATCGATATTCTTCAGCGCGCGCATCTCCGGAATGTTTTCCGTGTCGGCCGAGAAATAAAAGCGCTTGCCGCCATAAGTCAGAACGTAGCCATTGTCGCGCCCCCGGGGATGAAAGAGTTGTCCCGGAGATGGCCCGCGCTTCAGGTTGTAGGCCGGCACTGCCTCAATCGTCCACCCCTCCCACTGCTTGGTTTCTCCATTCGAAATCGGCTTTGCGGTGGTGACGGTTGCGACCACAGACGGCGGCGCCAGAATCTCCGTGCCGGCCTTGCTGACTTCCTTAATCAATTCGGGGTCCATGTGGTCTGCGTGGATGTGGGTAATTATAACGAGATCCGCTTTCGGCAGCCCTGACACCTTCGCTGGCTTCGCCGGATCGAGATAAATCGTCTTTCCTCCCGCCTCAATTAGAGTGCTGGCGTGATAGATCGGAGTAATCTTCACCGGACCGGCCGAGGTGGAAAAAGTTTGCGTGTCGGCCACGCCGGCAGACAACGCCGTGGCGAAGAAAACGCAGATAAGAATTAACAGGAACTTCATTTTCGGACCTCCGCGTCGATATTCTTTCGGCAAACGCTGTCTTCGCCGGATGGTACCACGACTCACGTGGCGACAGCCGCCTCGGCTGTCCTCTCAAGGCAATCGCTCTCTTGACATGTGACACATGATGTGTCACATTGTCTTTATGCCCTCGGTAAATATGCGTCAACTCCGCGATACCCGCCGCCTGAAAGCGTGGCTCCGCGCTGGAAAGACTGTCGAACTCCGCGACCGCGACAAACTCGTCGCAAGAATCGTGCCGGAAAATGAGACTCCAAAGAAGCCGGTGGAGTGGCCGGATTTCGCAGCGCGTCGCAAAGCCATGTTTGGCGATCGAGTTTTCCCGAACATCATCCTCGAAGATCGGGGACGGTATTGACGACTTACGCCGACACCAGCTTTTTGGCGTCGCTCTACCTGAAGGACGGCCACTCCAGAGTCGCTGATGATCTACTGCTGAACTTGACCGAGTGTTTTCTGACTCCGCTTCATCGAGCCGAGTGGTTCCACGCGATCGCTCAACACGTATTTCGGAGTGTCATCACAGAACTCAAGGCCGCAGAGCTGCACAGGATTTTTGAGCAGGACATGAAAACCGGCCCATGGCGAGAAGCGGCCGTGCCCGATCTTGCCTTTGATCTCTGCGCCGATCTGGGTAGCCGCTACGGTCCCAAACTCGGCATCCGAACTCTCGATACTCTCCACGTGGCCTGCGCTCTCGAGCTCAAAGCCGATCGCTTTTGGACTTTCGACGAGCGGCAGTTGAAGTTGGCCAAGGCTGTGGGACTGAAAACCGCCTGACTTTCGGCACAACCAAGGAACTCTTATAATCGCGAGAGTGAGTATGAGCGGAGAGGACCTCAGCACGACCATTTGCATGGATTTCTTTACCGATGCCACGCAGCAGGCGCGGGAGCGCCTGATGAGCGCAGGCTATTTCCTCGATGTGTCCGAAACCCCCGAACAGATATGCATCAAGTATTTCAACGTCGCCAAGCGTCGAATCAGTGCGCGGCCGCGCGCAATCCTACTCTCGAGGGAATTTCTCTGCCCTCCTGCATTTCAGACCGGTTTAGAGTGAGGTCCTGAGAAAGGCCGCCACCGGGGAAGATCTGAGGCCTCATCAGAGCCGAAACTTGTTAGCCGCAGACACGGACGATCCGCTCCTGAACGATTGGGACATTCAGCACCTTCATTTGGGAACCTCGCTCGATCCAGATGGTTTCGTGAACCGTAGCCGTCTTCCGGGTCGCGAAGAACCTCTGCTCTTCGCACGAGTTACCGACGCAACTGTTTATTGCATAAATGTCCTCGAACATGGCGCGTGGACGAGGCAGCAGATGGTAGATATTATTCATCGAAACTGGCCTGAATCGGTGCACGCCCCGGTCACGGGAGTCGCGCCTGAAAAAGTCACCGACGACAACATCCGGGCTCTGCGGAAGAGCGGTGTCAACGTAATACTGGCTGTAAGTGATGGAACTGGCTATTTCCCTTTTGGTGGGGGCTTCGCGGCGTCGGGAAAAAGCCTCGAAGTCGTTCGCGCGTGCCACCATGTCAAAAGGGGTTGCCGGAAAATCTTGAAGAGGCCGTCCGCAGGGTATTTCTCGTCCATCTAGGGAATACACACGAGAAAGGGACGCCGGTTACACGGCGATACGAATTCAGGTTGCTCATACGAAATGGTAGGAGCGTGGCGAAAGAAAGTCAGACGGGGATGTCAATCGATCTAGGGGATGGAGGGTTCAAGCCCCTATAGCCGACCGGTGCTACTCTTCCTCTTCCTTCACCTCACCCCGCTCCGCTTTCGCCTTCTCAATGATCTTTTCCTGCAACTGCCCCGGCACCACATCATAGTGATGCATTTCCATGTTGAAGCTGCCGCGGCCCTGCGTCATCGAGGTCAGTTCCACGCCGTAGGTCAGCATCTCCGACATTGGCACCTCGGCCTTCACCACTGTATTGCCGCCTTTATTATCCATGCCCTGAATGCGTCCGCGCCTGCTGTTCAGATCGCCCATGATCGATCCGGCAAAATCGTCCGGCACGGTTATTTCGACTGCCATCACCGGTTCCAGCAGTGTCGGCTTTGCCGTCTCCATCGCCTTGCGAAACGCGATGCGCCCCGCCATCTGAAATGACATGTCGTTCGAATCCACGTCGTGATACGAGCCGTCATACAGAATCACGCGAAAATCGACCACCGGATACCCCGCCAGATGTCCGCGCGCCGCGGCATCCTTAATTCCTTTTTCAATCGCCGGAATATAGTTCTTCGGAATCGCCCCGCCAAAAATATCGTTCACAAATTCAAATTGCCCGCCCCGCGGCAGCGGCTCCATCTTGATCTTGCAATCGCCATACTGCCCGTGCCCGCCAGTCTGCTTCTTATGCCGCCCCTGAACGTCGGCCTTACCGCGAATCGTTTCGCGATACGGCACCTTCGGCGCCTTCAGCACCACTTCGGTGTGATAGCGCTTCTTCAGTTTCGCCACCACGACTTCAATGTGCTGCTGCCCGGTCCCCGCAATCAAAAACTCCTGCGTCTGCGGATCGCGGAAGAACCGCAGCATGGCATCCTCTTCCATCTGCCGGTGCAGCCCCGGCCCCAACTTATCTTCATCCGCCCGGCTCTTGGGCTCAATCGCAAAAGTGATCGCCGGCTCCGGCAGCTTCACCCTCGGATACTGAATCGGTGCCGCCTTATCGCCAAGCGTATCGCCGGTCAGTGTGTCCTTCAATTTCGCGACCGCGCCAATATCCCCCGCGTGCAACTCGTTCACCGGAATCGCCATCTTGCCCTGCATGCTGGAAATGTGCGCGAACTTCTCCTGCCCGCCGCGGCTATAGTTCATCAGCGTGGCATCGTTCTTCAGTACTCCGGAAAATACTTTGAAGTACGAAATGCGGCCTGCGAACGCATCGGAAACCGTCTTGAACACATACAACGACACCGGCTCTTCATCCGACTCATGCCGCTTGGGCGCGTCGCCGTTCCCGCCGGCCTCGCCCTGTACCCACTCATGCTCGGAAGGCGCAGGCGTGTAGTCGACAATAAAATCCATCACCCGGTCGGCCCCTAAGTTGCCCAGGCCGGAACTAAAAATCACAGGGAAAATTCGGTCTTCGCGGATCGCATTGTGCAGCGCCGGCACCAGGTCTTCCTCGCCCAAAGTTCCGGCGTCGAAGAATTTCTCCATCAACTTGTCGTCGCCTTCGGCCACCAACTCCACCAGCATTTCGTGCGCTTCCTGAACCTGCGCCCGCATGTTCGCTGGTATCTCCGTCTCTTTCCCCTTGCCATTCCCGCCCAACTCGTAGGTATAGGCCTTCATGCGGACAAGGTCGACCACGCCGCTCAAACTCTTCTCGCTGCCAATCGGCAGTTCAATCGGAATCACGTCGCGGCCAAATGCATTGGTGAGCGATTCCAGCACACGCTCAGCATTCGCCCGATCGCGATCCATGCGGTTCACCACGATCAGCCGGGGCGTCTTGTATTCCTCGCAATAATTCCAAACGCGCTGCGTCACCACTTCCACTCCTGCCACGCCGTCGACCACCACGATCGCCGCGTCCACCACCGGCAGCACCATCTTGGCCTCGTGCACGAACATGCTGAAGCCCGGCGTGTCGAGGATATTGATCTTCGTATTGCCCCACTCGACCACCGCCGCACCGATCGAAATGGACATCTTCCGCGCGATCTCTTCCTCGTCGTAGTCGGTTGTAGCCGATCCATCGTCCACGCGCCCTAGCCGCTGAGTTGCTCCCGCCGTATACAGCATGGCCGCCACGAGCGAGGTTTTGCCCGCGTGGCCATGTCCCACCATTGCGACATTCCTGATGTTTGCTCCCGAATAGACTTTCAAGTTGGGCTCCTTCAGGCAGGCGTGGGAAGGAAACGGCCGCGAGGAAAATAAGTGCAGGCACAGCCCACCCAGCATCCCCTGCCAAAACCTAGGATGCTACCACGCAGGCCGCGGAAGCCTCAACCGCCCACGTAGCGACGGACGCATTCGTCCGTCCCCAAGTGCAGCTGGATAGCGCGTTCACCGGCGCCCCATTTCTCGCGCGTACTTTTGCGCGAGAAAGCCTGCCCTGAGCTTGTCGAAGGTGGGGATTTTGACCTCTATGCCGCGCGCGGAGACGCGCGCGAACTCCACACCCCAGATTTGTTGACAATCAGTTCCTTCATGCTCCGAGCGGTGTATGATCTTTCCGGAATGCTAGGCAACCGCACCAGCGAGCAGTGGATCGCTCAATACTCCACCAGCCACCAGCACCCGATCAACCGCGTCTGCCACACCCTCGGCATCCCGACAATTCTGGTTTCGATCGCAATTTTCGTCGTCGGATTTTTCTTCCATCGCTTGTGGTTCTACGCGCTGGCGCTGTTCGTGATCGGCTGGATTCTCCAATTCATCGGCCACGCCTTCGAAGGCAAGGCCCCGGAATTCTTTAGCGATTGGCGATTCCTATTCGTCGGGGTCCGCTGGTGGTGGGCCAAAATCCGCGGTCGCGCTTGAGAAGTAGTACAAAGTAAGACTAAGAAGTGTGGCGCGGACACTCCTGTCCGCGGCTTGCAAGCGGCCTTCGGAGGGCATATATGTTTCCCCAACTCGCCCGCTTCACCGATCTCGGCCTTCTTCTCCTTCGCCTCATGGTTGGCCTGGTGTTCGCCAGCAGCGGCTATAGCCACCTCAAAGATCCCGAAGCCCGCGCCAAGAGCATTGGGATGTCGAAAGGCTTCACCATCTTCCTCGGGATCGCCGAGGTCGCAGGAGCCCTCGGCGTGGCCGCCGGCGTCCTGACGCAACTCGCAGCCGCCGGCCTGATCCTGATTATGCTGGGAGCCATCCAGAAGAAAATTTTCGCCTGGCACACCGGATTCTGGGGAGAAAAGTCCTCCGGCTGGCACTATGATCTAATCTTCGTACTTATAAATTTGCTCATCGCTTTCACCAACGGCGGCGCCTACGTCCTGCTGAAGTAACCAGCCCAAAATCTGTTACCGTTCTGAGTACGTGCATCGAATCGAGAAGATTTTAGAGACAAGCCGGGAGCCCCATTCCTCGCGCCCCCTTTGCGCGAAAAAGCTTGTCCTGAGCCTGTCGAAGGGCGGGAATTTTGGGAGGATACAGGCCCTTCCGCTTGCGCCGATCCGCGATTCTGTTCTATGCTTGCCCCACGTTGCAGTACGGATTCGCATAACACCATGCAGCGCCTGACCGCCAGACTTCTGCTGCTCTTCGCTCTCGGCGGAACCTTCGTTCCGCTCGCGCTAGCGGTAAGCGCTGTTCCCCCGCACGCCTGCTGCCTCCGCAAAGGGCTCCATCAGTGCCACGACTCGACATTCGATCAGCGCGGTATCCACAGCACCGCTTGCTGTAATCAGCGCTCCTACCGCCCGGCAACCACAAAGCAGTCAGCTCACCTGCATTCGTCGTCGATCTCATATTTCGCGCCATACGTAGACACGAGCGTATCCGAACCGAGCGTCGAAATCCCTTCTGCCAGACTCTTCTCTTCGAATGCCACCCGCGCCCCGCCGTGCTCGACCATCGCCTGACACTCAATCCCTGACATAAACCCTCTGCACGCAGCAGCACGCCTTCGCGGGGCGCTCCTGTGTGATGTGCTGATCGGGAATGTGCACGCGTGGGACCGGGGCTCACTGACCCGGTCGCCGGCCGCAGCCCGGCTGGGTTTTAGCGGTAAGCACCCATTATTCGCAGGAGACTCTATGCGTTCGATCCGCCTCGCCGTATTCGCAGCCTGCCTTGCCCTAACCCTGTCCGCCATCGCCAACGTTTTCGGCTCCCTCCGCGGCGTCGTTCATGACCCCCAGCACCGTCCCATCCAGGGTGCCATGGTCATGCTGAAGGCAAAATACTCGGACTGGGGAAAAACCGCGACCACCGACGCCAGCGGCGAATTTCAATTCAACGCCATCCCCCTCGGGGATTACTCCGTCACCGTAGCCGAGCCCGGCTTCGAACAGGTCGCGCAACAAGTCACCATTATTTCGGGCACCGTCCCGGTCGTCCACTTCCAGCTAAAGGTTGCCGCGGAAAATACGAAGGTCACGGTCTCCGCCGCAACCGACGTGGTCGCCACCGATTCCGCCACGCCCATCACGCTGGTCGATCGCACCGATATCGAGCGCACGCCCGGCGCCGACCGATCCAACAGCCTGGCCATGATCACCGATTACGTTCCCGGTTCCTACGTCACTCACGACATGCTGCACATGCGCGGCGGTCACCAAACCCAGTGGCTGCTCGACGGGGTGCCCGTCATCAACACCGCCATCGCGCAGAACGTCGGCCCCCAATTCGATCCCAAGGACTTGGAATATGTAGAAGTGAATCGCGGCAGTTATGGCGCCGAATTCGGCGACCGCACCTACGGCGTTTTCAACGTCGTTCCCCGCACTGGTTTCGAACGTAACAATCAGGCCGAACTCGTCCTCAGCGCCGGCAACTTCTACCAGTCCAATGCCGCCCTCAGCTTCGGCAGCCATACCGAGCGCTTCGCCTACTACGCCAGCGTCAATGGCAACCGCAGCAATCTTGGCCTGCAAACCCCCGTCCCGCAAGTGGTACACGACGCCGTGAACGGCGTCGGCGGATTCGGTTCATTCATCTTCAACGTCGATCCCTCGAACCAGCTACGCCTCATGACTTCGGCCCGCCGCGATTATTTCCAGATTCCTTACGACCCCAATCCCAACGACCTCGAAAACGGATCAATCCCGGGCAATGACTTCACGCCGCAATATCCCAGCATCGGCTTGCGCGATAGCCAGCGTGAAATTGACGCCGGCGCATTGTTCACCTGGTTGCATACTTTTAATTCCCATCTCATGACGACGGTGTCGCCCTTCTACCACTACAACAGCGGCGACTACAACAGCCTTCCGACCGACACTCCGGTCGCCACCACCGAGAACCGCAGCTCCGGTTATGCTGGGGCGCAGGCCAGCTTCGCCGCCAACTACAAGAAAAACAACCTCCAGACCGGATTCCTCGCCTTCTACCAGCAAGACAGCCAGATCTTCGGCGCGATGTTCAACGACGGCAGCGGCAACCTACCCTTTACCGATGTCGAGCACCCCACCGCCAACCTCGAAGCCTTCTACATCGACGATAAGTTTCAACCGTTCTCCTGGCTAAGTCTGTCGGCTGGCATGCGCCCGACTCGATTTTCCGAAGGAAACTTTCCTACCACCGCCGCCGCGCCGCCCGTCTCCGAATCCGCCATCAGCCCGCGCTTCGGCGCAACCGTCACCATTCCCCGCCTGCGCTGGACTTTTCGCGCCTTCTACGGCCACTACTATCAAGCGCCGCCCATCGAAACCGTTTCCGGCCCCGCTCTCATCGACTACACCGGCCAGCAGGGCCTGGGATTTGCCACGCTCCACGGCGAGCGCGATGAAGAACATCAATTCGGCGTCACCATCCCCTACCGCGGATGGGTGCTCGACGCCGACAATTTCAAAACCAACGTCCAGAATTTTCTCGACCACAACAATATCGGCGCCTCCAGCATCTTTTTCCCTTTGACTGTATCGCAGGCTGTAATTCGCGGTTGGGAACTCACGCTGCGCTCACCGCGATTCGCTCACCGTGGTCAGCTGCATCTCGCCTACTCGAACCAGATTGCCGAAGGCAGCGGCACCATCACCGGTGGGTTGACCGACTTTCAGCTCTCTCCCGGCCTAAGCCCACTCGATCATGATCAGCGCAATACGCTCAACGTCGGCGGTGATTACACCTTGCCCCGGCGTACCTACATCTCCACGAATGTTTACTACGGCTCCGGTTTCAGCAATGCCTTTCCCGGTCAACCCTATCCGGGAAATTACCTGCCCCAGCACACTACTTTCGACCTTACTCTGGGAAAAGATTTCGGCGAAAATTTCTCCGCTTCGCTGACCGCCCTGAACGTGGCCAACCGCCGCGTCGAGTTCGATAACAGCCTAACCTTCGGCGGATTCCACTGGAACAACCCTCGCGAAATTTACCTGGAACTCCGCTACCGCTTTCATTATTAAGAATCCCGTAATTTCATCCGGCGAAATCCGCTAATTTGCTGAGGGACGAATAGGGTCTTCTTTGCGTGCTTTGCGGCATTTCTTAGCGCTCTTTGCGGTCCAGGATTTTCAGCCGCCAGTGAAAGCATTTCGGCACAACCCCTCCTCCCGCACCCGAATCCAACACGCAATTAAAATTTCATCACCAGGGAGGCGCATGGACCAGCATCAACTAGCAATCATAATTGGCGTAATCGCGGCAGTGGCCGTCGTCGGCGTCATCAGCTATTTCCTGTCGAAAAAGCATCGCAGTCAGCGGCTTCGGGAGAAATTCGGCCCGGAGTACGACCGGGTGCTCAAGAAAGAAGGCGAAGTCCGCCGCGCGGAAGGTGTGCTCGAGATTCGCGCCAAACGCCGCGAGAAATTTTCTCTCCGCCCGCTCTCCGGAGAAACTCGCGCCGATTTTGCGGAGCGCTGGCGGCTGGTACAGTCGAAATTCGTCGACGACCCCAGGGGCTCGGTTTCCGACGCCGATCAACTCGTCAATCAATTAATGGAAACTCGCGGATATCCCATGGCCGACTTCGAGCAGCGCGCCGCCGACATTTCCGTCGACCACCCCGTGGTCGTCGAAAACTATCGCGCCGCCCATAGCATCGCCCTGCGCCACAGCCGTGGCCAGGCTAACACCGAAGACTTGCGGAAAGCGATGGTCCACTATCGCTCTCTGTTTGAAGAATTGCTCGGAGATGCATATCCCGAACGAAAGGAGGCACGAGCATGAGCGTGCCATTGCGGAAGGAAGAACCGGAGTTTGACGAAGAAATAACCACAGGCGATCTGGCCCATGGTAAACAGTCTGACGACGATGCCCCAAGGCCAGTTCTCAGCCGACGCCCCGCCAACGAGATTGCACCGGACGTCGAGAACTCTCCCAAGAACGTCCGAACTGGCATTCGGAAGATGGACATTCCGGATAACGATCGTGGCATCGATATTCGTGACGACGCTCGTAACGAAATCTCCGCCGAAACGAACAACACAATAAATGGTGATGCGTCCGCCCCCACCCCGCTCTTCGCCAACAACGAACTAGAGCAACTGCGGACGCGCTGGAGCACCGTTCAGACTGCTTTCGTCGACGAACCTCGCCGCGCTGTCGAAGAGGCAGACGGCCTCGTCGCTTCCGCGATGAAACGTCTGGCGGAAGTGTTCGCCGAAGAACGTTCCAAGCTCGAGCAGCAGTGGGATAAAGGCGATGTCTCGACCGAAGACCTTCGCATCGCCCTACAGCGTTATCGTTCCTTCTTCCAACGTTTACTAGCCGTATAAGGCAGCCTCGGCGGACCGAATTTCGGTCCGCCGAGCCAATCTCCCGCCGCCCTGAAACGTTCCCGCCGCCTCCCGCACTATTCAGAGCAGGACCTTGCACGCAGGTGTAAAATCAGCCCGTTCTCCCATGTCGCGCACGAAACCCTGCTAATCGGTAGTCCCGTTCGCTCCTCGGCTGCGGGGAGAATCGCCAGGGTTCAGGAGTCCACATGGACGACATTTATCTATTCGATTTTTTCGATTTTCCCCAGCCCCCGGCTTTTTCGCTGACCTATCCCTCCGGCCCCTCGCTCACCGCCATGGCCGAACCGAATTCGCGGAAGATGCACCTGTTCCGGCGCGGCGACAATCATTCTCGAGGTTTACCGCGCCCAACGCCTGCTGAATTGTTACATCCGCGGTAACGTCGGAGGAAACCCCTGGATCAAATCCAACGGCTCACGCTGGTCTTTGTTGCCCGAGAGCGGAATGTTGGACCTCGATACCGAACTGGCGCTCAGCCAGTTCCAGGCCGCATGGGGACTACAGAGCACAGGCTGCCTCTGCCCGAGAACCAGAATGCTCCTGCCTCCATGCATGCGGCTGACCGGCTCCTTATTGCTGCGTAAGCCGGGCCGGCGTATAAATCTCAACTTGCCTCGCAACTACGGCCAGTCCGCAACCCCTCCGCCAAACAGATCGGCGACTCCGCCTCCGGCCCCTCCAAGCCCGCGCCCGCCGCCTCGAAGTCCGGGGACGACGATGACGATGACAAGCCCTGGACGGTCCACATCACGGGCAGCGCTGGCGTCGGCGCATCCGGCCCAGTCTGGACCGGCAAGTCTGGCACCGGCGCTACCGTCAAAGCTGACACTCTCGAAGTCGACCAGAAAACCGAGATCGACATAACTGTTCCCACTCCCGTGGTCATCGGCCAGGGCAAGCTGAAACTGACTCTCGCCGGCGAGTGGGACAAACCTCTCGACGCCGCCCATTCCGGCAAACCGACCGTGCAAGGCACCTTCCAACTCCAGGCCGATGACATGCTCAAGTTCGGCCAGTGGGGAACGCTCGCCCCATTCGCCCAGGTTTCCAGCCAGTGGACCAGCGACGACAACAAAATGAAACAGTCCACCGTACTCAAAGGCGGCCTTGAAATGGACGTTAATCTGATGAAGGGCTTAAAGCTCGCCGCCGACGTCAACTCCGGAGTCCAGATCGCAGGCCCCGGCAACGACAACGCCACCACCGCGAAGGTTGTAGTTCCCTTCGAGGGCAACCTCAAGCTCCAGTGGGATTTCTAAGCGGACCACTCCATTCGATAAAAAACGCGTAGCGACGGACGCATTCGTCCGTCGCGCCACCGCGAAGGGCGGCAGCGTGCAGAACTCTCCCCTCCGAGTTAAAGTGAAAACGTGAACACTCATATCCGCCTCATCCCGCTGGCTCTAATTCTGGCCGGCACATTCCTTATTTCTTCCTGCCATCGCACCAACACCCCGGCCACGAAGCGCTATCCCTTCACTGGCCGCATCATCTCCATGGATTACCAGACCTCGACCGCCCTTATTGCCGGCGACAACATCCCCGGTTTCATGGACGCCATGACCATGTCCTACAAAATCAAGCAGCCTGGGCTCGCCTCGAAGATTGCGCTTTCGCCCGGCGACTCTATTTCCGCCGAAGCGGTCGTCGAGTCCGACTCCAATAACGAAGGCTCGGTTGGCGACTACTGGCTTGAGAACGTCAAAGTCACCGCCCACGCCTCATCCCCGCCCGCCGCAGCCGCCGGCACATTGCACATCCCCGCCCCAGGGGAAAGCGTCCCGGACTTTTCCTTCACCAATCAGAGCGGACAAAAACATTCGCTCAACCAATATCGCGGCCAAGTCTTACTGCTCACCTTCATTTACACGCGCTGCCCCTTCCCCGATTTCTGTCCGCGCATAAGCAGCAACTTCGCCGAAATTTACAAACAGATCGAGACCAATCCATCTCTCGGCGGCCTCCATCTATTAAGCATCAGCTTCGATCCCGGACACGACACGCCCAAGGTTCTCCGTGACTACGCTTTCTCGGTCGCGCACTCTCACGATCCTGCGCTTTTCACGCGCTGGGAATTCGCCGCTCCCAAATCCGCGGACTTGCCCAAGCTCGCCGACTTCTTCGCGCTAACCGTCAAACCGGAAGGCGGCCTCATCACCCACAATCTCAGCACCGTCGTCATCTCACCCGACGGCAAAATCGTGAAGTGGTATCACGGCAGCGACTGGCAGGTTTCTGATCTAATGAAAGACGCATCCGCCGCGACCAAGCCGTAGTCCCGAAGCGACGGCACGGGAAAGCCCGGCACGGAAGTGCCCGGGCTGTCGTCACGATTTTGAACCGAGTCCCGGAGAGCCCGTTCTGAGCGAAGTCGAAGGGGGACGGCACAACGATGGAGCCTTACCGCGTTCGTCTAACCAAAAGGAAACTGTATGAAATATCTACTGCTCATCCTCGCCATCTGCGGCGCTATCGTCTCGTCTCTCGCTCTCCGCGAGCACTATCGCGAATACGGCGACTCTCCCTGTAGCATCAACGAACACTGGGATTGTGGCGTCGTCAATCACAGCCCCTACGCCATGCTCGGGCCCGTTCCCGTAGCCGCCGTCGGCATCGCCGGCTACATCCTTATGGCCGCGCTAGCACTCCTGGGTTCCTTCCGGCTTCTGCTGGTCCCTACTTTCGCCGGACTTGGGTTTTCTCTTTACCTGGCGAACATCGAAGCTCACGTTCTCGGCGTGTGGTGCATTTACTGTGTCATTTCTCTGGGAATTATTGCGCTGATGTCACTGCTCACGCTGGGAACGGTGCTCGCGAAAATCTTCCGCAAACCGTCTCCCGCCTAAACAAAATGGGCAGATAGGGAGCGCACCACAGCCGAGGGGGCGATCCCCAGCCTGGTGAGCTCGCAAACCTGCCCGCTCTTATTTCGCATAAACTCCGGATTTTTAGCCATCGGGAAGCAACTAACTTTGAAATCGGGGGAAGTCCCGATGCGACCGGGGAAGAAGCCTTACTTCTTTCGTGCGCCGATCTTGCGGTTGATGTCGGTAGAAAACTCGATGAAGAAGTTCAGCAGCGAGCCATAACCAGCCTGCCCCAACATCGCCCGGCCACCTTCGGCAAACCCATTTCTTGGATGCGGCTTCCACGATGTCGAAATCAATCCGCCGCCAAACGATCCGCCATACAAACCCCACTGCGGACGCAGCTCTTGTTCACTTTCGTTGTAAGTAAGAAAATTGCGCAGGATCGCATGCCGCGTCCTGGGCCAGAAACCCTCGCAGCGGCATTGATCGTAGCGTGGTTCGTATTTCAGTTTTGCATTGCCCAGCGCCGCCAGACTATTGGCCGCAATGAACTGCCCTTCGCGCGATGCGAACCGCTCGCCATACCCGCCCCAGCCATCGTCCCACTGCTGCGGCGCGCCCCGTGCCTGATCGATTCCGGCCGCGAACATCCGCTTCATATACGCTCCTGGCTTCGTAAGCGTCTGCTCCAGATAAATCTGCCGCCGCTGTTGCTCCGTCACGGCCACCAGCGGCCGCCCTTTTTCCACGTATACTCCGGTCAGCCAGCCACTCTCCCAATCCCGCGCTTTGTTCAGCGCCTGATTCCCCAACTGCTTGGTGGCTTCCGCCACCTGCGTGGTCACATCCACCGTTTTATTTGCCATCCCCTGCACCGGATTCGCATTGTCATTATTCTTTTCGTCCTGCGATTGTGACTTCTGCGGCTCCGTATTTGCAGGCTCATTTTGCGACGGTTCCTTCTTGGATGGCTCGCCAGGCTCAGTTTGCGGGCTTGGTTGCGAATCAGGTTGAGGAACAGGCTGCGTGGTGGGCTGCGAAGGAGGAGCAGCCGGCTGCCCCGGTTGCGACCCCGTCTGCTCTTGCGCGAAGGCTCTGGCCGACATCACCGCCAACGAACCGCTCAACAGAACAATGCGGCAGATTTCGCCCCACTCCCTATTCGCCCCCAAAGTTCCCCCTGTCTGGTCGTACCCTGAGCTCCTGTCATCCCGACCGGATCGAGCAAAAGCGAGCGCACCAGAGAACCTGCCCTGAGCGAAGTCGAAGGGGACCTGCTTTTTGCCAGCACCCAGCCGACCTCGTTAAACTCCTTTCGATGCACTCCCTCTACAACCGCGTTGCCGGACAAAGCGTCGAGCGCCTCGCCGCCCTCAGCGACGGCATCTTTGCCGTCGCCATGACCCTGCTCGTGCTCGATCTGCGCGTCCCCACTCGAGAAGCCGTTCACAGCGAACACGATCTTTGGCACGCTTTGATCGAGCTCTCACCCCGCTTGGTCATTTTTCTGATGAGCGTGATGACCATCGGCATCTTCTGGGTCGGTCAGCAAACCCAACTCAACCACTTTGCACGCGCCGACCGCAACCTCGCATGGATTCACATCGCCTTCCTCTGCGCCGTCTCGCTCACCCCATTCTCGACGTCGCTGCTCGCCGAGTTCATCCACTATCGCATTGCGCTGGTGGTCTATTGGTTCAACATCGTGCTGCTCGGGAGTTTTCTTTACTGGAGCTGGAGTTATGCCACTCGCGCCCAACTTCTCGCCGACGATGTCCCCAAAGAAATACACCCTGCCGTAGTCCGCCGCATCGTGATCGCCCAATCCCTCTACGCCGCCGGCGCTGCCCTCTGCTTCATCGACACCTACTGGAGCATCGCCGCCATCGTCTTGGTGCAAGTAAACTACGCGATCGCCCCCAAATTCTGCTGGGGACTGTTCTCTCGGAAGTCCAGTGATTAGCCGATTCGATGTCCTGGAAATCGGGAGAAGGCGAAGCGTTCGAGAAGATGTCCGAAAATAGCTTGGCGTTTCGACGCTGGGTGGCCTTATATAAGATGAAAACGGCATCCCGATGGGACGCCTGAGATCTAAGCTTGATGAACGAGAACACTTGCTCGGTACTCGCAACTCACAACTCGGTACTGCCTATCCGCGCTCAAACGCGTGCTTCTTCTCCAATTCCTCCATCGCCGCGCGCCGCGCACTCTCGAATCGCTCTTCATGATTCAGCAGCGCTGAAGTCGCCTCCACCCATTCCCCCTCCATGCGCAGCAAACCTTGCGCCGCCACCAGCCGCGCCGCAATCTCCACCACATGCGCCGGGGTTGTCTGCAAATATTGCGCTTCCGTCGGGTCGCCAATCCAAACCCGCTTCTCTCCACTCAACTTCGTCTGCCAATAAACTTTCTTTTCAATAAACTCTGCCATCTGATCGTCCGTGGCTTTCCCGAAAACCCACTGCTGTCGCTTGAAATCGTAGTGCCGGCTGGAAAACGGCACAGGCAGCAATTTCCCCGATTTCGCAAACTCGATCTGCCGCCGGTCCACTTCCTTGCGCAGCGCGTTGATCACCGGAGCCTCCGCATCCTTCGGCTCCAGCGATGGCATCACCTCACGCACCGTCTGCGAAAGATTCACCGCCACCGGCGCATGCAGCCCCTCGGAGCCCTCCAGCCGAATATCCCCATGCAACACAAAAAAATCCGCCCCCGACGTCGACGGATGAAACGGCCACTCCAAATTGATAGATAGCGGCAGCCCCTTCAGCGTGACCCAAATCTTTTTGCCGCCCGCGCCCGCATCATCAGCCATCCCGTCGCTCTCCCCCATCTTCGTCATAAGCCCGTTTCCCTTTTCGATTGCAGCTCGCGTACCGCCCGCCGCTATTGTCTCAGCGCTCTCTATTCCTCTTTATTATTCTTTGCGTCCTTTGCGGCCTTTCTTAGCGAACTTTGCGTTAAGGTTTTTGAACTAAAACCTTCTCTCTCTACTTCCCATCCAGCGTCGACCGCACCTTCAGCGCCAGGTCGACCTTGCCGAAAGGTTTCTGCAGCAGATTCACCCCCGGCTCCAGCACTTTGTGCTGCACGACCATATCGTCGGTATACCCGGTCATGTAGACAATTTTGGTTTGCGGACGCTTGCTCAGAATCCTCTCCGCCAACTGCCGCCCGCTCATTCCCGGCATGATCACGTCGGTCAGGAGCAGATCGATGCTGCCGTTCAAAGAATCCGCTATTTCGATCGCTTGCTCCGCGCTCGCCGCCACCAGCACCTTGTATCCATATCCTTCCAAAAAGATGCGCGCCAGGTCGCGCAAGTCGGGCTCATCCTCGGTGATCAGAATCGTCTCCATGCCACCCTCAACCCGCGTCCCCACGACTGTCTCCCGTCGCTTGCCCGCCGCTCCCTCCGCGACCGGCAAGTAAATTCGAAATGATGTACCAAGTCCGACTCCGCTCTCCACCTGGATGCTGCCTCCGCTCTGCTTCACGATTCCATACACTGTTGACAACCCAAGTCCCGTGCCCTTGCCCATGGGCTTCGTAGTAAAGAAAGGCTCGAACACATGCGCGAGTGTCGCCGCCTCCATCCCGTGTCCGGTATCCGTCACCTTCAACATGGCGTACGGTCCCGGTGTCAGATCCAGATCGCGCGCCAATTCTGTACCCGCATCTACATTCAAAGTTTCCATCAGCAGCTTGCCGCCTTGCGGCATTGCATCGCGGGCATTGATCGCCAGATTCATCAACACCTGTTCAATCTGTCCCGGATCCGCCTTCACCGTCGCGAGCGACGGATGCAGGCTCGCGATCAACTCAATGTCTTCCCCAATCACCCGCGCCAACATTTTTTGCACATCCGCCACCGCTTCATTCAAGTCTAAAACTTTCGGCTGCAACACCTGCTTCCGGCTGAAGGCCAACAACTGCTGGGTCAAAGACGCCGCCCGCTCCGCCGCCCGCCGGATCTGCTCCAACCCATTGCGCGCATATTCGTTCGCTCCCACCGCCGCCAGCAGCAACTCGCCGTGCCCCATAATGATGCTCAAAATGTTGTTGAAGTCATGCGCCACTCCGCCCGCCAGCCGTCCAATCGCTTCCATCTGTTGCGCATTCCTGAGTTGCTCTTCCAGTTGCATGCGCTCGGTTACATCTCGCGCAATGCCCCAGGTGCGGACCCAGTGTCCATCGATCACCGTACCCATCATCGTGTTGCGAAAGATCTTTTTCTGGCCCTGCGCGTCCATCTCGCGCGATTCCTGGTCGGTAATCCGGTAGCCCGCCCGCACAAAATTCTCCATAAACTGCTGCGTCATCGGGTCACGCAGCACCAGGAAATCGGTGAGGGGCTTGCCGATCAATTCTTGCGCGGTCGCCCGCCCGTACATTTTCGCCATGGCCTCATTGCACTCCGCCAGAAACCCATTCTTCAACCCCCATTCCAGCTGTTGGTCGACTGACAAATGGCATGGAACCGGCGGAACGTATTCCATACGGAAGATTCCTTCCGAGCTCTGCGTCACAAAAGTCCGATAACGCTCTTCACTCTCTCGCAGCGCATCTTCAGCCCGCTTGCGCTCGGTTATGTCGATCAACATTCCGCGCGTCAGCCGCTGTCCCGTCATCGGATCGCGTACAATCACGGCTTCGTCCCGTAACCACACTTCGCGCCCATCCTGCGCGCGCAGACGGTATTCCACCTGGAAGGGCCGCCCTTCCGACCAGGTGTCTTCCAGCAGCGCGGTGGCATGGTCCTCCGGATTCAGATGGTTCCACCAGAAATGCGGATCCGCCAGACACTCCTTCGGACCATATCCCAGAATTGTTTTCACTTGCGGGCTGAGATAGCGAAATGCGCCGTGCGCCCCAGTCTCCGCCACATAGGAAATCGCCGGCACTTGCTCTACCAGTTGCCGGTATTTCGCCTCCGCCTCTTGCAGTGCCGCAGTCGCTCGCCTTCCTTCCTCCTGCGAACGAATCGCCGTAATCCCATAGGCCAGATTGTTCGCCATCTCGGTCAGCAGTTCCACCTCCGAGCTTTCGAACGATCCCACCTGCTGCGAATAAATCGCCAGCACACCGAAAGCCGATCCAGCCACCCGCAAGGGCAGCGCGATTACCGACGCGTATCCCCGCTGCACCGCGGCATCGCGCCAGGGTCTAAACATCGGATCGTTCGCCGTGTCCGCGATCACACAAATCCGATTCTCCCGGATCGCTGTCCCCGCCGGTCCGCGCCCCGCTGGTGTATCCGACCAACGCAACTGAATGTCTTCAAGATATCCGCTGCCGTGTCCCGCATGCGCCATCGGTCGCACCCGCTTCTCTTCGTCCTGCTCCGCGTACGCGATACCAGCCATTCGATACCCACCGAGTCGCACAATAATGTCGCAAATATGCTGCAACAATTCCTGTTCGCTTCCCGCCTGCGCCAACCCCTGATTGCACGCACTGAGTGCCCGCAGCGCGCGATTCAGCCGACGCAATTCCTTATTGATCGCACTCTCGTCGATCACCCTCTCATTGGGAAATTCCGCGGAAAAAGGGCCGGAGGACCCGGCTGGGTTCGGACTCGCAGAAGAAGAATTCGAAGATGAAGAAGATGATGACAATACCGATGAAGATAACGGCGTCGGAGATGAAGATTCCGGTTCGGAGTCTTGCGCAGCCGGGATGGTCTTCCGCGACAAATTCGATTCACCGGGTTGGAGTTGCGTCTTTTCCTGCGTCATCGTCGCCCGCCCCGGATTGCCCGCCGGAATTTTCCTGATTGTTTCAGCTAGTGTACAGGTTACCGCCCCACCTCCGTCTGAAAACTAACTCTGAAACGATGTTATCTCACCGAAAGTAACTATTTTGGTTAAGCAGTTTGTCTTCGCAAGGTCCGGACCCATGACTATTAAGTCAGGGAATTCTGTGCGAACAGAATCAGGCGCCCGAAAACGTCACCCGGCCTTCTTCTTAACCTTCGCCCCCATACGCAAAAGCTTCCTCACCGTCCCCGTCGGCAGCCGCTTCATCTGGTCGTACAGCTCTGTCACCGCTTCGAAAAATCCCGCCATCGCCGTCAGCCGCTCCCGCGTATATTCCGCTCCCGCCTCTTTGGGATCCAGATTCGCCAGGCACGTCCGCAAAATCTCCCGCGTCGGATCGATCTCCCTCCGCTTCCGCTGTTCGATCACCAGCCGGAACATCTCCCAAACATCCTTCATCGACTCATAATGTTCCCGCCGGTCGCCCAGCACATGCACCGCGCGCACAATCCCCCACGTCTCCAACTCCCGGATCGACGTGCTCACATTCGAACGCGCCACGCTTAGCGTCTCCGCAATCTCCTCCGCAGGCAGCGCCTTCGGAGACAAATACAATAACGCATGGATCTGCGCCACGGTTCGGTTGATCCCCCACCGCGTTCCCATTTCGCCCCAGTGAAGGATGTACTGCTTCTGCACTCCTGTCAGTTCAGCCATATCGTTTCGTTCAGTAACAACTGAATATACAGAATATTCGATTAGATGTCAAGGCGAATGCCCCCGCCCTTTCCCGCGATGGCGGATTTCATGAGTCCCGTTCGGCGCCCCCGCATCACTTCCTGATGTATGAGCCACGTGCCCCCTTGGTTTGACCGCAAATTCGACTTCTCGTTCCCGGCAGAACTACATCCGAATGTGCTCGCGCGCCTGCGCGGCACTCCGGCCCGACTCGACGAAACCCTCCGCGGCCAATCGCACGACATCCTGATCGCGAAGATGGAGGGAAAATGGTCCGCCCAGGAACATGCTGGGCATTTGGTTGACCTGGAGTCGCTGTGGCTGGCGCGAGTCGGCGATTATGTCGCTGCCAGCGATCAACTCACGCTTGCAGACTTGAGAAATCGCAAGACCGACGAGGCGAACCATAATGATCGCCCTCTGGAGCAGACTCTCACCGACTTCCGAAACGCGAGGGAGAAACTGTTGAATCGAGTCTCCGCCATGGATACATCCTTACTGGCCCGCGCCATCCCGCATCCGCGGCTGAAGACGCCGATGCGACTGGTCGATCATTTGTATTTCGTCGCCGAACACGACGATCATCATCTGGCCCGGGTGTGGGAACTGCTCAACGCCAACCATTAGCATAAATCTCAGCGGCCGACTCGGATCAAAGGCTTCGTGCGCGCGGCTTCTCCGATCTTGGCTTCTCCGATCTTGGCTTCTCCGATCTCGGTAACCGAAACCCCGGCGTCATTGAGCGCGCGCGTCATTACCGCCGAGTCTGGCGTTGATATCAACAAACCTCCCGCGGTCTGCGGATCAAACAGCAATGCCCGGACATCTTCGGGCACTTCATCGTCATACTTCACCAGGCATTCCGCGAACTCGCGATTGTTCCGCAGTCCCACCGGAATGTATCCCGCTCGTACGCATTCCAACGCCCCCGCCAGCAGCGGAACCCGTCCCGCATAGATACGGAACGACACATCCGACGCCAACACCATTTCGCGCGCGTGACCAATCAATCCGAATCCAGTCACGTCGGTCATCGCATGAACGCGAAAATCTCCGCCCGCAACCACCTCGGCCGCCCGCTTGTTCAGCGTAGTCATCGAGCGCACCGCGGCATCAATCCACGCTGGTTCCGCTTCGCCTTTTTTGATCGCAGTCGAGATCACGCCCGTGCCGATCGCCTTGGTAAACAGCAGCGCGTCCCCGGGCTTGGCCCCGCCATTGGCTAGAATTTTTTTCGGATGCACCATCCCGGTGACGGAATATCCAAATTTTGTTTCTTCGTCGCGAATGCTGTGCCCGCCGATGACCGTGCATCCCGCTTCGATCATCTTCGACAAGCCGCCAGCCAGAATGCGCTCCAGAATTTCCAGATCAGCTTTCTCCGGAAAACATACCAGCGCCAGCGAGGTGAGCGGCTTGCCGCCCATGGCGTAAACATCGCTCAACGCATTCGTCGCCGCAATCTGCCCGAACGTGTAAGGATCGTCGACAATCGGGGTAAAAAAATCGACCGTCTGCACCAGCGCTTGCTCGGGCCCGATCAGATACACTCCGGCATCGTCGGCATGATCGAAGCCGACCAGAACGTTGGGGTCGTGTTGCCGGGCTAATTTCCCAAGCACCGTGTCCAGCGCCGCCGGACTCAGCTTGGACGCTCAACCCGCCGCTTTCACCGACTCCGTCAACCGAAATGGTTTGGTTTCCGCCACGAGGTCATTGTAGCGGGATTGCAGATTTCAGACTGCAGATTTGAGATCGCAGATTGTTTGAATTGCGATCAAGGTCATCCAGCGTCGCTATTTCACTGCCACATCCGTAACCCGAATCTCCGGATACTCGTGGTTCCACTGCGCGGAAATGCTGTCGAACGTTAGCCGAAACGGAAGCGCCTGCCCCGGCCCCAGCGGCAAGACATTCAGATCCACCGGCTCAAGATAAGCGCCATTGGTCCGAACCACCCTCAGCGGCACCTCTTCGCGCTGGGCCAACTGTCCCAGCGAATCTTTGAATGTCACTTCCACCACGACATGCGTCACCGTCTTGTCGCCGGCGTTAGTAATGGTGCCGTCGATGTAGCTGACCGTCGCGCCAATGAAATTCTCCGCCGCGCTCATCTTGAAATCGGAAAGCTTCAGGTTCGCGATATAAGGCGAGGCCTGCTTCGCGGCCTTCGGCGGCTCGCGCAGCAGAAAGGCAACTGTCAGCGCGCCCCCAATCACCGCGACCATCGCTATCGCAATAATCAAACGGCTGGAGTCGCGTTCCTCAGCGACCGGAGTTGGCTGTCCCAAGCTGCCCATGGCGGAAATTGTAGGCCGTTGCTTTTCGATTGTCGATTTATCCCTGGTTATGCAGGAGACGATGATCGTGTGGGGACAGCCGCCCCCGGCTGTTTGGTCGAGCGTAGCTCGACTCGCCCTGGCCACGACAGCGAGCCAAACCCTCTACCCTGGCGCCTTCCCAGCCAGCAACTTCGACGCATTCTCGTGATACACATTCTGAAGAACCGCCTCACTCAACCCAAACCCATTCAATGCCCAGTGATAAGAAAACTGATCGACCTCATAAAAATGCTCATCCGTCGACTCCAGAATTCGAAACGTAACCCGGTACATCGCCTTATCGAAGCCCATGTCGGTTCCGTACAAAAGCCGGTCGGAATACTTCATATAAAATTGCGCCGCAAAGCGCGGAATAGGCCCAGTCTCTGCATACCGCGCAGAAATGTCAGCATACAGATTCGGGTTTCGTTCCAGCACCTGCCCCAGCCGCGCCAGATCATAGTCCAGATTCGCAAAGTGGCATGCGATAAAAGTTGTGTTGCGATGCCGCGCCGCCGTTCGCTCAAGGATGTCGACCATCCCAGACAGCCCGACAATCCCCGGTTGATTGTCCAATCGCCATTCGTAAGCGTTCATCAGGCCGTCGTTATGCCGATCCATTTTCTGGTACATCCAGATCGGATCGGCCACATGCAAACTGACCGGCATGCCCAACTCGCCGCACTTGTCCCACAACAAATCCATGCGTGCGTCATCGGGATGCATCCGCGGAGCGTTCGACTTTCCTGAGCGCAGCCCCTTCCCCTTGTCGTGGATTTCCCCCACGCCGCGCGCTCCGGCCCGCCGGCAGCGCTCTAACTCTTTAATAGCCGTAGGCCCGAAACCCGCCTTGTCATATCCGCTGAAATCCAACCCGCACCACATTTCAAACCGCTCCGGATGCTTCGCATACTGCCGGTAAATCTCGTCAAACGCCGCGCCCGTCGCCATGGTGAGGATGATCGTCTTCTCGACTCCAACTTCGTCCATGTTCCGCACCCAGTCATCGATCTCCCGCGCAGTCTTCGCGTACGGATGCGAGTGCATATCGATGATCGGGAATTTCGCCTTGGCGATCTCGGTAACCGGAATCTTGTAGATCGACTGCGGCCGGTAGTCCTTCAGCAAAATGTGCTCGGGCGAATCGGCGTGCGTTGCTGAAGGAGCTTTTTTCTCGGCCTTCTCGGCACCAGAAACGACCGCCAGCGCAGACGCAGGTATTCCCGCCGCCAGCCCCGCCAGATTGGCCCACCTCAAAAACGATCTTCGATTCACAGAATCTCCCTTACCTTTGTCATTTCGAGCGGAGCAACTTGGCGCGTAAAAACGCGCCATGTTGTGAAGTCGAGAAACCTGCTTTATGCCGGGAAGAGCACTCGAAGTGACTGAAGAATGTTTAAGCGGAAGTTCGGAAGAACGCAAGCAGAAACAGCACGCCGAACACCAGATCGACTCCGCCCAACACCAAATCCGACGCATGAATCCGCTGCTGCAAATAAAGCACGAGGAAGGTAGCCGCATACCCGAACTTCTCGAGCATCGCGGGAATCATCATCATCCGCAAGCGCACCGGATCGCGCGCAATCACGAAAAACGCCACCTGCCACGCCAGCCCCACGCTGACAAATCCATAATAAAATCCCGGATGCGTGATCGCCGGAGGATCCTGCCGCCCAATCACATCAAACATGAAGTAGAGAGGAGTGAGAATCAGCACGCCCCAAATGCCAGCAATATAGAAAACTATTTTGGCGAATTTCATGGTGCGACCTCTCGACACAGCGCCGACCCTCGGATGACTATCACTGAGTGACAACTTGCGTCTCCCATCCCTCGTAGTCGCCATCAAAGTTACGGCACAATTTCAGTAGTTCAATGACAGTTTGATCGATCAATTTCTGCTGAATGGACTGCGTTCGGGTGACGGATACCCCAAAAGGAAATTCTCCCTCGGAGAGACTCTCCCCCACAATGCTGTAACCAGCCCCGGCTGCAGCTTCACGAAATAAAGCGCGAGACTGCTCCGAGCGAAATGACATCCAATGCTGGACCTCTCTGGGTACCGTCAAAACATCACCCCTCTTGACCAACTCATCCAATAAGTCCATGTTGGCGATACGTTCTAAGCCCTCCGGTGACGGATATAAAACGTCGAGGTATTGACGCCAGGAGGAGTCTTCCTGCTCGCCCAAGCTGAACTTATACCCTTCAAATCCTGTTAGCGCGTCTTTGACGGCTTTGCGAAATCCGTTTCTAGTTTCCCCGTAGAAGTAGAACTCGCGCCGGCCTTCAGTAGTTATCCTTCCGCAGAGAATCGCCTGACACACACGGGCAATCGAGGGAGTTAGTGCGTCTTCGATTTTGTACAGCACGGGAGCTTCCTTTCCATCGGATAAGCCATCGGCTCGGGGCGATTGAAAATACACCCACACCCAGAGAAGCCAAGGCTTGGATGTGATTGGAACCGAATCCCGAAGTCCGAGATTTACAAGGATGGACGCCAGCTTGTCATTTACATTGCACAGGTACGGCTTCCAGTTGTCGGTCATCTTGGTCTGACATGATAACTGTTGTTAGTAAAGCCGCCCTGCTTTCCCTACTCCCCGCCCACCGTCAATCCGTCCACGCGAATCGTCGGCGCGGCCACTGACCCGCGAAACTCCAGATCATTCGCGATCTCTGAAATATTGAAAAACAACTCTTTCAAATTCCCCGCCACCGTGATCTCTTCCACCGGATACGCGAACTCTCCGCCAGAAATCCACATGCCCGAAGCGCCTCGCGAATAGTCGCCAGTCACCAGGTTCACGCCCTGGCCGAGAAATTCCGTGACGTAGAGGCCTTCCTTCACGTCCGCGATCAATTCCTTCGCCGACCGCGCACCCGCCTGCAGAAAATAATTCCCCGGCCCAATCCCCGGAGTCCCCGCCAGCCCACGGGCCGCGTTCCCCGTAGTCTGCAAGCCCAGCTTCTTGGCGGTGTAGGTATTGAGTAAGTAAGACTTGAGCACGCCGTTCTCGATCACGACCGTGCGCCGCGTGGGCACGCCCTCGCCATCGAACGGGCTCGTGCCAAAACCGCCGCGGATCGTGCCATCGTCGATGATGTTGACGTTGTCCCCCGCAATTTTCTGTCCCAGCTTGCCTGCCAGAAAAGACGCGCCGCGATAGACCGAATCCCCATTCACCCCTTCGAAAATATGTTCGAGGATCGAGGTCGAAACCATGGGATCGAAAATAATCGGCACCTGCGCCGTCTTGGCCTTGCGCGCGCCCAACCGCCGCAGGGTGCGCTCGGCGGCGATCTTGCCGACTTTTTCGGGCGCGTCGAGTTTCGACAAAGTCCGAGCCACCGAGTACCAGTAATCGCGCTGCATGGCGCCGTCGTCGCTCTGCGCAATCGGAATCGCCGCCACCGAACAATACGACCGCCGATACTCGCCCACAAACCCATGCGAGTTCGCCAGAACTTTGTGGCCCGTGGCCGCGTCGAACGATCCGCCTTCAGAATTCTTGATTCGCGAATCCAAATCGAGCGCCGCTTTTTCCGCACGCCGCGCGTAGTCGATGCGATCCGCACCGGGCAGGGAATAAACGTCTTCATGATAAAGATCGAGATCGCCGGTGATCGAACCGAGTTGCGAGGCATCCGGAATTCCGCCGAATGGATCTTCCGAGGTGATCTTCGCCAGGGCCAAAGCCGACGCGACCATGCGGTCAAGCCCGGCGCTAGAAAAATCGCTTGAATAAGTGCTGGCCGCGCGCTGCCCAAAAAACACACGCACGCCGATCGACTTCGAGCCCGACTCCTTCAGAGTCTCGACTTGACCAAGGCGCACAAGCGTGGAAAATTCATCGCCCTCGCGGACGACGCATTCAGCGGCGCTGGCGCCGCCTGCCATAGCGCGCGCCACAATATCCTGCGCGATGTTGCGCAAGTCGGTTTCGATTTTCGGATTTCGCGTTTGGACTTCAGTTGACGGCATGGCTCCTATTTCTCGCAAGCGCAAAAGCAGATTCCTCGCTCCGCTCGGAATGACAAAATGTCTGTGGTATCCGTGAAAATCCGTGCAGATCCGTGGCCAAGATTCTACTGCATGAAGCCACCGGGGTCTTTCCGCGCGGTCCCGCCGACGGTCATGCGGTCAATCTTCAGTGTAGGAATGCCCACGCCCACGGGCACGGCCTGCCCATCCTTGCCGCAGGTGCCCACGCCCTCGTCAAGTTTCAAATCGTTTCCGACCATTGAAACGCGCGTCAGCACATCGGGACCATTGCCGATCAGCGTCGCACCCTTGATCGGCGCGGTGACTTGGCCATCCTCGATCATGTACGCTTCCGACGCCGAGAAGACAAATTTTCCGTTGGTGATGTCCACCTGCCCGCCGCCAAAGTTCACCGCATAAATTCCGCGCTTCACCGAGCGAATAATGTCTCCCGGATCGTCCTGGCCAGCCAGCATGTAAGTGTTGGTCATGCGCGGCATGGGAATGTGCTCATAGCTCTCGCGCCGTCCGTTTCCCGTGTCGGAGATGCCCATCAGTCGCGACGAAAGTTTGTCGCTCAAATATCCTTTGAGAATTCCGTTCTCGATGAGCACGGTCTCCTGCGTAGGTTCGCCTTCGTCATCGACGTTCAAAGACCCGCGCCGCCATGGCATAGTGCCGTTATCGACCACAGTGCACTTTTCGCTGGCCACGCGCTTGCCCACTAGACCGGCGAAGGCCGAAGTTTTCTTGCGGTTGAAATCCGCTTCCAGCCCGTGCCCTACAGCTTCGTGCAGCAAAACTCCCGGCCATCCCGGACCGAGCACAACTTCCATCTCGCCCGCCGGAGCTTCGCGCGCGTCGAGTTGCAGAATTGCCTGCCGCGCCGATTCCCTCGCGAAAAATTCCGGCGTCTTCTCGCCGAAGAAAAAGTCAAGCGCGACGCGCCCGCCGCCGCCCGAACTACCGCGCGCAGAGTTGCCTTCCGTTTTCGCGATGCACGATACGTTCATGCGCGCCAGCGGCTGCGAATCTTCGGCAAACGTTCCGTCGGAACCGACCACCAGAATGTTGCGCAACTCATCCGCATAGCTCGCCCGCACTTCCTGAATGCGTGGATCATACGCACGTGCGGCCTTATCGGCGCGCATCGCCAATTCAACCTTCGCGCTGATGTCCGCATCCACCGACGGCAACGTCACCGGATACAGGCTGCGCGCCGCCGCCTTCTGAAAACCCGCGACCGTGGCCTTCGCCGGAGCGCTGGCAATCAGTGCCGCCGTGCGCGCCGCGTGCAGAATGCGCTCGGAAGAAAGATCGTCGGTATAGGCATACCCCGTCCGTTCGCCGGAGACGACCCGCACTCCGCATCCCGCCGATATCCCCTGCGACGCCGACTTCACCATCGACTCATCCACCATCAGTGAAGTCGACGAAAGATACTCGAAGTACAGGTCGGCATAATCGCCTCCCGCCGACAGCGCGGCGGCAAGATAGCGCTCCAGATCATGCTCGGTCAATCCGTAATGTTCGAAGAAAAACCGCTGTCGGTTAAGAACCTGCTTATCGGAAATTTGTTGGTCCACGTTGATTTAGATGCCCCCAAGTTCAGCCGCGACTCCAAAGCCGGGCTGTTCCATTGTCAGATCTGTTCGCTGCCGGTGTGGGACTAGTCGGTCTAGGACTAGTTGGTCCCGTGGGGCGCCCGAAAACTTTCAAAGGGCGCGCGGCTTTAAGACGCGCCATTAGCGCCCATGAAACCTACGAGCTTAACCCTCCGGACACAAATATTCTCAGAACATTCCTGACCGTTTCCACATTATCCCACACCCCACCCCACGCTAACCCGCCCGGACTGCCCTTTCCACAGCCCGGTGCGATAACGATGGTCACTCGTCACAGACTGCACCCAGCTCAATGTGGACAATTCCCACGTGACCCCCGACGCCCTCACCAATACCCTCCAGGACTTTCTAGCCGATGCCTCAGGAGCCGTCGTCCTGGAAAACGGCGCCGTATCTTTCGACCTGAGCCAGTCCAAGTATTCGATTTCCGGCGAATACGACAAATGCCTGCTGCATCTGTGGTCGGCCGAGCGCAACACTGTACGGCGCGTCCTCGATGCCGAGGTAAAGAACGGCACATTGAAGCTGTTCGTACAGCGGCTCGGGCAGGCGCGGCCGACGAGGCTCGAAATTTGCCGCGAACACGACCGCCGCTCACCCACGGCTCGCAAAGCCGCGCGCTCCGCGTACGAGATAAAGCTCCGCCGCGCTCTCGAACGCCACTTTCCCGGCTTCGCCATCGTCCGGCTCACTTCGGCCGTTGATCTCGAGAAATCTTTCGGCCCCATTTATGCCCGGGGACTTCTGCGTCAGGGACAGTCCGCATTTGCCGTCCTTGGCGTTAACGCATCCGAAACTCAATCCTCGATCGACGCATCGCTCACGTTCGCCATCCTGTGGCTTGAGGCCTGCCGAAATTCCTCCGCAGGAAAATTTCTAGTTGAAGGACTGCGTTTATTTGTGCCCACCGGCTGCTCCGCCCTTGTCCGCGAACGGATGGCCAACCTCAATCGCAGCGCCGCCAAGTGGAGCTTGTTTGAATTGGACGAACGTCACGACGCACTCGTGGAAATCGACTGCGAAGACCGCGGCAATGTCTCCACGCATCTGGCTCATTCGAAATTGGTTCATGCGGCTGACCGCTCCGCCGCGCTCGAAAGGTTTTCCAACTCGATCGCGAAAATCAACGAGATCCTGCCGAACTGCGAAATCGCAGTTCTCTCGCCTGCGGAACTTGCCTTCCGCTGGCGCGGCCTAGAGTTCGCCCGCGCCCGCATCGGCGCCGAAGCCGCAACTTTTCGGAGCCGCCAGGAAATTGTTTTCGGCGTCGGCGCTGAAGAGTGCATTCTCGAAGATCGTAACTTTTCCTTCTTTCTGCAACTTCTCACCGCCGTCCGCGATACCCGCCATCCCTATGGCCCCCGCCAGCATCCTCTGTTCCGCCTGCGCCCCGAACGCTGGCTGGAATCTCTCGTCGTCGCCGATGTCAGCGTCATCGACGGGCGTCTCGAGTCCGGCTCGCTCTATTCGCAGGTCCCCGCATTCTCAGCCGCGGATCGCGCGATGCTCGACGTGCTGACCGTTACCCGCGAAGGCCGCCTCGCCGTCGTTGAACTCAAAGCTGACGAAGATATTCACCTGCCGCTGCAAGGCCTCGATTACTGGTCGAGAGTTCACTGGCACCACAGTCGCGAAGAATTTCCCCGCTTCGGATATTTCTCTGATCGGGAGTTGTCGCCGGAACGGCCTCTGCTTTACCTGGTCGCGCCAGCCCTTCACGTGCATCCGGCAACTGACGTGCTGCTGCGCTATTTGTCGCCAGAAATCGAATGGGAATTCGTCGGCATTGACGAGCGCTGGCGCGAGGGAGTAAAAGTCGTTTTCCGGAAGCGCCGTGAGGCGCGTAGGTCCCCGAGAGCGGGCTCTGCTACCACATTAGGCTTGCCAATCGCGATCTGACGACGCTGCGCTCGAAGCGTGAGAAGTCGAGCGGAGCAGCAGATTTACAGGCGGCGACGATGGACAGAGGAAGCGGACCCAAAGGTGAGAGCCGCAGGTCGCCAGGCGGATTTCAGAGGCGTCGAGACGGACCGAATAGCTGCACACGATCCGCGAAAGCTCGCCGGCGTCCGCAACGCTATCCATGACAACTTCGCTGGCTCTGTATTCTTTCCGATGGCGGGAACGCGCCTGTAAAGTCTGGCGGACGAAGCTGGCCGACGCCATGCAAGACTCGGTGCGGCAGTCGAGCATCTGCTCGATGGCATACAGCGCGCTGTAATCGATGCCCTCGCCAAACGCAACATGGAGGGTTCGCGTGCGTTCGACATAATCGAGCGGGATCATGACGAAAAACTCGAGCAGCGTGAGCGGAATTTGTGAAACCGGTCGGACACGGTGAGTGGAGGAATTGCTCTGCGGAAAACCAGTCGGCAGAATGTTGGCTTGGAGAACCGGGCAGGACCACTGCCGGGCCAGCGCGGCGGTTAGTTGGGACTCGCTGACAAAGCCGAAGGCCAGAAGCCATTGCCCGATTTTGCCGTGGCCGGCCGTGAGTTGCGCCTGCCGCGCGGCCCGCAACTGTTCGACCGTGAGTTGATCGCGGGAGAGCAGGAGCAGGCCGAGCGGAATGCGGTGCGCGGCCTGGATACGGGGAGCTGCGGAACGGAGGCGTTCGAGGGCCTCGGCCACAGCACGTTCCACACACTCGTCGTCACAGTAGCGTATCCCCTGGACCACAACTCCGCGTCGCTGGCCGCGCAGCCGCCACCACCGTTTTTGCGCATGCGGGCAATCGCGATCTCCGCAAGCCGGCTGCCGGCTCTGCCAGAATTGCCGCCAGGCGAGAATCGAACGACCGAAGCGACCATGATCGAGATGAAGACGTACGCTTGCCATGAGGGCCGGTTGCAAATGGTTAAGAGTTGGCGGGCGCAACTTCGGTGACGCGCACTCCGTAGTTTCCATCCACCACAACAACTTCTCCGCGCGCCAGCAGGCGACCGTCGAGCAATACATCGACTGGCTCATGGACCTGACGATCCAAATCGACGACCGCGCCGGGAATGAGATCGAGCACCTCGCGCAAGAGCAGACGCCGGCTGCCGAAGCGCAGGGTCACGGCCAGTTCGACATCCATCAGAAGATCGAGTTTGACTTTCCCCGGTTCCGGGCGCGGCTCCCCCGCCGCTGGAACGGAGGCGGAAGAAAGCATGGCGGATTTTGCCGATTCCGTTCTCTCCACGCGCAACGCCGCCACCAGCGCGGCGCTGAGTTGTACTTCGATCAGGGCCGCCGCCGGGTCGCCTCCGGCGCGCAGCCAACTCGTGGATGAAGCCGGCCAGGAGGGAGCGCTGGCGGATGGTTCCAGATGGAGCTGAACTTCTCCCCAACTGGCCTTGAGAGCGGAAGCGACCAGCCCGGCCACCTGACGCAGGAGTTCGAGTACGGCTTCGCGGTCGCCGGCGGTAATTCCAGCAGCGGCTTCGCCGGAAATTGCAGCCTCCGCCGTTGCCGCTTCGCTCAAGTCTCTGGTCCCGCCCATGATGGTCCTCGCCAGTTGGAGGATCGAGGAGGGCGGAAGGCGCAGGCTCATCTCGCCGCGTAAACTTCCGGTGAAAGTGCCCGCAATCCAAGAATCGCCATCGCTGTACGGCGCGATGCCCGCGGGCGCTTCTCGAACGACAATGCAGGGAGACGGAGAACCGGCGATCTGTCCGAGAACCCGGGCCACGCTTTCGGTCCAGGCTTGCAGGAAGGGCGCTGCTTGCGGCGAAGGGGCAGGCGAGGTGGAATCGGTCACTTCGATTTCTCCGGAGTTGATTTGGCTGCGCTCGATCTCATTTCGCTCGATCTCAGTCCGGTGGATTTCTCCTGGCCGGTCTTCGCACCGGACTTTTCTGCGGACGCAGGGGGAGGCCCGGTAGTTTCAACGGCGCTCAGCACCCGGGCCGCGCGATTGGCGCCCCGGCGGGCGGGCAGGGCCCGAAACATTTCCTGCCCGGCAATCAGCAGCGAAGCCGGTTCGGCCGCGCTGCGCGCGAACGAGAGCAGGCGGCCGGGTGCGAGCTCGGCCAGCGCGCTGACGGCGACGCGTACCTCCTTGGCTCCCAGTTCGGCTTGAAACGGGCAATCCAGCAGACGGCGCATCAGCCGCTGGCGGGAATCGGCGGCGCGCCGCGGGGGGCGTGGGCTCCAATCCGCGGAGATCTTGCGCAACAGGGCATTCGACACGACCGCCGGCATTGCGATCCGTAAACCTCCGCGCACGTCCGGCATGGTGATTTCAAAACTCAAAGCCAGAGTTTTTTCTTCCGCAGGCATCAGCCGGGCAGCGGCGTCCACTTTCAGCCGCTCCTCGAAGGTCACTTCAACTGCCAGCGCCTGCCAGGCCAAACCCAGTTGCCGGCAGACGATGCGGGCCACGCTGTCGAGCACCTGTTCCTCGATCTCGGTGATTTCCCGGGTCGCGGCCATCCCTTTGCCTTCGCCGCCCAGCAGCAGGTCGATGATGGGGAAAGCGACCTTCAAATCGAGTTGCAAGGCTCCGTTCACCCCGGGGGGGTCGAGCCGGCAGGAGGCCAGATAGGTGATCTCCGGAATACTCTGGAGGAATTCGCGATAGGTCAGATGTTCCGCGGAATCAAGCGAGGCGCTGAAGGCCACACGCAGATAGGCGCCCAAAGCATGGGTGAGGTTACGCGCAAAACCCTCATGCAGGGTGGTGATGGCCTGCAATTGTTCCCGTCCGATCTGCCCGGCGCGGCGTATATCCCAAGTCTCTACCTGGGGCGTCGAAGGCAGAAGCATTTCGGCAGCGCCGCCGCTGCGGGCCCGGCGCACCATGGCGTCGATTTCTTCCTGGTTGAGAACTTTTTCCATCATTTGATTTCGCCCTCATCTTTTCCGGATCGGATTTTGGAGATCAGTCTCCCGAGGCGGAAGCCGATCGCCCCCGGCGCCCTCCGGCGGTCATCACATCTTCCAGACGCGAACGCAGCCGAACCACAGCCAGCGAATGAATCTGGGAGACGCGAGACTCCCCGATGCCGAGCACCGATCCCACTTCTTTCATGGTGAGCTCTTCGAAGTAATACAGCGACAACACCTGCTGCTCTTTTTCCGGCAGTTCCGCGATCACGCGGGCCAGCAGCGTCTTCATCTCCGAGCGCTGGCAGCGGAAAAATGGCGTGTCCTCGGGCGCACTGGGGAGGTAGTCGCACAAGTCTTCTTCTTTACCGTCCCAGGGCGATTCGATGCGCAGGCTGCCGACTTCGAGGCTGTCGAGTTCGCCGAGCAGGTGCTGGAGTTCCTGTAAGGTCATGCCGACCTCGGCCGCGACTTCGTTCTCGGTGGGAGCGCGGTTCAACTCCAGGCTGAGCTTGCGGTGCGCTTCTTCGAGTTTGCGCGCCTTGCGCCGCAACTCGCGCGGCCCCCAGTCCATTTCCCGCAGGCTGTCGAGGATGGCGCCGCGGATGCGGAACTTGGCGTAGGAGCCGAACTGCACCTGCTTGGAGTGGTCGAATTTGTTGAAGGCATCGATCAGCCCGACCACGCCGGCATGCACGAGGTCTTCGAAAGGAACGTGGCGGGGCAGCCGCTCATGGATGCGGCGCGCCAGGTAGCGAACCTGCGGCAACTGCTCCAGCAGGATGCGGTCGCGTTCTTCGCTGCCCTGCCAGGCGGTGTAGGCTGCGGCGGTGTTCTTGGTCATGACATTCTCACTTCCTGATCCCACATTTCGTGGCCGACATTTCGTGGTTCAGCATTTCGTGGTTCAGCATTTCCCGGTTCAGCATTTCCTGATCCAACCTTTCCGCTCGACCCGCTCATCACGACGCTCCCCTGTTCAGCGCAAAACTCCGATCGACTGCACCTCGACCACCGGCGGAACTTCTAGCGGCGAAAGCACTACTACCTTCGGCAGAAAGGGCTCCAGCAAGCGTTTCAGGTGATAGCGGGCCGGGGTCGAGCAGAGCAGGACGGGGCTGGCGACCGCGACCTGTTCTCCTGCCAGCCGCCGCAACCCATCGAGAATGCGGCGGGCGAATGGCGGTTGTAGTGCGGACGAGCCGGCGGGCGATGTCGGCGCGGCGAAGGCCCGTCCCAATTCGTCTTCGAGCGCGTGATCCAGCGTGACTACGCGCAGCCCTCCGCTGTCCGATAAGAGCGGGCGGACTAAAGCCCGGCCGAGACCCTGGCGGACGGATTCGACCAGAGCTACGGGATTCTTCGTCGTCGCTGCGGTGTCGAGCAGGGTTTCGAGAATTGCCGGCAGATCGCGAACCGATACCTGTTCGCGCAGCAGTTGCTGCAACACTTTCTGCACTTCGCCGAGGCTGAGGACTTTAGGAACGAGTTCTTCGACCAGTTTGGGATGGCTTTCGGCGAGGCGGTCGAGCAGACGTTTGACCTCCTGGCGGGCCAGCAGTTCGTGCGCGTGCTGCTTGACTACTTCCGCCAGATGCGTGGCCAGCACCGAAGTCTGGTCGACGACGGCATACCCGGAAGCTAGCGCCTGATTCTGCAGCGCGGCTGGAATCCAGACGGCGGCCACGCCGAAGGCGGGTTCTTTGGTGGGAGTTCCCGCCAGCGGGCGAGGAGAGCCTTCCGAGCTGATGGCCATCATGTGATCCTGAAACATCTCCCAGCGCGCGACTTCCACTCCGCGCAACGACACCACATACTCGCGCGGCTTGAGGCGCACGTTGTCGGTGATGTGCACCGGCGGGACGATGAATCCCAATTGTTGCGCGAGATTCTGGCGCAGAGCTTTGACTCGGGCCAGAAGCTGACCGCCCTGGTTGACGTCGACCAGAGGGACAAGGCTGTAACCGACTTCGAGGCTGAGTTCGTCGAGTTTGAGGAGATCTTCGACCGAGTCTTTATCTTTGTCCTTATCTTTATCCTTGGCCAGTTTTTTGTCGCCAGTGGCCATTGCAGGAGACTCGGCAGTGAGCTTGGGCGCGCGCCAGGCCAAAAATGCGGTGCCCGCGGCCAGCAGGAAGAATGAAAACTTAGGCAGTCCGGGAATCGCCGCTAGGGAAAGCATTACCCCGGAAGCAATCAGCAGAGGCCGGCGCGAGAGCACTTGCCGTCCGACATCGACCGACAGCGTGGCATCGGAGGTGGCGCGGGTGACCACCATTCCTCCAGCCATCGAAACCAGCAGCGAGGGGATCATGGTGACCAGACCGTCGCCGACAGTGAGTACGGTGTAGGTTTTGAGAGCCTCGCGAAAGGGGATGTCCAGCTGGAAGACGCCGATCAGAAATCCGGCAATGATGTTGATGGCGGTAATCAGAATGGTGGCAATGGCGTCGCGCTGATTGAAGCGGGCCGCGCCGTCCATTGCGCCATAAAATTCGGCGTCGTGCGCGACCTGCTCGCGTCGGGCGCGAGCCTGCACTTCGTTGATGAGACCGGCGTTCAGGTCGGCGTCGATCGCCATCTGTTTGCCGGGCATGGCGTCGAGAGTGAAGCGCGCCGTGACCTCGGCGGTGCGCACCGCGCCGTGGGCCACCACGATGTACTGGATGGCGATCAGGGCGATGAAGATCACGAATCCGACGACATAGTTGCCGCCGACTACAAACGAGCCAAACGCTTCGATGACATGACCTGCTGCGGACACGCCTTCATTGCCGTGCAGTAGAATGCGGCGGCTGGAGGCCAGATTCAACGAGAGGCGAAACAGCGTCAGCAGCAGAAGCAGGCTGGGGAAGACGGAAAACTGCGACGGGCGCAGAATCTGGATCGCGGACAAAAGCACCAGCACCGCTGCCGTGATGCTCAAGGCGAGAAGTATGTCGAGCAGGAAACTGGGCAGAGGAACCAGCATCACGAAGATCAGGCCCACGGCGGCGATGGGCATGATCCATTCGGAAGCCGCGTTGGGCTTGAGCGTAGAGACGGCGGAAGTTGGGGCTGCCATCGCTTAGTTCCTCCCCCCCGCCGCTCCGGCGGCTTGCGCAACATGCGCCGCCCGCGCCTGCGCCCGCCAGATCGCCGCCAGAATCTCGGCAACCACGGCGTAGAGCTTGGGTGGAATGGCCTGTCCGATTTCGACCACGCGGTAGAGGGCGTGGGCCAGCGGAGGGTTTTCAACCAGAGGAATGCCATGCCAAAGCGCGATCTCGCGAATCTGTGCCGCCAGCAGGTTGCGTCCTTTTGCGATAACGACGGGAGCTTCCATCTCCATGCGGAATTCGAGCGCGATGGCGAACTCGGTGGGGTTGGTAATGACCACGGCGGCGCGTTCGACGTCTTTCAGCATGCGGCGGCGGCGCGCCTGGCGCTGCAGGCGTCGCACGCGCATCTTGACCGCCGGATTGCCTTCGGTCTCTTTGAATTCGTCGCGCATCTCCTGCTTGCTCATCTTGAGCTGGTTCTCGTGCCGCCAGCGCTCGAGAAAGTAATCGGCGGCCGACCACACCAGAAGAATCAGCGCGCCTTTCCACGCTAGTTCGAACATGCGGCTCAGGGTGAAAGCGAGGAGGCCGCTGGGGCTGCCATGTAAAAGCGCGGGCAGGCGAGTCCAATCGCGCGCCAGCAGGCTGACGGCAACATAGACGATGACACCAGCGGGCAGCAGCGCCTTCAGAAGATGGCTGACCGCGCTCAGGGAAAATAGTTGCCCGAGACGGGAGGCGGGACTGAGACGACTGAGATTGGGAGCGAGCGCCTTCGGAGCAAATACGAGGCCACCCTGCGCTACTCCCCCAAGAGTTGCGATCATCCAGCTGATGCTGGCAGCCAGAGCGACGCCGGCGAAGATCGAGAAATGGTTGCGCCAGACCGGCAGCAGTTGATCGGGATGCGTGGCGGCCGAGTCCAACTCCTGACGCAGCAGTCCGCGCCAGTCGGTGGCGAAGGTGGGTAGCTGCCAGGCCAGGAGCACCACTGCGGTCATGGTCCCGAGGCCTGCGACCAGATCGCGGCTGCGGGCAACTTGCCCTTCCTCGCGGGCTTTCTGCCGCCGCCGCGGTGTGGCTTTCTCGGTTTTGTTCTGGTCGGGCATGAATTTCGTTTCTGCGGGTGGTGCTGGTTTATCGAATTAAGTGCAGCAGCCTTTCTCCAGCGGCGATCGATTCGGCGAAACGCTCGGAAAAACTCTGCGGCCAGTAGGCGATCACGCCGATCAGCAGGGTTAGGCCGAGCAGGTTCTTCACCGCCAGTCCGATGAACAGGACCGGGAGTTGCGGAGAAGCTTTCCCGAGAAATCCCAGGCCGACATCGGCCACCAGCGTGGCGGCGAGCACGGGCGCGGCGATCTGCACTCCCACCAGAAAAATTCCTGCGGCAGCATGCAGCAGGCCGGTAGCCGCGGCGAAGGTGGCGGGAGCGGCACCTGCGGGGAGATAAGCGAAGCTGTTCACCACTCCGCGCAGCAGCCAGTGGTGCACATTCAACTGGAGAAAGATCAGCAGCGCGGCCAGGCGATGGAACTCGGCCAGCACCGGCGTGTCGGCGTTGGTCTGCGGATCGAAGAGTGTGGCCAGCGAATATCCCATTTGAACGCCGAGGATCTGGCCGGCCATCAGCGGCGCTTCCATCATGAAGTTCGCAGTCATGCCGAGGACCAGTCCGATCAGGACTTCGCTCAATGCAATCCCAACCCACTGCCAGGAAGCCAGATCGAGCTGCACAGGCCCGTGTAGCGGGTAGAGTAGCGCGGTCACGAGCAGTGTGAGCGAGGCCTTCAGCGGCACAGGAATGGCGTTGCTGCCGAGAAACGGGCAGTACACCATCAGCCCGGAAACCCGCGCCCCAATGAACACCGCGGCGGCCAGCAACCGATCGAGATGCAAAGCGTCCATAAACCTTCCTGGTCTTCCTACTGTTGACCTGGTCTTACTTTGTTCGGTTGACGAAGTTGGGAGCCGGAAACAATCCGTTTTTGAGTCATCGGGCCCCTCACTGCAAAAATGGCCGGAAATCGGAAAACATGTGCAGAGTGAATGCCGTAAGGCGATGCGCCATCCACGGCATCAGAAAAATAGTGGCGATGGCCACGGCAAACAGCCGGGGCACGGTCGAGACCGTGGTCTCCTGGAGAGAGGTCAGGACCTGCACAACGTTGATCGTTAATCCCACGGCCGTCGCCACCAGCAGCAGAGGCGCGCCCATCCACATTGCCGTCTCCAGGGTCTGCCGCATTACGGCGATTACGCTTTCCGAACCCATTGCCATCCTCCTCATAGAAATCCGCAGATCGGAATCCGCAAATTAACGAATCCGACATCCCGTACCCCGCGAGCCTCAGGCAAAACTCTTCATCAGCGAACCCACCAGCAGGTTCCAACCATCGACCATGACGAACAGCATGATCTTCAGCGGAGTCGAAATCACCACCGGAGGCAACTGCAGCATGCCGATCGAGGTCGTTACCGCCGCCACCACCAGATCGATCACCAGGAAGGGCAGAAACAATGCCGCGCCAATCTGAAAGCCGGTCTTTAGCTCGGAAAGAATGTAAGCCGGCACCACGACGCGCATGGGGACATCTTCCGGCCGCGCCGGGCGCGGCGCCTGGGCCAGTTCGAGAAACAGCGCCAGATCTTTTTCGCGGGCGTACTTCAACATGAAATGGCGCAGCGGAGGCGCGCCTTGTTCAATGGCCGCCCAGACATCGATCTGGCCGCGCTCGAAGGGCACCACCGCCTCCTGGTAAATGGCCGCGCCGACGGGCTGCATCAGAAAGTAAGTCAGCACCAGCGACAGTCCAATCAGGGTCTGGTTGCTCGGCGCGGTCTGCGTGCCCAGAGCCTGGCGCAGGAAGTGAAAGACCACGAGCAGCCGGGCAAATGGAGTCAAGGCCACCACCAGCGCAGGCAGCAAAGTCAGCAGCGTCAGCAGAACGACGATGTTCCAGGGAACCGACCCGCCCGCTCCCGCGGGCCCGCTCCAGTTGAGCCCCGCCGCATGCTGCGGTCGCGCCCCGGCCCATGCCAGGGCGGTGGGCAGACATAGCAGTGCGATGGCAAGAGACCAGCTTCGGCGTAAGCGAAGTCGGCTTGGGAAAAACCGGAACCGATTCAATGCTGTTCCTCCTGGGGGATTTCGGCTGCGCTCGCGGGAGCGGTATGATTGTCTTCAGCGCTGCCCAGCCTCGCGAGCAGTACCAGCGAAGCCGCGGTCCCTCCCACCAGGAAGCGCAAGCGCTCGAACTCGACGACCGCCACGAAACGACGTTCGCCGAGCGGCAGGCTTTCGCACAGACGCAGCCGACGCGGCCGTCGGCGCCCGACGTGTAGAATGCGCGCCCAAAAACTGCGCAGCGGCCGCCACCGATCCCCCGGTTGTCTCCTTACTTCTTCGACTTCTTCGGGCAAGGGAACTTCTCGCAAGATGGTTTTGCTGGTCATACCAGTTCCGTGAGCCGCACCGCCAATTTGCCGCCGGCGCCTTCGAACTCCGCCCAGGCGATGAGAGTTCCATTGACCCGCAGCGGAACGTCATGCGCCAGCCGCCAGTTCGTCCCCACCACCGAGTCCACGCGCAGAGCCAGAAAATCTGCCACCTTGAAATTGGGCAAGGGCAGATCGACCGTAAGCAGGCACTCTAAGCCGAGCACCGGACGCCAGCAAAGTTCATCGATTTCAGCGACGGCCACCCGGATCGGGGACGGTGCGGATGGGGACAGAGCCTGGGCGGCAGCGGTCGACATGGTTTCCTTCCTGGTTTCGTTGTTCTGGGTTTCCAAGACTTCAACGCTGGATCAGAAATTCGGTGAAATAGATTTCTTCCACTCCGAGTTGCGGAACTCTTTCCTGCACGGCGTGCAGCAGATCTTCCTTCAATTTCTTCTTGCCTTCGACGGTCATCAGATCGCTGAGCTTGGCCTGGCCGAGCACGCTGAGGATGACGTCGCGGACCTGAGCCACCGGCGCTTGCGCTTCATGCTTTGCATCCTGATTCAGCCCGAGATCGATGCCGACCCGCAGATAGGAGCGCTGGTCGGGATCGGCGAGATTCAGGACGAACGTCTCCAAATGAAGCGTCGACCGAATTCGCGACGCTTCGCCGGTTGCCGCGTCGCTTCCACGGTTACCCCAAAACCAGATGACGACTCCGGCCACGATCACGATGGGGATAACCGCGACCACCCAGCGGCTTCCGCCCGAGCGTGAATTCTTAGATTTCTTTTCTCCCTCCGGCATGAACTTTGGAAAAGCAATCGAGAGTCCGTAAGGGAGCACGAAAGGGAGCGCTTGTGAATTTTCGTTCGCAGGCGGCCTAACGTCGTGGAATCAACATCTGCGCGAACTCAGCGACGGTGTCGATGGCAACAGGGCCTAACGTCGGCTCAGGCATGAGCGCCAATCCTCTCGATTCTCATGTGTCGGCGATAAGAAATGGCCGCGGGCCCCGCGAGTGACGGAATTCCGGAAACCGCGGCTGAGGACTTCTTCATCTTTGTTGTTTAATTTTTATTTAATTTTCCAGTCTTTAGTTTTTAGTCTTCATCTTTCAGTCTTCGGGGTACAGGCGGCGACTTATTGTTTCAGCGCAATCGTATCCTGAGTGATCTGATCGAAGGTGGTCACGGCTTTGGCATCCGCTTCAAAGCCGCGCTGCGCGACGATCAGGTTGGCGAACTCGGTGGCAATATCGACATTCGACAACTCGAGAGCGCCGCCCGAAATGGTTCCCAAGCCGCCGGTGCCGGGCACACCGTTCACCGCCGCTCCGGAGGCCAGCGTGGGACTGTAATCGGTGCTGCCGTCAAGTTGTAGGCCGTCGGGATTGGCGAAGTTTGCCAGTGCCAGTTCGCCCAGAGCCTCCGTCTTGCCATTGCTGAATGAACCGCTGATGGTGCCATCGGGGCCAATGCTGAAACTTACCAGCGAACCGCTGCTGGCCCCGTCCTGACTGATCGCGGAGGTGCTGCTGGGAGCGGCGACCTGAGTTAACAGGGGAGTTCCGCCGTTGTATAAGTCCCAGGTAAAGTTGAGATTCGCCGCGCCATCCGCCAAGCCGGTAGCGGTAATTCCCGTTACATTGGCGGCGGGCAGGGTCAAGTTGCCATTGCTGTCGAAGGTCAGGTTCCCGGAGCTGAGCACGACCGGGTTCCCGGTTTGCCCTACGTCCGCTGCAGGAATGCTGATGTTATAGCTCCAAGTTCCCGGTCCTGTGTTGGTGTAGGTAAAGGTAAGAGTATGGCTGGCTCCGAGAGAGTCATATACGTTGACCGGCGTCGAGAAGGTATCGCCCACATTGGCGGCGCCGTTCAAGTTGGTCGTCAACTGAACGTTGGCCGTGGCAGCCGGCGGACTGATGGTGCCGGTGCCCAACTGGAGGGGGCCGATCCCGGCACCGGTATTGACGACTCCATTCACGGCGGGATAACCCAATACCTGCTGTCCGCTCGAAGTCACCAGGTTGTTGCTGGCGTCGAGCGAGAAATCGCCGGCGCGGGTGTAGCTGAGAGCGCCGCTGCTGTTCTGGACCACGAAAAAGCCCGAGCCTTGAATGGCTACATCGGTCGGCACGCCGGTGCTTTCGACGCTGCCTTGGGTGAACAACCCAGGCATCGCCGCTACCTGGGTGCCAGCCCCCACCTGGATGGGATCTCCCGATCCGGTCGTGCCCAGGTTTTGATAAAACAAGTCGCTGAACTGTACGGTCGTGTCTTTGTAGCCGGTCGTGTTCTGGTTGGAAAGGTTATTGGCAATGGCCGACAGGGCGGTGGATTCCGCCGTCAGGCCGGAGAGGGGAATGGAAAAATTTGGCATTTAGAACACTCCTTGAATCTGGCGATTTAGAAATGAAGCCGGGGATGTCATGTTCTGTAGCGCAGCCTGAGCCGCCGCTGCGGCCGACGAAACCGCGGCCGGGACCGCTGCGGAAGTGGGAGTCGCCGGTGGCGCCGTGCTCCCGGTTGGGGGAGTCGTTGTTCCTGATGTACCCGAGCCAAGATACTGTTGCATCATTTGATCGATTTGCGTGACTTCGCTGAGTTCGCTGAACTGGGCAAGTTGGCCGACGAACTGGCTTGGGTCCATCGGACTGGTGGGGTCCTGATTCTGCAATTGCGCCACCAGCAATTGGAGAAACATCGTGTCCAGTCCCTGCGAGGTAGGGAGTCCGGAATTGGCGCCGGTGCCAGGCGTGGTGGGCGCAGTTGGCGTCGTGGCGGCGGGTCGGGGAAACATCGAAGTTGGCGTAATCACAATTTTCTCCTTCGCTTAGGCAAGAATGCTGAGACTGCCGGTCACAGACATTTCTGACATTTGGCTCGGTTCGATTTCGCGCGCGTCTTCTATGGGAAGCCCATACGAAGGATTCCCAGGCGCGGCGGGCCGAGCGAACGATCGCGGCTGCGAGTCTCCGCCGGATGACATCTGATTTGAGAATGCGAATCCCTGATGAAAATTCACCGGATTGAGCCGCAGACTTTGTTGTTGCAGAGTGCTAGTAATGCCGGGAAGTTCGGCGGCCAGTAAAGAACGCAGATCGCCTTTTTCGCTGCCGATCAGGACTCCGACCTCGTTGGCATGAACCACGGTGCGGACCTCCACATTTCCGAAGGCCGCGGTGTTGAGCCCAATCCGCATTTCCGACTGCTCAGCTTTATTGACCATCTGCGCCATCTGAACCGGGCCGGACCCGGCATAGGGGGGCAGGTCTGCCGCAGTTGTTGCATTCGAGGGCAAGTCCGAAGCCGCCGGACTGCTGCTGTCCGGTTTGTGGGTCGTACCAGAACTTGCGGGGGACTGGCCGGGTGGATTCGCCATCGCAGGTCCGGCGAGAGCGATCGCCGCCGGCTGAGGCGACGCTGGGGCCACTTCGCCGTTCAGAATTGAGACTGCGGTATTTGCTTTTTGGGCAGATGCGTCTAGCGTGTCGCTGGCGGATGTTCCCGGCTGGGAGGCGGCGGTGGTTCTTGTGGGTGCTGCCTGCGCCGCCAGGGCCGATGAGACAGCTCGGTTCAGACCGCTCGGCGCGGTGTCGTTCATTTCTGGGTAAGTGCTGTTCCGAGTTCCGGGATTCGCGCTCTCGAGTGGGGATCCGGGGGCTGCAAAGCTCGACATGGGGTTCGCTGCTTCAGGAGTAAAGAGTGTTTCGCGATATGGCGGCACATTCTGGAACGGTTGAAAGCCAAAATGAGAGAACGGATTGTTCCCAGTAAATCCGGCCAGGCTCGGCAGATTCTCTTTAATCACGGGAGTTTGCTTCGGGTCGGATGGTCCGGGAGAGGCCAGTTGAACTGATAATTGTTTCGTATGCGTTTGCGGCAGCGTCGAAGGAAGCAAAGCGGCGGGGATGGCGAGGAGAATGTGGGGATCGAGGTTTTCGAGAACTAAATTCGCCGAGGATTCCGCCTCTGGTACGTCGGAGATGGCCGGTGCCGCGGCGTCGGGGTTGCTGGATGCCGGAAGACTACCCGCCGCAGAGGCGCCCGGACCTTCCGTTTCGGCGGAAACAGATAGGCGCGCAACCAGTTCGTCGGGAAGGAGATTGGCGGCAGAAGGAATGGAAGAAAAAAGCTGGACAGAAAAAAGATCGGAGGGCAGAAGACCGCCCGAAGAAAGATCGCGAGAAAAAGAATCGGCAGAAAAAAGACCGGCGGAAAAAACATCCCTGCCGACAGGATCGCCCGAAGTTGAGGCGACTGAAACCGGAGGCGCTAAAACCGGAGGCGCTAAAACAAGATTGTTCGCAACGAGATTGCTTGAAGCAGGACTGCCCGGAACCAGATTATTTGAAATCAGGTTACCGGAAAAAGGATTGCTCAAACCAGGATCCGATGGCGCACAGGGCTCCGATGGATTCGGTACTGGAGCGGCCGGAGCGAATGTCGGAAAAGTTGTCCCTGGTTCTGAAAGGGGCGCAATGGCCGGAGAAATCGCGGATGTCTTAGTGGGGGCAAGCTCAGGCGTGGTGGGCATGACATTTTCAAGTGCGGGCGATCCCAGGATTGCTGGCGATCCTGGCAAGTCGCTGGTAAGCACCTCGTCGGGAAATTTCGTCGCCGCGCTCGACGGATACGGGTTGGCAGACGCAGGCAATGCGCTATTCGGAGACGCTGGAATCGAAGCTGGCTTTGCTGCCGGTCCGGTTGCCGAAAAGACCGCAGGCGAACTTGGGAAGGTTCCTTCCAAGCTCTGGTCGGATGGGTTGATAGCGAGGCCATCTCCGTCGACGTTGCCCCGCATAGGCGAGGAGAGTTGTTGAGCCGGCGCCTGCGATAAATCCAGCGTTGGAGTTATTGCAATGGGCGTAAGTGCCGGGACTGGCACAACGGAGCCGGAGCTGACCGGCGATGAAACCAGCGGAGGATTCTCTTCCGGAACCCTGGCGCCGCGTGAGTTCGCCGAAGCTGGCTTGACGCCTCGATTCGGCAGACCGGTAATACTGGGGATGGAGGAATTGGTCCTGGCAGGCTCTGCGGCCGGGGCAGGTTGTCGCGCCGAGAGCTGGGCAGCGTATATGACGGCAAATGTCTGCGAGCTTTGAGTTGGACCGGGCGCGCCCGGCAGGCCGGAAGCCCAGGCCGGTACGGCGCTGTTGGCGGCGACGGGTTGGATGGCGATGGTCACGAGGCGAATTGGAGTTGGTGTGTGAACTCCGTCGAGAAGGATGCATCTCACGCACCAACCTGAGAAAGCGTCGAGCGATGGCCGACGAAACGAGGAGCGGCAATGGAATCAAGTGATTCGGGATTGTGCCGATGGAGGCTGGGGACGAGTCCAGGCTTGCGCTCTGGGCAAGGGCTGCCCAGGCCCGGCAGATTCTAGCCACGGCGCAAGGCGGCTTGCCGCAAAAGAACTTGCCGGGAAAGAAAAAGCTCGTCGAGTTGCCGCTGTTCTCGCCGCGCCGCGTTGCGCTCGTATTCGCGCAACTGCCGATTGCGGAGACTTTCGATAGTTTCGCGCTCGCGCCGCGCTTGCTGGAAAATCTTCTGCTGCTGGTCTCTCAGATTTTGCCAGCGTAGGAGTTCGCGCTCGGCCTCCTGACGCTGCTGGAGAAGGGTTGCCACCCCGACAAGGGCAAAGCGCATTTCGGCCGAGGTGGTGCCGGCGCCCAGTTCCTGCGATTCGCGAATATGAATTTGCCGGATCCGCGAGTCGATCAGATCGACCAGGTGCCGTACTTTCGCGACTTGCTGATTGGCCGCGCGCAGACGCAACTCCTGCTGATGCTCGATGCTCTGCCGGAAGTGAAATACCGCCTGCAGTGAAAAATGAAAGGGCATGATCGTAACTCGTAAGCTCTCAACTCGTAAAATCCTAAACTTCGTAGAGTTCCCCGCTCTTAGCTGGGTAGAGCCAGCAGCCTGGCTACGCTGTCGGGCAGAGAGACGGTTTCTCCCGGCTTCTGCATGAGGAAGCGATGCAGTTCGGGAATCAGCGTCAATGCTTTGTCCAGCGTGGGATCTGTCCCTTTCTGATAGGCGCCAATGCGAATCAAATCTTCGGAGGCGGTGTACGCGGCCAGCAGCCGGCGCAACTCATGCGCCTTCTGGAGATGAGCTGGTGAGCAGACCGCCGACATCAAGCGGCTCACGCTGTCGAGCACCGCTATCGGCGGGTAGTGGCTGCGCACCGCGAGCTTGCGGTCGAGCATAACGTGACCATCGAGCAGGGCGCGCGCTCCATCGACGAGCGGATCCTGCTCATCGTCGCCTTCCATCAGAACGGTGTAGAAGGCGGTGATGCTTCCTGCGCCGAACTTTCCGGCACGCTCGATGAGCCGGGCCAGCATGGCAAAGCAGGAGGGAGTGTAGCCTTTAGCGGTGGGGGGCTCGCCGGCGGCTAATCCAATTTCGCGCTGAGCCATGGCCAGGCGGGTCAGGGAGTCGACGACGAGCAGGACGTTTTTGCTTTGCGCACAAAAATGTTCGGCGACGGCGGTCGCGGCCAGCGCGGCGCGGATGCGCAGTAAAGGAGATTGGTCCGAAGTCGAGACGATAACCACGGCGCGCTTGCGTCCTTCTTCTCCCAAAGAATTTTCGAGGAAGTCGCGCACTTCGCGTCCGCGCTCGCCGACCAGCCCGAGGACGGTGAGATCGGCACCGGTGTTGCGGGCCATCATGCCGATCAGCGTGCTTTTGCCTACGCCGCTGCCGCCGAAGATGCCGACGCGTTGGCCGCGGCCGCAGGTCAGGAACGCGTCGACGGCGCGGATGCCGCAGCTGATGGGTTCGCGAATCGAATGCCGCTCGAGCGGCAATGGCGCCGCGCCGTCCAGCGCGCGATACTCCCGGGCGCGATAAGGCCCGAGAGAATCGAGCGGCTGGCCGCGGCCGTCCAGCACGCGGCCCAGCATTTCTTCGCCCACACGTAGCGTGGCAGGTTCGCCCCAAGTGACGACCCGGTCGCCACGGCGTACGCCGCGCGGCAGGTCGAGCGGCATCGAGAGTACGGTCGATCCGCGGAAGCCGACAATTTCGCCGGGAAGCACGCGCCCGTTCGCGGAGTGGATGTGACAAATTTCCCCGACCGAACCGAATGGACCCTCCGACTCGACTAACGGCCCAATGACTTGCGTGACCCGCCCCTGCCAGCGCAGCGCGGAACAAGCATCGAGCCGGGCTTGGAAGGGAGCGAGGGACATGTCAGTAGTCATGAACAGGCTCCGGGACGGGCCGCCAGTAAGTCCATCAGTCCCTGTTCGATTTCTTTGAGCTGCACTTCGATGCCGACTACCGCGGTACCCATTGAAGTCTCTAGCACGCAGCTGTCGGGCGCTTGCGCCGGATCCTCGACGATCTGCGGCAGATCGGCCGGATCGAGGTGGGTCGAGAGATAGCGCCGCCACTCCGCCGAGTCCTGCGGATGGATGCGCAATGTGACCCCGGTTGCTCCATCGATTTTTTCGAGCGCCACGCGCACGATTCCGGCCAGCAGCAAGGGATCGAGCTGAGCTTCGCGATGCAGAATCTTGCCCGCAATGCTCAGCGCCAGTTGCACCACCTCAGCTTCGATCTTCTGAAAGTAGGCGCCGCGGTCGCGGGTAAACTGCGCCAGAGCGGCCGCGAGGCTGGCCCGTTCGCGTCCCAGGCGTTCTTCAAATATTTTGCCGGCTTCGGCCTGCTCCTCTTGCCGCGCGCGGGCGCGAATTTCGGCTTCGCGGGCGGCGAGGTCGGCGCCGTCCGGAGCCGTGCCGGCGGAAGTCGCTCCGAGGGGAATCGAGTCATAAGGAAACGCTTCCAGTTCGGGCATGGTTGGCGCGAGCAGCGCCGGGCTAGGCGACGAACTCATCGTCGGCCTCCGGACTCAGCGTTAGCTTGCCTTCCGCTTCCAGTTTCCTCGCCACCGCGACGGCTTCCAGCTGGGCCTTTTGAATCTCGCGCGATTTCACCGGGCCGAGAACGTCCATATCTTCCTTGAGCATTTCAACGGCGCGGGAAGACATCGATTTAAAAATGTAACTCTTTAATTCTTCGGAAGCGCCGCGCAACGCCGTGGCTAAAGTCTTCTTGTCGATTTGTCCCAGCAACTCGCGAATGCCGGTTTCAGGCACGGTCAGCAGATCTTCAAAGGTGAACATCAGGTTGCGAATCGAGAGCGCCAGCTTGGGATCGTCCTTCTCGATGCCTTCGAGAATAGTTTTCGCGACGGCGATGTCGAGCCGGTTCATGACATCGGCGACGCCGCGCAACCCAGCATAAGCGCGCCGGCTCTGTTCCCCGAGAGCCTCCAGGCGTTTGTTCAAAACGATGGAGACGCGCTGCGCCATCTCCGGCGAAAACTGCCGCAACTGGGCTAGCCGTCGGATCGCATCCGAGCGCAACTCTTCGGGCAGACGCATGAGCAACGTGGAAGCCTGTTTGGCTTCGAGATGGCCGAGGATCAGGGCGATGGTCTGCGGATGCTCGCCTTCGATGAACTGTGCCAGTTGCTGCGGATCGGCTTTACGCAGGGAATCGAGTTGGCCGGCGTTGATCTCCGCCGACAACGATACCTGCTGGATTAATTGCTTCGCGCCTTCCTCGCCAAAAGCCTTTACCAGCAGCTTGTTGGCATAGTCTTGTCCACCCTGCGCCAGGTAGTCCCCGGCCATGACGAGGCGTTCAAATTCCTCCAGGACTTTCAACGCAGTCTCGGCGTCGACGGCGCGAAGTCCGGCGATGCCCTCGCTGATCTGCTCGACCTCCGCCGGCCGCAGATGGCGATAGATCTGGCTGGCGGCCTCCTCGCCGAGCATCACCAGCAGAATCGCGGCCTTACGCACGCCCGGCGAGGAGATGGCCGACATCGCACTGGACGGAGCGGTCAACGCTTTTCCTCTTCCTGGACCCAGCCCTGGACCAGACGGCTGGCCGCTTCGGGTTCGGCCTTCACTTTTTCTGTGAGCAGGCGCTTCAGATGACTGGCGCGCTTTCCACCTTCTTCGACGGCGCCGGAGGCCCCGAGCGCCGCTCCGCCGGCCGCCGCGCCAACTTGCGGCGCAAGGCCTGCGGTCACGCGGCCCGGCAATTCACGGAAAGCGGCGAGAGCCTGCCTCTTTACCGGCCGCAGAACCAGCGAATAGATGACCAGAAACAACGCCGCGAGTCCGAGGTAGCGCAGTGCCCAAGCCCAAGGCTCGATCAAAAGCCGCCAGTGTTCGACCTTCGCGGGCGGCGCGGGCGCGGATTCCAGGGGAACTTCCTGGAACGACAAATTCTCGACCGCCAAAACGTCACCGCGCTGCGGGTTTACGCCGATCGCAGCCTGAGCCAGTTGTTCGATCTGCTTCATCTCGTCGACGGTGCGTTTGCGGCGAGTGGAGATGCGTTTGCCGGCCTGTTCGGTGGTTTCGACCGCATCGTCCACCAGCACCGCGGCGGCGATGCGATGGACTCGCCCGGGAGGTTCGACGCTGTGATGAACGACTTTGCTCACCGCAAACGTCGTGGCATCGGATTTTGAGTTCGATTGATCGGTACTTAGACGATCGGTACTTAGACGATCGGGACTCAGACGATCCGAAGTCAGAAGGCTGCCAGGCCCGGCATTGGGACCCCCGTTAGCGCCAGCGATCGTTGCCGTGCCCGCCGGCGCTGCCGCCGCAGGCACGTTGCTGGCCGTGCCTGGCACTCCGGCGGGCGCGCCGCCGATGGAATTTTCCTCGGAATGTTCCTGGGTCAGCGTCGCAGTGGCCTTCGGATCGAAGGTTTCCTGCGTGTCTTCACTCGTGCCCAGCTCGTATTCCACGTGTACGCTGGCGCGCACATGGTCGGCTCCGACAACTGGTTCAAGGGTGTGAACCAGCGTCTTGGCCAACTCCTCGTCGAGGCCGTAGGCGCGGCCGCCGATGCCGTCGCGAGTATGCAGCAGCGGGGTGTTGCTGTCGGCATCGACCACGGTCACATTCTCGGGACGCAGGCGGTCGACGGCGCTGGCGACCAGTTGCGGAATGGCCTGCTGCGCTTGTTCGGAGAGGCGACCGCCGCGCGTCTTCAGGATCACCGCGGCTTTGGCGTCGTGCTGCTGTTCGGTGAAAAGGGATTCCTGCGGCATCACCAGGTGCACGCGGACTGCTTCCACTTCGCTTAGGGTGGCGAGGGTGCGCTCCAGTTCGCCCTCGAGGGCGCGCTGGTAATTCACCTTCTCGGTGAAGTCCGAGCCGGCCCAGTTCGGGGTATCGAATAGCTCAAAGCCGAGGCGGGCGCTACGAGGCAATCCGGCGGCCGCGGTCTCAAGGCGGGCGGCGTCCAGTTTGTCTTCGGGGACCAGCAGAGTTCCGCCGTCGGGCGAGACCTGATGTGGAATGTTCTTCGCCGCCAGGCGGCTGGCGAGATTCTGCGCCTCCTCGGAGCGCAGTCCCGAATAGAGAGTGACATATTTCGGCTGTCCCAGCAGGGTCACGAAAATCCACAGCGTACCGCCGACCAGAGCGGCGCCGCCAACCAACAGCAGGCGCTGGTTCACGGTCAGCCCGCGGAAGAATTGTCCCAGGCGCTCCAGCGCATCGTTTCCAGAAGCTGCGCTTTTGGGTGGGGCTGCGCTGTTGGCCATTTCAATTACTCGCACTTTCAAGATTCAGAATGCGTCGCAGAACTCTAGAACTGCATACGCGAGATTTCCTGATAGGCCGACACGATCTTGTTGCGCACCTGCATCATCAGCTGAAAGCTCAGGTCGGCTCGTTCGACTGCAATCATCGCGCTGTGCACGTCGGCGCCGTTGCCCTCGATCACTCCGGCGACTTTCGCTTGCGCTTGTCCTTCCAGTTGCTGGATGTCGTCGATGGCGCTGCCGAGAACCTCCCGAAAACCCGCTTCCGGCGCGGTCGCGGGATTCAGCGAAGCCGTGCCGGTTTCGGCGGGAAGGATGCGCAGGGAAGAGATCGGTGCGTTCATAGGTTTTCCTCGTGCCTTGTTATCGAAGTGAAGCTCATCGAAGCGAAGTCGTCGAAGCGAAGCTCACGGAACCGAAGTTCCTTGAATCACATTTCGGCGAAGCGAAATTGCCGAGGAGTCGAATCTCAACTCAAAATTTGCAGCGATTGCTGGATCATGTTCTTAGCCGCCTGCACGGCGGCGGCGTTCAGCTGGTAGGCCCGTACCGCCCCCAGCAGGTCAGTCATCTCCATGACCGGGTTCACGTTGGGATAGGTGACATATCCCGCGGCGTCGGCGTCGGGATGTCCGGGCTCGTAACGCCGCGGCAGGGGGGAAGTATCGGCGACGATGCGGTCGACGCTTACCCCAGCGGGAATTACGTGCGCTGGATGTAACGAGGCCAGAAGCAAGGGGAATCGCGACAGCGGCCGGCCTCGAAAGACGACCAGTTGGCGATGGTAGGCGCCGCCTTGCGGGGTGCGCGTGGTTTCGGCGTTCGCCATGTTGGCGGAAACCACTTCGGCCCGCCAGCGCTCCGCCCCGAGCGCCGAGCCGCTGACTTCGAGCATGCCAAATAGGTTCATGATGAAGTGCCTCCGGAATTGATAGCCAGGGATATGGTGTGGAACTCGTCTTTCAACAGTTGGACGCCCAGGTTGTACTTCATTTGCGCCTCGGCCAGCAGCAGGGTCTCGCGTTCGACGCTGACGTTGTTGCCGTCGGGCCTTTCCATGAGGCCGCGAATCTGACGACCGGGAATCTGGTGGGGGATGGAATTTGAGACGAGTTGCGCGCCCTCCAATCCTGAATCGGGATCCGCGGCACGCTGCAATTCCGAGCGAAAATCCAAGTCGCGGGTTTTATAGCCGGGCGTGTCGATGTTGGCGAGATTGATTGCGATCAGCTTGTAGCGAGCCACGTCCACATCGAGGAAGCGGCCCAGGGCTTTCGTCATCGAAGTGTCGGTCATACTTTGACTCATGTTTTCCTCCTAGGCGCAATCCTCAATCGTGCGCATAGCTGCCGCAGCTGGGCAGGCCGTAGCTGCGAACTTTATTGCGCACCGTGCGCAGGCTCACTCCCAACAATTCCGCCGCGCGAGAGCGGTTGCCGCCGGTGGCTTCCAGGGTGATTTCGACCAGCTTGCGCTCCATCTCGCCCAGAGAGATTCCGGGGCGAAGACAGGAAGTGTCCATTGGCGCTTTCGACGCCGCGGAAATCCACTCTGAGCCCTCAAGCGCATTCGCGCCGATTTCGGATTCAGTGGTCAGGGCTACGACCCGGCGCAGGCAATTCGCCAGCTCGCGGACATTGCCCGGCCACGAGTGGGCTTCGAGTTGCGCGAGGAACTCGGAGGTCAGGCGTACGGACTTGCCGGAAGGAGCGTAGAGCTGCACGAAGAATTCGGCCAGCTCACCCACATCTCCGGGGCGCTCGCGCAAGGGCGGCAGAGTCAGGGGAATGACGTTGAGCCGGTAATAAAGATCGGCGCGGAACTTGCCCTCGCGCACCATCTGCGCGAGAGCGCAATTGGTGGTAGCAACGACGCGCAGGTCGACGTGGATGGTGCGGGTATCGCCGAGGCGGTCGAATTCACGTTCTTGCAGCGCGCGCAGCAGCTTGGGTTGCAGGCTGAGCGGCATCTCGCCGACTTCGTCGAGCAGCAGCGTTCCTCCGTTCGCCTGCTCGAATTTGCCCGGCCGGGCATTGATGGCTCCGGTGAATGCGCCCTTGGCGTGGCCGAAGAGTTCGCTTTCCAGCAGCGTCTCGGGGAAAGCCGCGCAGTTGACGGCGACAAATGGACGGTCGCGGCGGGGACTCAGCCGATGGATGAGGCGCGCGACTAGCTCTTTGCCGGTGCCACTCTCGGCTTCAATCAGGATATCGGCGGTGCTCGCCGCCGCTTGGCGGGCGCGCTCGAGGGCGCGCAACCAGGAGGGGGCATGCCCGGCCAAGTCTCTCGTGGCGTCGGCCTGAATGCGAGCTTGCGCCAGGATCCGCTCGGCCGCCTGCTCCAGATGCTCGAAGGCCACCGGCTTGACCAAGTAATCGCAGGCGCCGTCTTTCATGGCGGCGACGGCGCCGGGAACGCTGGCAAACGCGGTCAGCAGAATCACCGCCGTGTGCGGCGCCAGGGCCCGCGCCGAACGCAACACCAACAGTCCGTCTTTTTCGGCTAGTTCGTCTTTGGTTGATTCGCTTTCGCTTAACGCGCCTTTCAGTAGCTCGCTTTCGAAAAGCGATCCGGCCCGACGGCGCGGCATACGAATGTCGGTCACAATCAGGGGGTGCATTCCCCGGCGAAAGCGTTCCAGCGCTTCCTCGGCGCAAGCTGCGGTCTCGACCTGCCATCCCCGGCGCAGAAAACGGGCTTCGAGTGCGGCTCGCATGCTGACGTCATCATCCACCACCAAAACCCTACTTTTCAGTATCGGATTCATTCGGCGACTCCTTCCGCGGCCCCAGCCACCAGCGGCCCTACCAGCGGGAAGATCAAGGTGAAGGTCGCGCCCGCACCGGGACGGCTGCCGACAGCGATCGTTCCGCCATGCTGCTCGACGATCTTGCGGCATACGGTGAGTCCGAGACCAGGGCTACCGGAGCGCCTGCTGAAGCCTGCCTCGAAAATGATGGGCACGTCTTCGGCCGAAATTCCCGGACCGGTGTCGGTGACCACCAGCATCACCGCGTCGCCATTCTGGATCGTGCGCCCGCCCAGTTCGACCCAGCCGCCTCCTGGCATGGCGCGCAGAGCATTGAGCACCAGATTGAGCAATACCTGTTCGAGGCGATGGCGATCTGCCGACAACAAGACCCCCGAAACCCGGTTCTGCACGCTGATGGCGACGCGCGACTGGCGCGCCAACGGCAGGAAAAAATCGCGAGCCCAGATCAGAAGCTGCCCGAGATCGACCGGACCGCGCTCGGGTTCGGGGAGGCTGTGGAAGTGCAACACGTTATTTACGGTGGCGGACAGTGTACGCAGCCCGGCTTGCACATGCCCGACCCAGTTCCGGCAATCGCTATCGAGATCGGCGTCCGCGAGCAATCCGGCAAACAGTTCCAGGCTGCCCAGGGGGTTGCGGATTTCATGGGCCAGGACGGCGGAGACTTCGGCCAACGCCTGCTCCCGGCGCAGTTTTGCCTGGGCTTGCTCGAGATCGGCATTGCGGCTCTCCAGTTCACGGCGCAGGCGTTCGACTTCGGTCCGCAACATCCCGTAGGACTGCTCCAGCGAGCCGGCCGCTGCGGCGAAAGAACGAAAGGCGCGCAACAGGAACTCCTCGTCCTCGATGTCTTGATGGCCGAGACGGGAATTGCCGATAGCAGATTCAGACAGGCCGGAAGGCAGGGCCGCGAAATCGGGCCCTGTCCAACCATTCGGCATAGGCAAGGATGTCATAGTCGCAGGCAAGAAGTGCACGGGGCGTGCCAACTCGGGGTTGGGGTGCCTAAGATTTCTCTCAGATGCCGAAGTTGAAATCATCAGCATGAGCGGGCGCAGCTTAGAAACGCAAAATTCAGAGTTGGGGCGGCGCTGACGGATGTGAATCCGCGAAATAAAGATGCTGGGAGGTAATGGTTTCGCCATTCTCCACCAGAATCGATGCCCGCTCCATGACATGCTGAAGCTCGCGCACGTTGCCTCGCCAGGGGTGCGCGACCAGTGCGTGCATGGCATCTTCACTCAAATGGGGCGTGGGCATATCGAGGGCCGCTGACATGCACGCCAGAAAGTGCTCCGCGAGCGCCACAATATCGCCGCGACGCTCGGCCAGCGCCGGCAATTCGATGGGAAACGCCGACAGACGGTAGAAAAGATCCTGTCGAAATTCGCCGCGCGCGGCTCGCCCGGCCAGGTCCACATTGCTGGCGGCCAAAACCCGCACATCGACGCGCGTAACTTCGGAGCTCCCGAGGCGCTGAATTTCTTTCTGCTCCAGAAAACGCAGCAGCTTGGCTTGCATCCCCAAGGCGAGCTCGCTGACTTCGTCCAGGAACAGCGTTCCGCCGTGAGCGGCGGGAATCCGTCCAAGCTGGGACTGCATTGCGCCCGTGAACGCCCCCCGGGCGTAGCCGAACAGCTCGGACTCCAGCAGGGATTCCGGGATGGCGGCACAATTCACGATTACCAGCGGCTTGGACGAGCGCGGGCTGAGCGCGTGCAACGCCCGGGCGACCAGCTCTTTGCCGGTGCCCGTGGGGCCGGCAATCAGGACCGTGGTCATGCGGGGTGCAACCAGGCGGACCATGCGGTAGACGCGCTGCATGGCTTCGCTGCTGCCAATCATCTGCGGCAGAGGCTGGATCTGCCGAGGCTGAATCGCGGCAGCCTCCAAGAACCCCCGCGGCGGGGGCTCCTTCGTCTGGATCTCCTTCGCCTGGATCAGGCGTAACGCCCCATGCGCGTCACCCGCCATAGTGAGATTCTCTGCGATGGGGTTTCCGTCCTGGTCTGCATTTTCTTCCGGGAAACACGCGCTGTCGGAGTTGAGCATCACGACCTGGATTCCCGGGAACCGCTGCCGGATGATGGCGATCAGCTCCTCGGCGTCGAGATCGGGAAGACGCCGGTCGAGAAAGAGCACCTGCCAATTCCCCTTCTCCAGCTGAGCGAGAGCGTCGGCGCCGCCCAGAGCCTGGTGCACCGGCCGGCATCGGCCATTCAGTCGGTGCAGCACCGCTCGGCGCAGAGCGCTGTCCGGGCTGGCAATCAGCGCTCCGCCGGACTGGGTCAAGATCGGCATGCTGGGCAGGGCGCTCATTTCGGGTCTCCAAATCCGCAGGACTGTAGTCCGAGAATCGGGGAAGCCAGCGGAAGCTGGACGGTGCAGGTCCGAGTTGAGTCGGCCAGGGTATCGGCCCAAACCGCGCCGGCCCGCTCCCAGCCCGCGCGGGCGATCATCATCCCCAACTCGCGCCGCGAAAAAGGGGAATGCTCGGGGGGCGGCCCGGGAGTAAAGGAAATCGCCAGACGAGCGTATTCCGATTCCGGAACGGCCACGACGTGGAGATCGCTGCCCTCGCGAGCCAGGCTCAGCGCGCATTCGAGCCAGCGAAAAGTCAGCGCCGCCAGCGCGCCCCGATCGGCTCGTACCGGAAGCGGTCCGGATCTTACCAGCGAGATGTGCACGTTGCCGTTCTTGGCGACCGGCAGCAGGTCATCCACGGTTTCCTGTAGCAGTGCGTCCAGCAGTAAGGGCGCGGGTTCTTTTCCCGGCGAGGCCTCGGAGTCGGCGACTTCGCGCAGGGCTTCCACCAGAATCCGCATGCGCGCGACGAGTTCCAAGCCTTCGCGCAAGGTGCGCAGATACTGGTCGGCAGGACGCGGGCCCGCGACCGCCAACTCCAGCGAACACTGCAACCCGGTTAGCGGCTGATTCAGAGCATGCAGCAATTGGGCCAACGGACTGCGGCTCTTTTTGAGCATCCCTTCGACGTTCAGGGTTCCCTCGGCGCACTCGGGCGTAAGTTGTGGACCGGCACTGCTCACAGCTTGACCTCGGAGCTTTTTAGCTCGGGACTTTTTAGGTCGGAATTCTTCAGCTCGGAAACGACGAGGCCGGAACTTTTCTTGAAAATGGAAGCCTCGACGGGCATGTCTTGCGACGGAGCGCTCAACTCGTAGCCTACGCCCCGCACCGTATGAATCAGCTTCGCCCCGTGGCCGTCGTCAATTTTGCGACGCAGGTAATTGATGTAAACGTCGACCACGTTGGTAGTGGTATCGAAGGTAAGATTCCACACGTGTTCAATAATCATGGAACGGGTGACTCTGCGCCCGAGATTGAGCATCAGGTATTCCAGCAGGGAAAATTCTTTCGCGGTCAATTCGATCCTGCGCCCGCAACGCTCCACCAGGCGCTGTACCCGGTCCAACTTGAGGTCGGCCGCGGTGAGCACAGATTCTGAGGGCAGGTGACTGCGCCGGACCAGAGCGCGCAGCCGGGCAGAAAGTTCGCTGAAGGAAAAAGGCTTGGCCAGATAGTCATCTGCGCCGGTATCGAGGCATTGCACTCGATCTTCCACTCGCGTTCGCTGGGTGAGCACCAGGACGGGCATACTGGGCTTTTTCGAGCGCAAATGGCGGAGCACGCTGACCCCGTCCAGCTTCGGCAGGTTCAAGTCAAGAATCACAACGTCGTACTCGAATTCCATGGCCGCCGCCCGCGCCTGCTCCCCATCCGACATCACGTCAACCGCGTAGTGTTCGGCTTCGAGACCCTGGCGCACAAAGCGGGCCAGAGCTTCATCATCTTCTGCGATGAGTATTCGCATACTTTGAACCATCCTTAATCCGACAGCCTCAGTCTAGTTAGAAATCGCTCAAGTGCAGCGGAAACCAGGGCCGAACAAAGGTAGGTAGGTGCAGAAACGGGGCCGGGTTTCAAAGCGGGAATCGGCTGCGTTTTCCCCCTGCTTTGCGAGCGCGCGAACCTTCGCGGCCAATTCCGCTGTTCGTTTTTCCGGAGATAATTCCAACGGGAGCGTTTTCGACTGGAGTCCTGCTTTGCAAATGTGGAGCATGAAGACGGTGAGGTTGTTGCTGATGCCGGGCGGAGTTCTACTTTTGGGCGTCGCAGTGCTGTTGTATTTCGGTTGGCTTACGCTGGCCCTACCAGCGCTTAGCTTTCTTTACTACTGCGCGCTGATCGGTGGCACGCTACTAGCCTGGAGATTCCATTCCAGTCGTATCTTCTCCGCACTGTTGGTTCTGTTCCTGGCGCAACAGGCGGTTGCGCTTCTCGGCGCCGGGCGAGTCTGGCCCGGTACGCCGGGATGGACCGTCCTCGAGGCGGTCGCCGTACTCGTGCCGCTCAACTTCTTCCTGATTGCGCTGATGCGGGAAAGCGGCTTCACGCTCGGCGCCATTGCGCCTGTCGCAATATTTCTATTCGTGCAATCGGTAATCGTATTCGTGCTATCCCGGGCTTCCGAGGGGTTGCCTGGGCCCTCGCGAGCGCATCACCTGGCCGGCGCAATTTCTTTGCCGGTATTTGCCGTGCTCGGCTTTGCGGCCGCGGGAATCTTTCTGCTGACGCGTTTCTTGCTCACGCGCAAACCCGCCGACGGCGCATTATTTTGGGCGCTGGCGGCTTTTTTTCTGTCGCTGCGCTTTGCCTGGACACCGCGCGCTTCGGCCGCATATTCGGTCGCCGCAGTCTGTATTCTCGCAGCTTCGATCGTCGAGAACTCATACCTGCTGGCTTACCACGACGAACTGACGACGCTGCCGTCGCGCCGCGCTTTTAACGATGCGATGTTGCGATTGCAGACCCCATACTCGATCGCCGTGGTGGATATCGACCACTTCAAGCGCTTCAACGATACCTATGGTCACGATACTGGCGATCAGGTGTTGGGTCTGGTCGCGGCCAGTCTGGCCCGTGTGAGTGGCGGCGGACAAGCCTACCGTTGCGGCGGCGAGGAATTCAATATTCTGTTTCCGGGAAAAACGACCGCCGAAGTCGCCGACCATCTGGAACAACTGCGTGGAGAGATTGAAGCTTCGGAATTCCGCATGCGAAGTGGCGATCGGCGCCAGAACCCTCGAGGACCGGACCGCCGCAATGAACGCATTACCGGCCGGACGAGGAAAGCCCAGGCGATTCGACAACTGGCCCAGGAAAAGACTGCGGCGCCACTTCGTGTGACGGTGAGCATTGGTGTGGCAACGTCCGCCAAGGAAGAATCGGATCCTGATCGGGTGCTACACGCGGCCGACAAGGCGCTCTACCGAGCCAAGGCTAACGGTCGAAATCGCGTGGAAACTGCCTCACTTCCCCGTCGGCGGAGTCGGGTCAAAGCTGCGGGGATTGCATAGTCGTCCGAGGGGACTCCCACGACATGCTGCGCGAAGAAGTTCGCTCGACATCTCTCCCAAACCTGCTCGCCGAAAATCATGAAAAGCGAATCGCAATGGGGGGATCGAGAAGGTTACCCTGTAAAGGCGAAGCTGCTGCTCAAGAAACGCTCAGCCGGACCGTCAACCGTAGGACGGGAAGAATGACGGCCCGGGGTCGAGCGTTTTCGCAAGCACCGCAGGTTGTGCGGTCAACCCGCGGTCGCAGGTGGGAGGGTGCTTTTCCGGCCAGTACCCGCGCAGGCGGGACATTTCAGACGGATAAACGCGACGCCTTCGGACTTACCGTTCAAGTCCACCGGCTTCGCAACGTATCCGGTACCGCCGCAGTTCGGGCAATCGTCCGGAGCCACTCCTTCTCCCCCTCCGTGTTGAAGGCATTGTCCACGATTCAGGAGAAAAAAATGCAGCAGAGTGTTTTGTGTTACGAATCACGAACAAGAATTTGAACGAATGACGGAGTAGACGGTCCGTTCTCATTCACTGGCTGGCGGGGAACCCGCGGAATCGAGCGCCTCCGGAGGATCAAAGAAACACTTGTGCCAGAAGGCCGCATCGGACAAAGCGCCGGCCCGCCACTGCTGTAGCGCGCTCAAAGTGGCGGCGATCATACCGCCATCGGCGGAATCGAAAATCACTACGATGCCGGCGCGATCCCCATCCTGCGGCTTCTGGGACATTTCCGTATAGCTTTTATCGAAAAGAAATTTCGCATACTCGAGCCGCTCCTTGGGGCCGGCTTCGGCCGCATTCTCGTCAATTTTCTGCACCGAGACGATTTTGACCGTTTTGCCCCGAAGTGGCTCCCAATCTCCCGGGAATGAAGCGGTTTCTTCGCGGATCACATGGAACAAGTCGGCCGCGGGCACCAGCGCCGTCGCGGGACGAGCCACCGTGTCGGGGATGCCATCGGGCATCTCCACGCTGTTGCGCCAGATCCAGCCACGCGACAACCCAGAGATCCGTACATGAACCCAGTCGGCGGTGAAGTCAAGCATCTCAAATTCGTCATGCTGGCTAGCCAGAAAGAGTGGCTTTGCGGTCAGGCTGGCGGCGCCGACCACTGGCGTACCAGACTTTTTCACTGCTACGAGATTCTTGGGATGACCCTGATTTTTGAGAATCTCCTCGAGGCTGTCGGCCTCGGCGCGTAACGCGCTGATGGTCTGGTCGTCTTTTGCTTGTTTCTCAGTTTGTTTCGCAGTTTGCCCATCCGGATGTTCCTGATCTGCCACCTGCTTTGCGAGGCCTTGGCTCACCGACGAGGGGAATGTTCGTCCGGTTTCCGGAAATTGCCGTGCGGGGGCTGAAATCGTTGGCTCCGGCGGCGGCGCCGGTTTGGCGGAGGGTTTCAAAGTTGAGGGCATCGCAGCGTTGCCGGGAGTTTCGACCGGGACCTTAGCCAGTTGGTCCGCCAATTGATCCAGCAAGTCGGCTTCAAGCCGGCCATTCGACGTCAACAACTGGTAACCCGAGTGAGAAGCCACGGGATCGATATACCAGGCGGTCACTTTAACGCTGACGAGCACTAAAGATCCACCCCCGGAAGTTGAACTGACCTGCACGGTTGCCTGGTAGAAGCCGCGTTGGTACTGGTCGAGACCATGCTCCCCAGCGCTGGCGAAGCCCTCCAACGAGGGAAGGCGTCCCGACAGGTTCGCCTGTATCGCCTTTAACGCTTTCTCAACCGTCGCCTTGGACTGCGGGAAAGCACGTTCGTTGGGATTCATTTGTGCCTGCACAGCAAGAGAACCGAGCAGAGCAATGATCATCACCGGCGCTGCGCATCCTGCTAGTCGGCTCATGCCCCTGACTCGGGAACTCATGCTTCGCAAGCCCATGGCTCTGAAAATCGATCCAGGAATCGTCGATCCAATAATCATCAATTCAAGAATCATGGAGCCTGCTCCAGTTCGTCGCGCAGGATCCAGCCGTGCTGGCCTTCGTGAGTCTCCACTCCGAACCAGTACGGGGTCGAAATCACAATCAGAATCTCCGTTCCCGAGGGCAGCGACTGCAACGTGCTCGCGGTGTGAAATGGCGCGGACTTAAGTGGAGCTCCGGGTGCTTTTATCAAACGAACAACCTGCTGGCGGAGTTCTTTAACATGTTGGTCGAGAGTCGCCTGCCCTAGCGTCTGCGGCGTCGGTGAACCGGGCTGGGCGCTGGCATTGGCCGCGGAACCCGCGCTCGTCGCGGTGGCGGGACCCTGGGGTGTAGAGAGAGCTTGTGGCGGCTTAGATGACGATGACGAAACTTCAGGCGCAACCGAGGAACCCTGATTTTTCGCGATCCGATCCTGCTTTTCTTTCTCCGCTTCTACGGTCTCGGCTTTCATAGCAGCGATGGCGTCGAGGCGATCGTGAATATCCTTGTACTCCGCGCTCTCGACCGAGCCATTCGAGGGATGCGATACATGGCGGAAATCCTCGACGAAGATGGCGTCGATGTGCAGGACCGTATTCTTGTCGCTCTGAGCCTGAATCACGTAGCGGACGGCCAATGTCCCTACGTCATTGGTATCTTTGAAGTTTCTAGGGTCTATCGCATGCAGGCGCACTTTGTAGAAGACTTTGCCGCCATCCGTCCATTCCTTGAAGACATGAGTCGAGGCCGCCGGAGCGGCGCCGTCCATGTATTCGTCCTTGTTGTATTCTTTGGTTCCTCGAATGATTCCGTTCTGAATCACGTCTCGTACAACCTGATCGACTTCGCTCTCCGGGAAGGGAAGGTTCACGATCAAACCCATCCCGTATTGAGTCGCGTCCTTTTCCCGAGCTGTGAGTGGAAGCGCAACCAAAGAGAGAACCAATGTAATGATCGTGATGGGCAGGAAAATCGATACTTGGCCTGATTGGCGAGAGCCGCGGAGTTGGTTGGACAAAGCTTTCGGGTCAGCCACAACAATGTTCTCTGGCAAAGGGTCTCAACTCGGGGTCCGAGCTGTCAACCCCGGGCCGAACTTTTGAGCGCATCGCCCAAAAAAGAGATGCGGCAAAGTCTAGTTGTAAAATATTTGTAAAAAAAATGTCTTGTCCCCCTCTTGAAAGTTATTGCGGGGCCGTAGTACGATTCACCCCCGGTACAGTGGTAGGACCTTTTGCTGAAAAAATCGGTTTTAGAGTTGTTCCTTTTTCGGGAAGCCACATGCAAGAGCGGTTTCCGCGTGCGCGCTTTCGTCGTTGCTCCAGGTTTTTTTTTGCAGCGTAGGATTGCAATTCAACAAAACGTCGCCTGAGGAGTCCGGCATGCGCATAGGAACACAATTTGGGTTTTGTGGAAAGTTGTTGTCGGGGAAGCAATTCCTGATCGCGGTTCTTGTTCTTGGCTTTCTGGTCCTGAGCGGCAGCCCTAAAGCGAGCGCCCTGCCGGCATTTGCCCGGAAATACGGCTTGCGCTGCTCGGCCTGCCATGAGTCCTGGCCCATGCTTAATTATTTCGGCCAGAAATTCAAAGACAATGGCTATCAACTCATGAACGATCGGGACGCCCCGATCTGGCAGAATCCGGGCTACTGGCCGGTTACCTTCCGCATGACGCCAATCTGGCACCGGGTGAGCACCGACAAGGTTGCAGTCGACCAGGGGTCAGGAGTAACGCGCATCACAACTTCGGGTTTTGACTTGAGCGGGCTGGACTTGCATACCGGCGGCACACTGGAAAAGAATTTCTCGTTTTTCCTGTTGCCCTCTTCTGACAACACCGGCGCTTTTCACTTCGAGACGGTTATGGCGCGCCTCGACAATGTGTTCGGCAGTCCCTGGATTAACATTAAGCTGGGCAAGTTTGAACTCGATAACCTGCTTTCGGAAAAACGCATCCTGACCCTGACGGGCAATGGCGGCGTCTACCAGCTGTATCACTTCATGCCGGTGGGCGACGGCAATATCTTCGGCCAAATGGGAGACAACCAGCTCGGCGCCGAACTGATGGGCCACTCATGGGACGATCGCACCCGCTACTCCGCCGCACTGATTAGTTCCACGGACGGAAACGTTGGTCTCCTCTATGGCAACGCTTACACCGGCTTCTTCACCGTCAGCCAGGCGTTTGATACCGGGAAACTGGGCGTGGATCGAATTGGTGCGTATGCTATGGTCGGGCAGGCGTCGACGTACTACCTTACCTCCGGCGGGACTCCGCTTGCGGGCGCTGGGCTCAGCAACAAGGGTTTCCATCGCGAGGGTTTCGTTGGCCAGTTCTACTTTGGCCAACACGTCGATTTGCAAGTGGTTACCCAGCACGGCTGGGATAGTGCCTGGTTCGGCCAAGGATACGGCGATCCGATCGACAATCCCGGCGGCCCGAATAACCTTGTGGGCAGCACGTTGCCGGCTGGCTCGCAGGCTCCAACGTGGAACGGCGTCCTGTTTGAGCCTCATTATGTCTACAGCCCACAGCTCATCTTCATCGGGCGCTATGAAACCATACGCAATTCACGACAGTCCCAAGGTGCGGGCTACACAGGAACGGGTGCTTCGGGATACACCGGGCCTGAACCTTCGAATTTCGGTAACCTTTCTACCTACACTGTCGGCTTCCGGTACAACCCATTCATGACGAGCCGGGCCGGCTTTGCCTGGCACAATGAGTGGAACTGGCTGCATCAGGAAGGTACCGGATTCCTGGTCGGCGCCCCCGCGGGCACCAACATTAATACCACCGAACTGCTGACGGGTTTTGATTTCGACTTCTAAAAGCCACAATTCCAAGAGGGATAAACATGCGGAGAATCTTGATGAGATTGGCGCTATGGGCGGGCGCGACGGCGATTTTGGCGCTCCCGCTGGCTTCCTGGGCACAGCTTACAGGATATGATCTTGAGCCGCGTTTGGGAATGGAAGCCCACATCGGAAAAATCACCGGCCATGCCAAGGATGCCAAGGCGGACTACCGCAGGTATTGTGTTGGCTGCCATGGCGAGTTGGGCGATGGGAATGGCGAGAACTTTCCCTGGCTTGATCCCAAGCCGCGCGACTTTCAACTAGGCGTATTCAAGTGTCGCTCCACCCCGACGGGGACTTTACCCACCGATGAAGATTTGTTCGACACCATTGCGCGCGGCTTGGACCGCTCCAACATGCCGCAATGGAGCACGTTCACGAAGCAGCAGCGTGCGGACCTGGTGGCCTGGGTGAAGCATTTCTCCCCGCGCTGGGCGAACGAGAAGCCGGGAGCGCCAATCACGATTCCTCCGGAGCCAGAGGTCACCGCGGACCGCATTAAGGCCGGTCGCGACGTGTATGCCCGGGTTCAGTGCTGGAAGTGTCACGGCGTCGAAGGTAAAGCCAACGGTCCTTCGGCTGCGACTCTTACCGACGATCAAGGTCGCCCCATCCTGCCCTACAACTTTACCGAAGGGGCGCGTCCGAAATGCGGCGATACCGATCGCGATATTTACCGAATTTTCATGACCGGGCTGGACGGGACCCCGATGCCGTCATTTGCCGACAATATCAAGCCCGAAGAAGCTTGGGACCTGGTGTTCTACCTTCGTGCGCTGATGTCGCCCAATAGCAAGGAAAAAATGATGGCCAGGCAGCTCGGCCTTAAGCCGGTAGATCCTAACGCTCCGCCTCCGGCGGCAACACAATAAAAACAAAACGCGAAAAATGACGATGAAGCAGGTCTAGAATTAGATCTGTAGCGGCATTCGAATGGAGGAACGATTATGAAAGCGATATCCCATCGGTTCCCGGTGGCAATACTATCCGCCCTAGTTTTAGTCGCGTGTGCGGTGCTGATTCTCGGCCGCAACGTCAAGGCTGCCGGTGAAGGCAAAATTACAGGCACCGTGAAGCTCAACGGCACCGCCCCTCACATGAGGGGTATCGACATGTCCAAGGATCCCTACTGTGTCAAGGCAAATCCTACCCCGGCCCACCTTGAAACCGTGGTGGCTGGCTCGGGCGGTGGGCTGGAGAACGTGGTTCTCTACATCTCCGCGGGACTGCCTGCCAGCGCGGAATCGGAAACGCCCACCACTGTCCCCGTTTTCGATCAGAAGAATTGCATGTACACGCCGCACGTGCTGGCGCTGGATGTAAACCAGAAATTCAAGGTCGTAACCAGCGATCAGACGACCCACAATATTCACCCGCTCCCTAATCCAATGACGGGCAACATCCCCTGGAACCAGTCGCAGCCTCCGGGCGCTCAGCCGGTCGAAAAGAGCTGGAAGGCTCCGGAAGTGATTCCAGTGCAATGCAATATTCATCCCTGGATGCACGGCTGGTTTGTGGTGGTGAAAGGCCCATACGCAACCACCGATGCCAGCGGGTCTTACACCATCAACAATGTTCCCCCCGGAAGCTACACTGTGACCGCGTGGCAGGAAGATCTGGGAACTCAGACCGCGAAGGTGACCGTGGCTGGCGGGCAATCCGCCTCCGCCGATTTCACTTTCAAGGCGAAGTAACGACCTAAGAGCTTCACGTACTTTAAAGCCGCCGCGCGCTTCCATGCGGCGGCTTCTAAAAAGTCCGGGCGGACTCGAAACAGCTGGAATCACAGCGAGGGCTTTCATGGCAAAGTTCTTTGCAGTCATCATCGTCGTCATTACAATCGCATCGGCGATTCCCATCGTCATGCATACGTGGCCTACGCCGCAAGATATTTCCACTCACGGCGCAGCGATTGACGATCAGACGAATGAGACCATGCTGGAAGCTGGAATCTCGTTTGTGATCTCGCAAATCATCCTCGCCTTTTTCATCTGGAGGTTCTCCAGTTGGCGGCAGGGCGAAAAGACCAAGACTTTTCCCGGTGGCGCCAAAGCCATGGTTTGGGCGGCATTCCTGCTTGTCGGAACCGAAGTGCTGGCTCTGGGAATTTTCGGCGTCAAGGCCTGGGCGAACGTGTATTTCACTCCGCCGGCTGCGGACGCCGTGCAGGTTCAGGCGCAGGCAGGCCAGTTCGCCTTTTACTTCCGTTATCCCGGGCCTGACGGCAAGTTTGGACCGATCCACCCGGAGATGATCAACGAAGCCAACGCGAATTTCTTCGGCATCGACCAGACCAACGACGCCGATTCGAAAGACGACGTCGTCACTGCGGAGATGGCGATTCCAGTGAACAAAGAAGTTCATCTGCTGATGCACTCGAAAGATGTCGGGCACTCCTTCTTTGTTCCCGAACTGCGAGTGCAGCAGGACTTCGTTCCCGGTCTCGATCTTTCTCTGCATTTCACGGCGACCAAAATTGGACGCTATGAAATTGTCTGTACCCAGCTCTGCGGTCTGGGCCACTACAACATGAAGGCATATTTGAGTGTGTTGTCGCAGTCGGACTATGATGACTGGATCAAAAAGCAGGCGGCGCTTCAGTAGAGCGATTTGCCGATTTCGCGGTTAGGCAATCGGGACTATTTTCTTCGAGGTGAACCATGCACGATGTGGCCGGGCACGCAGCTCATGCAGCTCACGAGCCCACTAGCTTTATCGCGAAGCACGTTTTCAGCCTGGACCACAAGGTCATCGGGAAACAGTATTACGGGATGGCTCTGATTGCCGCCTACGTGGGTATGTTTCTTTCCTGGCTGATGCGCATTCACCTGGGATGGACCAACGCCGCGATTCCGGGACTGGAGACGCTGTCCAAAACGGGCGCTCCCGGCGGAGTCATGACTCCGGAGTATTACCTGCAAATTATGACCATGCACGCCACCATCATGGTCTTCTTCGTATTGACTACGGCACCCTTTGCGGCCTTTGGAAATTACTTCTTGCCGATCCAGGTGGGCGCCGAAGACATGCCCTTCCCCCATTTCAACATGATGTCGTTCTGGGTCACCTTCGCCGGCTTCCTGGTCTTGATGTCCTCGTTTTTTGTCGGCGATGGGCCCACATTAGGCGGCTGGACGCAGTATGCGCCGTTGAGCGCCGTCGGCGCAGTCGCCGGCCCAGGCCAGGGAACCGGTGTCGTCCTATGGGCGACTGCGATTGGACTTTTCTGTATTGGCCAGTTGCTCGGTTCTCTGAACTTCATCACCACTACTCTGGACATGCGTACCAAGGGCATGAGCATGTGGCGGCTTCCGTATACCGTCTGGGCATGGTTCATCACTTCCATCATGGGTCTGACCGCGTTCGCGGTCCTGATGCCGGCCTGCATTCTGCTCGTCCTCGATCATCTAGCCGGCACCAGCTTTTTTGTGCCCAGCAATCTGGTATTCAACGGTCAGCTCCAACCGCACTCGGGCGGCTCGACGTTGCTCTGGCAGCATCTGTTCTGGTTCTTCGGCCATCCTGAGGTGTACATCGCCATCGTACCCGGAATGGGCATCGTCTCCCACATACTTACGACTTCGATGCGCAAGCCTCTGTTGAGTCATCGCGTAATGGTTTATTCCTTGGGAGCGCTCGCTGTTCTCAGTTACATGGTGTACGGGCACCACATGTTCGTCAGTGGCATGAATCCGGTTTCTTCCGTAGTATTTTCCTTCCCAACGCTGGTCATCACCATTCCCTCCACGATCATTGTGTTGATCCTGCTGGGCAGCCTTTATGGAGCGAAGCTGCGGATCAATTCGGCGTCGCTGTTTGCTCTGGGCTTCATCTCGATGTTCATTACCGGAGGGATCAGCGGATTCTTCCTGGCCCAGCCCTCCATCGATATCATGCTGCACGCAACGTACTTCGTGGTCGGCCATTTCCATCTGGTCATGGGAGTGGCAGCGATGTTCGGAATCTTCGCCGGAACCTATTTCTGGTTCCCCAAGATGTACGGCCGCATGATGAATGAGACGCTGGGCAAGGCGCATTTCATCTTGAGTTTCATTGGCGCCTATTGCATCTTCATGCCGTTTCACTATCTTGGGCTTGCGGGCAATGTCCGCCGCTACCAGGCGTTTACCGACGACTATTTGCAGCCGCTGATTCCACTTCACCGCTTCATTACGGTCGCGGCGATCCTCACCGGCCTGGCTCAATTGATCTTCCTGTACAACTTGATCTACAGCCGTTTCTGGGGGAAGCCAGCGCCGGCGAATCCGTGGGAAGCTACCACCTTGGAGTGGAGCACTCCGTCGTCGCCGCCGCCGTTCAATAATTTTGGTGGGACGTTTCCCGAGGTCCATCACGATCCGCATCAGTACAGCGTGGAAGGCGCGTCCGCCGACTACATCATGCAAACTTCACCCGAGAAAGTGAACGGGCCCGACGAGGCATAGCCGGCTCGCGGCATTTCTCGCATTAGGTTTTGAACCAGGAAAGCATTCATCTTTATGGCAACTACGGTCCACGAGCCACCCAAACCGGCGATCGGAGAAGAGCCCAGGGTTCGGCTGAATGATTCCGGCAACGGCGGGGGCAACCTTACCCCGGCCAACGGAAACCTGCGCACAGTACATAGGCACTCGCCGCCTCCGTCCTCTACCGGAATATGGGTTGTGCTCGCCTCCATCACCATGACCTTTCTGGCGTTCACCAGCGCCCTCGTTGTGCGCGAGGGCGGAGCCAAAGATTGGCAGCACCTGACTCTGCCGCCCATTCTTTATTTCAATACGTTGCTGCTTCTGGCCAGCAGCGTGGCGCTGGAGATAGGCCGCCGCCAGGTTCGAGCCTTCATGACGGCGAAGGCTTTGGTTGGGAAACCTGGCATTGTGAAAGCCGGGGCCGAAAATCCGGCTCGCTGGCTATATGCCGCTCTATTCCTTGGGATATTTTTTGTGGCCGGTCAGTTTACGGCGTGGTTGCAGTTGCGCGCGCAGGGTTTGTACCTGGCCACGAATCCGAACAGTTCGTTTTTCTACGTGCTGACCGTGATGCATGCCTTGCACGTCTTCGGCGGATTGGGCGGGCTGGCGCGAGTGATTCACAAGTTTAACCGCTCCACGCTCCGCAAGAGCACGCTCGATGCGACCAGCCACTACTGGCATTTTATGGATGGCCTTTGGGTGTATCTGCTGTGGTTGCTGTGGGCAAAGCTTTAGCCCGCTTGTAGTTTTGACACAACGTCGTCACAACTAAGGAGTCCAGGAGGCGCATTGAGCTACGCCAATCTATCAATTCACGGACACGACGCGAATGGAGTGCCGCCGGTTTTTGCCATCCCTGCCAAGAAAATGGCGATGTGGCTGTTCATCATCGCCGACTCGGCGACGTTTGCTGCCTGCCTGGTGGCCTACGGCTATTTGCGTATCTCCGATTCCCATTGGCCTCGGCCGTTTCACAGCATTACGAATGTAGCCTTAATGACATTCATCCTCGTCACCAGCAGCCTGACCATGCTGTTTGGCATCGATGCGGCCAAGGCGGGGGACAAGGCCAGGGCTTTCCGATGGACCATGATTACAGCCGTGCTCGGGCTTGCTTTCGCTGTCTTGCACATTCGCGAATGGATGGGGCTGATCGGCGAGGGCATGCGCTTATTCCAGAATCCCTGGGGCTCGGCCCTGTTCGGAGCGTCTTTTTTCAGCATCACCGGGTTGCATCTTTTGCACGTTACATCGGGCGTCATCGCACTGCTCGTCGTAGGCCTTCGCTATCAGGGCGGCCGCTACAACGCCGACGACATCGAAATCACCGGCCTTTACTGGCACTTTGTAGACCTGGTCTGGATGTTTGTGGTCCCGTTGGTCTATCTTTTGAATCTCTCCCACTGACGGAACACGGTAACCCGGACGGTATAAGAACTGATGACAGGAGATTGAAATGGCAGCTGCCGAAGTGCAACACAGCAATAGCACGAAATATTTGATCGTCTATGTGTGCATCCTGGCCATTGCGGGATTGCAGTTTGTTATCGCTTACTCCAATCTCGACGGTACGCAAATGTTCACGCGAATGATCTTGCTGGCCTGCGTCGAGGCGGTTCTGGCAGTGTTATTCTTTATGCATCTGTGGGTGGATAGCCGCGGGCTCCTCTGGTTCGTCGCGGTGATCACCCTATTCGTGCTCTTCGCCATGCAATACGGATGGACGGATAGCTATCGCTTACTCAACGGAGTGCCTTGGGCAAAGTAGATGCTTGGTGCGATACGGAAGAAATTGAGAACTGAATTATTGAACATGAGCGGCCCCAACAAATTTCGATGGACGATGCTCGCGCTGGCCGCGCTGATTTTCCTGCTGGCGCCGCTGCCTCTATTTTCCCAAAGCTGCGCTCTCTGCTACACTCAGGCGGCCTCCTCCGGGTCGCGAATGATTCAGGCCTTGAAGAGCGGGATTCTGATACTTATCGTTCCTCCTACACTCATGTCCGTGGGCATGATTTTTGTGGTGCGTCGCAAGAACGGTCAGGTTCGAGACACTGACGTCCAGAGCGAATGCGAGCAGGATTGGTAAAAATGGCGGCTACACAAGTGATGTCCAACCCGGTTTCCCCGCAGACGCTAAAGTCCAAGCTTCGGGACTATTACACTCTGACCAAGCCGGAAGTGAACCTCCTGATTCTGATGACGACCTCAGCCGGCTACTATCTGGGCTCTCCCGGTCCTTTCCAAGTGATGGGCCTGCTGAACACGCTCGTCGGTACTTTGCTGGTCGCCAGCGGAACGGCCACATTGAATCAATGGGTGGAGCGGGTATGGGACGGACAAATGCTCCGCACGGCCTCGCGCCCGTTGCCCGCAGGCCGGCTCAGCCCACGGGAAGCGTTCTGGTTCGGTATGCTGCTTAGCTTCGCAGGCGGGCTTTATCTTGCGCTCGCTGTGAACATGTTGTCCGCCCTGCTGGCAGCATCTACGTTGCTGTCCTATCTCTTGATCTACACCCCCCTAAAGCGAAAAACGCCGGTGTGCACACTGTTGGGAGCGTTCCCAGGCGCCATGCCTACATTGATTGGCTGGGCTGGAGCCTCGGCAGCCATCAATCGGAATGCCTGGTTCCTGTTTGCCATTCTCTTTCTCTGGCAGTTCCCGCATTTCCTGGCGATAGCTTTGATGTATCGCGAGGACTACGCCCGGGCTGGTTACAGGATGCTGCCGAGCTTCGATCTCGATTCGCGCTTCACGCGCGCAGAAATTTTCGGCTTCACCGTAATTCTGGTGCTCACTACCATGCTGCCACTGTCTGGCCGCGGGGGCTTGATTTATTTCTCCGCAGTCTCTTTGGCGGGCGCGTACATGCTCTATCACGTGACCAAGCTTATGAGATTTCCAACCAAGGTTCTGGCCCGCGGAGTCGTTCACGCCTCAGTTCTCTATCTTCCGGTCGTGCTGGCCATGATGATGTTCTCTAAGGCCTGAACCGGTCGTGTAGCCAGCCGATTCCAGTTTGTCCAGTGAGATCCCCTGGAGAAACCGCCGGCACCCGTCGAATGCGCCGTGGTAAACTGTAGCTCCGCACGCCGGAGAGGTGGCAGAGTGGCCGAATGCGGCGGTTTGCTAAACCGTTGTACGGGCTAACACCTGTACCGAGGGTTCGAATCCCTCCCTCTCCGCCATATTCTCAAGCAACACGTGCCGATTTTGACTCGGCCGAAATCCCATGACACAAGCAGGCTCGTACCCGCCCTTGCAAACGACGCAAGGACGGGGCACCCACAGTTCTGGAGCTAGAAGCAATATCAAATAAGAACTGAGAGGCCGGGCCACCCGCCCAACTGGGCGACCATGATATTCTCCTCAACAATGCGGTGATTCAAGTGAAGAACACGGTGGGCGCATCGGGGATCCTCGGTCAATTGCAGGCCTCCGAAGCCGCCACCGGATTGCCAAGCATCGGGTATGCACCGAGAATGCTTCCAAATGCGGTTCGGGCAGTCGGTGCCCAAGGGGGATTGGTGACGGGGGATCAGGCACTCTTGTTGCAAGTAGTTGCACCTTGAAACGGCTATGGACACCATTGTAATAACTGGAAACGAAGATATCCCACTCGACCATCTGCGCTCACTCCTCGCACTGCACTGGTCGTTGCTGAAGACGCCCTCCGATCGACTGGCGATCGAGGACGCGAACAGCCGTGTTTACATTTACCATCCAAAACTGGAAGGTGGAGAGATAGACCCCCGTCGAGTTTTTCTGGATTATTCATCGTTGGACATCGTGAAGAAGGTAGTTCAAGTCATAGCGGATGACCCAAATCTGCTGATCGACAACGACTCCAAGACGGTGTTGCCAGGCGACCAATTTGTGGCTAAGCTTCGGGCCGATCCCACGTGGAACTGGCGTGCCTGATATCTTCGAGAGATATTTAGAATGCGTTCCGCGGGGGGACGGCCTCGTTCGGCAAACCGCAGGGTGGGGTGCGATCCATCCGCAATCCGTTAGCTGGTCTAGTGATGCTTTTCATGTACTACGGTGCCATCCGTGGCCTTGCATGTTGTTGAATTTACGTTCTTAGGCGGGTTCGAATCCCCCCCTCTCCGCCAGTAACCCTTAACCCCTGTAGTTTCTGCGCGGGTGCCAAAGATTAATGTTTTCCATTAACAACTAAGGCAGACTTCTCTTGTTCGCCAGTACTGGTGTAACAGGAGAAGAATCAATGGCAAACCTTCGGGTCCGGCTCATGGCAGCCGCAACCGTCAACGGCAAGCGTTCCTACTACAAACCTTTCATGCGATCCACAGGGTGGCCGGAGCCGCTCGTGGTGCTGGTCAACGGTCGGAAGACCCGCATCGAGAAATGCCAGTTGCACGCCTATTACGTGACGTGGAACGAGGACAAAAAGCAGCAGTATGAAAACGTCGGCACCGACGCCCTCACCGCGTGGCAGGCCAAACAGAACCGTGAGGCCGCGCTGCAAGGTGTGGCTGGAGCGGCAGAGGAAATAGCGAAGAAAGGTGGACCGCGTGTCACGGTTGCAGACGCCGTGGCGGTTTTCTTGGAGGACGTGAAGGCTGGCAAGGCACCGAAGACCTACCAAGCGCGGCAACGGATGCTGGGCTTGTTCCAAGAGTCGTGCAGCAAGCAGTACCTCGACCAGATCACCGTCGTCGATTGCCAACACTTCATTCGCTTCTTGCGGAAGAAGTACAACGGACCGAAGGGTGCTCGGTCGGTCTACAACTGCTTTCAGGGATTGAACACGTTCCTCCGCGCTCAGCATCCCAAGATCGAGATCGCTGGCGAACTGCTCGGGAAACTCGACTACGACGAGAAGGTGGTTGAGGCTTACACTCCGGCTGAACTCAAGGCTCTGTTCAAGGCGAGCGACGCAGACGAGGGACTGGTGTGGGAATACTTTCTGTGGAGCGGCTGTCGCGAAGGCGAAGTCTCTCACGCTGAATGGCGCGATCTGAACTCCGAGCAGAACGTCCTCCACGTGCAGCCGAAACCGGAGCGCGGCTGGAAGGTGAAGGACCGTGAGGATCGGTTCGTGCCCATCCCACCTGAAGTCATGGCGAAGCTGAAGGCCGCTCGGGGTGACGCGAAGCCGGGCGACCTGATCTTCCCGAACGAGCAGGGAAAACCGCAGGGGCACTTTCTGCGCATCCTGAAGAACATCGCGAAGGACGCCAACCTCATCGGGACTTGGGAACTGCACAAATTCCGCAAGACGTTCGCGACGCACCACAGCGAGAACGGGGTCAGCGTTCCCACCCTGATGGAATGGCTCGGGCACAGCGATATGGAAACGACGCAGCGGTACCTGAAAGCGACGAAGGCCGCGTCTGCTCACGCGCAGGCTCTGGTCGCGAAGTCGTATCAAGCCTTCGTGTAAGCCATCTTCATACGCTATGATGTATCCCCCGGTGCGTTTTTGCTGGATATTGTTGGGTGTTGTAGGGTAATCTTGCTTTTCGGCCAGATGCCCCTAAAAAAGCAAGATCGCAGACAACTCGCTATCGTCGGTCCCAAAATGCCAGATCCAGTTTTCGTGACTGCCGATCCAGCGGCATTTGTGAGCCGAAACGCTGACTATGCTCTTTTCCAAGGACGCTGCGAAGATGTGCTCGGAGTGCTTCCTGAGAAACCTCTCTTTGATCTGATCGTTACCTCTCCGCCCTACAACATTGGCAAGCCGTACGAACAGAAAGTGGAATTGCAGCAATACAAGAGCGAGCAGAAAAAAGTCATAGACGAGCTCGTCAAGCGACTGAAACCCACGGGAAGCCTTTGCTGGCAGGTTGGCAACTACATCGTGAGTAGCAAAAACAACCGGGGGAGCGTCTACCCGCTCGACATTTTGTTTCATCCGATTTTTGAGGAGATGGGCTTAGTTCTACGAAACAGAATCGTATGGCGATTCGGGCATGGGCTGCACTGCAAGCATCGATTCAGTGGCCGGTACGAAGTGATCCTTTGGTATACGAAAGCGAACGAATACCATTTTGATCTCGACGCTGTTCGAGTCAAATCGAAATATCCCGGCAAGCGTCACTACAAAGGACCGAAAGCAGGTGAGCTTTCGAGCAACCCGAATGGCAAGAATCCTGAAGATGTCTGGGAAGCTTCCTGCGACGAAATGTGGGACGGATTTTGGGACATCCCGAATGTAAAAAGTAATCACGTGGAAAAGCATTCGCATCCGTGTCAGTTTCCTGTCGGTCTCGTAGAAAGATTGGTGAAGGCTCTGACTCCCACGAACGGGTTAGTATTTGATCCCTATGCTGGAGCCGCTTCTGCGGGCGTAGCTGCGGCCATAAATCAGAGGAAGTTCTGGGGAGCGGAAGTCGTTAAGGAATATGTTCGTGTTGGACAACAGTGGCTGACTGACGCACTCATCGGAAAGGCTAAGTACCGGCCGCACGACAAGCCCATTTACGACCACACCAAGTCGCCCCTGTCCAAGGTTCCGGGAGAAGATACCGCACGGCTATTTAAGTAGGGCGAAGTCCTGCCCCTTAACATTCCACGCACCTTAGGCTAATCTTGTGGGGCATGCAAACTGCCCAGACTCACTCCCATCGGCGAGCTGAGGAAGAGCTATCCGACAAAGGCTTGCTGCAAGAAATTCTCCACCTGCCCGACGCTTCGCTGGTCGGCGTGGCTCCCGGCTCATCGCCTGACATTAAGACGCATTTTGATTCACAACTGGCGGAGTTGGGATGGGCGAATGAGCCGCGTGTCCACCCAGATCACAATCCCACTATCAACGCAATGAAGCAGCGAGTTGGCCTGACGGTTCAAACTGGCAACATCACGCGTGCGTTTTATGACCTTATGAAGTTTCAGTCAATGTACTTGCGCGATCGCGTGGACGTTGCTGTTCTCGTCATACCCACAACAGCGGCTGCTTCCACCTTGGGGAGCAACATCGCGAATTTCGGAAGGGTCACAGAGGAATTGGGCGAGCTGTTTTTCCATATTGTAACGGTGCCCGTACTCATCGTCAGTTTCGAATAAAAGGAGATGCCCGTGACGTTTCAGGTCAAAGTTGCGGATCAAAAAGATCGAATTGTGCGCATTGCCGAGGAGATCAAGAACCCATCTTCTCACGAAATCGTAGTATTTCGTGACCAGCCCGAGCAGCTGCCGGTCGTGCGGTTGCCCATTGATTTGCTCCTCTACCGGATGGAGAACGGGCGCACCGGGAAAGCTCAGGAAGAATATATTCGCCGAAATAAACTGGACGAAAATTACTTCGTGTCTGGTGAGGAAGACGAGGAAGCGCAGATGGTTCAACACGCGCTCCTGTTGGAGATTGCAAAGGATCCCCGCGCTGACATCTACGCCGAACTCAAGTACAAAGCGGTCCAAAGTCAAAATCTTCTTATCACCCATTCCGGAGTCGTTGTGAATGGGAACAGACGGTTGGTATCGATGCGCGAGCTGTTGGACGCAGAAAACACGGAGTTCAGTAAGTTCGGGTTTGTAAATGTGACAGTGTTACCAAGTAACGCGACGTTCCCCGACCTCGAAGAGATCGAATCGGAACTGCAAGAGATACCTGAAACAAAACTGGAATACGATTGGATATCTCGCAAGCTAAAACTCCGACGTCGGCGTGACCACCATAAAATACCACCCGATAAACTTAGGAAGATGTACCGATTCAAGAGCCAGAAAGACATCAACCGGGAGATCGAACAGCTTGAGTTGGCTGAGGATTATCTGGAGCGATACCTCAAACGGCCACGGGAGTACGAGGCTGTCGACAAAAGTGAGCAGATGTTCAAGCAGTTGCAGCAGGCTCTGGAAAATAAATCTGGAGAAATCGAGGAACTCAGTCGGCTCATCGCCTATCCGTTGGTGAAAGAAGCGCGTGGGTTGCAAGATCGTGCCTACCAATTTCGGTTCGCTTTTGGTGAGGATGCAGAGGAACTGTTGCGACGCCTTGCCGAGGAGGAGAAGATTTCAATTGCGCCTACACCGAGCGCCATGCCGAGCACGTCCGATGATGATGATCCGCTTGGTGGGGTGACAGAAGAAACCACTCAGCAATACTCCGCTCTGAAGCCCATTATTCTCGATGCCCAGAAAAGTAAGGAGCGCGCACAGCAGATTGCTCGCATCACGGCCCAGATTCAACAGGAGAAACAGGAAGGCGGTCGTAAAATGCTTGCCCTGCGAAATGCTGAGTCCGCTAATTCACTTTTGCACGACATCGAACTGAACGGTGCCGATCCCTCCACATTCCCCAAGATTCGGGCACAACTCGTTAGTTGTTCGGAACGGGCACAGGAAATAATTTCGAAGATTCCTATCGCAAAGGCCGCAGAGTGATCGCCAGCGCATGACCATAAAGCTGGAATATCTCGAACGAGAACAGAAGGGTAGGATCACGGCCAGTCCCGAACTGGAGCAGGCCGTCTGGGCTCGAATTACCGGACTCGCCACGCGAGTGCAACCTGACCTCCCAATACGCGGTCGTGTTTTCGACATGGATTGGGCGGCATTGCTATCAATGGTGGCTCGGCTCGCCGATATGCGGAAGCAGTTTGGCTTCGGCATTGAATATTCGGGGGGAGCGCGAGACCAGTTAAAGAGATTCCGCGAGGAATACATCGCCTTGCGGGAACCGCGCACGTTACCGAACTTATCGGAGCAAAGTGTGCAGGAGCAACTGGGCCTGCTCGGATTCGGTAGAGAACTGAAAGATCATCAACGCAGGGATGTGGTGCTGATGGCCGCGCAGCGCAATGGCGCAAATTTCTCTGTGCCGGGTGCGGGAAAAACCACCGTCGCCCTTGCAGTCCATCTGCTAACTAATAGGGACGCACATCTTTTGGTGGTTGCTCCGAAGAATGCTTTTGCCGCATGGGACGATGTGATCTCCGAAAGTTTGATTCAATCGCATCCAGAAGCGGATATGACCCCATTTGTTCGGCTGGAAGAAGGGATTGATGGTGTCCGCGCTGCACTAAGAGCCGAACCTCGTCGCGCGATTATTTCCTACGATCAATTGATTAGGGTTCCCGAGGTCGTTGCTGATTTTATGCGGTCACATCGAGTGCACTTGATCGTTGACGAGAGCCACAAGATGAAGTCTGGCGGTTTTTCCCAACGTGGCGCGGCTCTTCTTTCCATCGCCCATTTGCCAATTCGTCGCGACATCATGAGTGGCACGCCGATGCCAAATGCGCTGGTGGATGTCGTGCCGCAAATCGACTTTTTATGGCCCGGACAAGGACTCGGGCGTCAGATCGTCGTCGCCGAGAATCCGGCCCAAATACTAAGGCCACTCTATGTGAGGGCCAGAAAAAGCGAACTGGCACTCCCACCAGTTGTAAAGCGGCATCACGCAGTAACCATGTCCGATGCACAACTCGCGTTCTACAGCTTGGTTCGCGATGCGATATTGCAACGGATGGCGGGAGTGTCGGCTAATGCGAATATCGATCTTGGTGCGGCACGCATGGCAGTTGTGCGTCTCCTACAGATTTCATCGAATCCTGTCCTCGCAGTTCGGGCGATGACATCGCAGCAGCTTGATAATTTCCTACACAACGATGACACTCTGGAAGCAATATTCACCCAAGTTGTTGCCGAGCGTGATTCTCCAAAACTGCTTGCAACGGTTGCGTTGGCCCGTGAAATCCTCACGAATGATCGATCTGCCCGCGTCGTCATATGGAGCATTTTTCGAGAAAACGTCGAGCGACTCAGCAGTCTACTGTCCGAGTTCGGTGCAACCTTTATTCATGGCGGAGTTCCTGTCGGTGACCCTAACAATCTGGATACGCGGGAAGGACGCATTCGTGCATTTCATTCCAATGATCTCCACGGTCGAGTTCTGGTGGCTAACCCAGCGGCTTGCTCCGAAGGAATCAGCCTTCATCGTGTCTGTCACCATGCGATCTATGTGGATCGTAGCTACAACGCTGCCCATTTCTTGCAGAGCGTAGATCGAATTCATCGATTGGGCCTGCCACCTGAGACGCTCACCTATGTGCATGTCATGGAGTCTGTTGCGCCCGGAGTCATCGGGGCGATTGACTACTCCGTGCGGCGCAGACTCATCGACAAATTGAACATGATGGCAAATGCACTTGAAGATATTGACCTTCGTCAGCTCGCCTTAGATGAACAGGAAGGAGAAGAGCCGATTGACTACGACATTACTCTGGATGACATAGTCGATCTAATCAACGAACTTTCTGGCACTGCGCCCGAACCGGGCGAGGAACTGGTGTGAAGCCGGATCTGGTGTTTCGCATTAGTGTGATCGATGCTGGCTTGAATCTGAAGCGACATCTTCAAACCTATCCCGAAGTAACAGTCGCGGATGCTATTAGGCAACTCCGCAACGGTCCAGTTTTCCGTAATTCGCTTGATTACGAGGCCGCACTCGACATTTGCGAAGAGCATGGCATTGCCCCGTTTTGCTCATCACCGAATCGAACCGAGGAACTAAGGCAAACATTGTTCAAGCTGGCGATTCTGCTGAAGCCATTTTGGGCGAAGATATGTTTCTTGGGGCGAGATCGAGTGCGTGATGTACTGTCGGTTGGCCAAAAACAGTGTCTGAATTATGCAGGCTTGCTCGGCCCAATCGACGAAGCGGTGCGTCTTTGGTGGGACGAATTGGCCGCACACTTTCGCGCTGAACAGTCCCAAAAACTGCTGGAGATCGGACGACGGGGTGAGAAACTCTCCCTTCAGTTGGAGATTGAGACGCTCAGGAAGTTGGGCATAAGCGAAAGTCCAGTGTGGATATCGCTTGAAGACAACACGGCTGGGTACGACATTGCGTCTCATCGATGGAATGAGACAGGTGAGTTGACAAAGCTGTTCATTGAAGCCAAGGCGACCACAACCACAGAATTCGTCTTTTTTCTGACTCGGCATGAGTGGGAAGTAGCGGCTGAGGCGGGAAGCAGTTTTCTTTTCCATTTCTGGTATCTCCCAACACCCGCTGTGTGGATTGCCACGGTGGAGCAAGTTGCTGCTCATATTCCCAGCGACCATGGTTCCGGTCTTTGGGACAAAGTCAGATTGAATCTTCGAGATCGTCCTTTTGATCCGGTAATGTTTCCATCGTTTGTAGCATTCTGAAGTGACCCCTCCCAATTCCAGAAAGTTGATGTCGTAGCCCCTCCTGCCGGGACAAGATTTGCTCCCTCCCCTATGAGTTCAATCGATTCACAGGAGACGAGCAATGAAGAAACAAGGCACGACAGACGCGAAGCGAGCGGCAGCAAACGATAAGGCAGAGAACGGGAAGGCCGAGAAAGCAAAGAAGGTTTCTAAGCCAACCGAGCCGGATGCGAAGTTCACACTCGGTTCAATCGACACCGTCAAGCGCGGCTTCCTCTTGGAGTTCGTGAAGTTTGTGAAGGCGAAAGGCACCGTGGATGCGGCGATGCTCATCGCTGAATTCAACGGACGCCAGTTCGATGGCCGGAAGGTGACGTCGGACCGCGTGCATCGATACATTTCCTACTGCCGGAACCACGGCATCTTCAAGGCCGTGGTCACCAAGTGAGCGGGGTGAAATTCTCTCCCGGCTCAGTCGTGGCGACTCCGGGTGTTCTGGAAGCATTCAGGACATCCGGGGACGACCCGCTCGCCTATCTCGTCAGGCATCTCGCTGGCGATTGGGGCGAAGTGGACGCGGAGGACTGGCAGGCGAACGAGCAGAGCCTTCTGCGCGAACTCCGGCTGCTGTCTGTCTACCGCATGAGCGATGGCACGCGCTTCTGGATCATCACGGAAGCCGACCGGAGCGCAACCACCTTCTTATTGCCCGACGAATACTGAAACCCTCTCAGGGTCACCCTCGCGTGTGGCCCTTTTCTTTGCGTTCCATCTGCGCCACTTGCTTCTGCAACTCAGTCGCTTTCGCCTTGAGAGTCGCAGCGTGCTCTATCAGCTTCGCTGCGGTAGCCAGCAATTCGTCAGACTCGCGGCGAAGCTTTTCGGAGAGCGATTCGTTCGGCACGCCACCTATGATGCCACAGGACACGTAGGGACGTTTATAGGCTCGTTCGAGGCTCCCGCCCAGCCCGTGGCCCTCCCGTTCTCAACATGAATCGTGTGGGATACAGCAGGTATGTCGAGTGGGTACTTTGCTCAAACCAAGGTGCCCATGTCGGTCATCGTCATAGCCGGACATGATCTCGTCATCGGCAACTGCCGACAGGGAGATCAAAAGATGGCTTACAAAACGATCCAAACGCAAACACTGACGGTCGCCAAGACCGACTCAATCAAACGCGGCTTCGTCGCGGCTTTCGTGGCGTTCGTCGCGAAGAAGGGCCATGTCACAGTGGCGGAACTTCAGGCGAAGTTCACCGGCAGGCAGTTCAACGGTAAGAAGGTCACGAACGAGCGCGTGGTGCGCTACGCCTACTGGTGCGTGGCGAACGGCGTCCTCAAGGTTGCAGCGAAGGCGAATGCTGCGAAAGCGGGTGCACGCTAATGACTAAATCACACGCGGCTGAATTCGTCTCGGCTCTTCCCCGCAACAGCAGGAATGCACTGAGGGTAATCTTGGCAAGCGAGCAGGGTGCTGCGAAACTTCGGGTAGCACTCGGCATGGGAGAAGGCGCAATGACAAACCCGGATAGAGCGACTGGCCTCGCACGCGCTGGTCGCACCATCGATCTGTTTCTCGACACACCTATTTCAAACTGGAGGCAAGCAATGAGAACTGCTGCAATGTTTTTCATCGGGTTGGTGCTCGCGAGCCACTCCTTCGCGCAAACCGCTCCGGTGCAGATGCACGTCAACTCGATCCACAAAGCCACCCGAGATGACGAGAAAACCTACCGCACGTCGTTCAACCAAGACATCATCGTGGGCACGATCGGCAACAAGCGATACACCCTCGAAGAACTGAAAAGTTGGGGCATGCCCACGCTCGAAGTCGGGCAGGATTACAACGTGGTCAAGGCGGACGGCAAAGCGGTGAAGTTCATCGTCCACGGCAAGAAGCGCGATGAAACCTTGAGTCTGAACGTGGTCACGGTCGAAGAAGTCGATGCCAAATAACCTACCGGGAACGCTCCCCACTCAAGCCGCTCTTCGGAGCGGCTTTTCTTTTGCCTGCGGGCACACGCCATGGTGGATCGTAGTTGGGCAGAGCACGGATGCGGGACTCTTCTCGGTCCGCCCGTTCGCGTCTGCGCTGGCGCATGGCGTCGTCCAATGCCCACTCCTGAGCGTGCTGTTCCTGCTCGAAGCGAGTCATGGCTTTTCGGAACCCTACTGGATGATGCGGCTTGCCCACTTAGCCCTTCGCGTTGTCGTCCACAACAACGGTCGTCGTGTCCGCGCTCGCAGGAAGCTGGCCCGTCTTCAACGACATGAGTGCCTGCCCTGCTTTGCCTACGCCGTAAGGCATCGTAGTGAGCACAGCGAGTGCGCCGATAATCATGGGAAGGTTCGGGAGCCAGACGGCGAGTTTGTCAGTGGGCTGGTAGAAGCAATGCCGAATGGTGAAGCCGATGATTAGCATCGTCCAGATGCTGAGGATGCCGGACATGATACGACTGGAGGACGGCGCACCGTTCTCGCTGAACGCTTTGCCGAGAAACGACCAGACTTTGTCCCAAGGAATCTTCATTTGCATCTGCAATCCACGAGATATTCCTCGCACTCCGCACACCGGATGCCCATGGCGATCTGCCACTCGAACGTGGTCATGTCCTTCTTCGTGCAGACAGGCTGTGAGTGAGGCTCGTTACTTTCGGTGATCCGGTCCATATGAATCATGAAGGGAGACAGCCGTGCACCGTATTGGCTAACGGCTCAGCCACGGGATGGCTCCCTTCCCTGAAACTCTCGCCCCAATGATTTATTACTTGCGTTCGCGGAGGATGGTCGTAGGCAGGAAGCCACACGTGCTCTTCGATAACATTCTTGATGAGCATGAACAGCAGATCGCCGTTCGGCTTGCGAACGATTTCTGTTTCGTCGGAGCTAGTGTTGGCTCTGACGATGTCGATCCCGCCCAGCTTCGCCGCGTCCCACTCATGTGCCTTTGGAGCGTTGCGGAACAGCCGTTCACCGGCTTCGAGAATCGGATGGTTGTCTGGGAGCAGACGGTTGACATCAATTCTTTGCAGCACGCATCACCGCCTTGAACACGATTGAGACACGTGTGCTCTCTTCTAATGATTCCCACGCTTTCTTGAACTGTTTCTTCTGAGCATCGCTGAACGGCAGCGTGAGTTTGAAGCGGGAGGGTTGAGCCGCTCGTGTCGCCTGAGCCTGCTTCACTTTCTCTCGCTCCATGTCACCCATTACGTTGATGCTTGCGAGGTGTTCGTCTGCTTTGTCCGACAGCAGACCGCGCTCAAAATCGTTGACATCCTGAATGCCGTCCTTAGCCCATTTTGTAGCAAGCTTGGTATCCTCGGCCCGTTTCACTGTGATGTAAGCCTGAACCCTGCGGTAAAACTTTATCAGTCGATACGCCTTCGAATCCGCGATGTGCAACTCGCGCAGGTCTTTCAAGAATGTGCCATTACGACCACGAGCACGTTCCTTCTGGAGCAGTTCAAGTTTCTGACCGAGCAGGTAGCGTGCCCGCTTTTCGTCCTTCATCAGATTCATGATCTCGGCTTTAAGGGTTTCCGGCTGTGGCTTTGGAATGTCGTTCGGATCGTAGACGGAGCCAGATGCGCTGGGTTTGTATGCATACTTCGATGGCACCCAATCTTCACCATCGAGAGCAGGGCGGGCCGACATTACAGGCTTCTTCTTGTGAATAGAGATTTTAATTTTGGGTGCGAGTCTCGGTGATGCCATGCGCGTGATCCTCCACGCTGATTGTGCCAGCGCGAGAGAGGTCGGGCGAGAGTACCAAGGTTGCGCGACTTCCACATTCAAGATCAGAGCAAGCTGGTGGGCATGAGTGCTACGGGAGATCCGTGGACAGGTGGCGTGAACCTCGCGAGAGGCTCCTTCGACCTATTGAAACACTCGCTGGCCTGCTCAACGTGCTATGGAGAATCCTGAACCACAATTGCGTATTGGCTGGTACGGTCCACGGGAGCGCACACCACGTGGCCCGAATCCCGCATACGGCAGGCCGACGAGTCGAAAGCTTCCTAAGAAGGACGACACACCCTGCTGCTCCGAATATCCCGACTGCGAGTGCGCCGGACTCCTTGGATAATCGGACTTCACAGGCACCGGGCTTACGTGTCAATCTACCGTGGTGACCAAGACATCATCCCCGAAGAAGCGTGTCAAAGGCCCACAGGTCGGACGCGATGTTGTTGCCACGCTGGTTCGCCAAACCCTCAACCTAAACTCCGATCGGGAAGCAGATCACGTCGTCTGCGTCGTCACCGACAGCATCGTGACCGTGATCAAGGAAAATATCGACACCAACGGCTTTACTCTGAAGCTGCCCAGTTTCGGCAAATTCGAAGTCCGTCACAAGACGGGCAAGCTGCGCAAGATTCCTTTAACGGGAAAAGTGCAGATGACCGCCGACAAGCGTAAGGTGAAGTTCTCCGTGCTATCAGAGTTCCGGCAACTCGAACGCATACCAACAGCGTAGGACAAGGTGGGTCCGGGAGTGGTGCTATAATTCCTCTGCTGCCCGTGAAAAGGTGCGGGCGCAATTACGTACTACAGGAGAAAAACAATGCACGTCCATCTGGATTACGAAAGCGGACAGTCCTTCAGTGAATCCTTCCACAATTTCAAAATCAAGGTTTCTGGCGGCGGCACGAAACGGGTGCATATTTCTTTTCGCGAGACGGGCGATAGCAAGGCGTACCTATCGTTCTCTCTACCGAAGGAAAAACACGAGCAAATTGCCCACGCGATCTTGACGGCATCAGCGGGTGTAGACCAACCGATTGAGTTTTCCTTTGAAGAGCCAAAATCAAAAGTCAGTGCGGCCTGAAAATTGACCGCTCACGCTCCGTAGTAGGAGAAGTGACAGTTCTTCCTTGGGGAGCCGCTCCGGTGGCTCCCTTTCTTTTCGCCCGGTGCTGTGAAGGAAATTAACGGAACAGCCGTTTTCAGCCTGTGAGCGAGTCGGCACTCTGGTGTGGAGCCGCTAGCCCGGAGCGCATTTCATGCTGTACTAGATAGCAAGGGCTGTGCTCCACTGCATACAGGCTGTCGAGGGGTCGCACTGGGCGGTGAATCCCTCCCTCTCCGCCAGAAATCTGAACCCGTCGTCAAATTGGGATCCTACCTTGCTGGTTGCCCTGCGCTATTTGAATCCGGCTACTTCGCAGAACCCGCGTATTGAACCCCACCACACACAGGGAGTCAATATGACAGGCATAACATTGGAATCCGCTCCGGCCCTCCGTAGTTGCAACAGGCGGCGACGATTCGCGCCATCCTCGTTGAGGGCCGTACCTCACATAGAAAAGACGAAGAGTCCACCACGGGAGATTGTTTCTCAGCGTGCGCGCGCGATCCTGATTTGGCCCTTTTTCACAGCCAACCTTAAAACATCACCAATCGGGGTCCGGCTTTTCCGGGCAAGGCACGAAGGAGTATGATTTTCTGGTGCCGCACCTTCTCCATGACGACACCTTTCGCAGGCTTTGTCGCGGGCGCGATTTTCTCGCCGCCGAATATCATTCCCGCGTTCTGCTGCGAGAGGCGGCGCGCGAGGCCTGTCTTTCCGAATTTCATTTCCATCGTCTTTTTCGAACCACCTTTGGCGAGACTCCGCATGGCTTTCTTACTCGCCTGCGCATGGACCGCGCCAGGCAGATGCTCGCCTCTGAGCGTGGCGTGACCGAAGTATGCTTCGAGGTAGGCTACGGAAGTTTGGGATCGTTTTCCAGTAAATTCCATACCCAGTTCGGCCATAGCCCCTCTCAGTTCCAGCGTGAAATCCGCCGCATCTTCGGCTATAGCGCACCCTGGCGCATCCTGATGATACCGGGATGTTTTCTACAGCCGCCAACTCTCCAATAGAAGCCGGAATCGAATAGCAAGAATCGAGAAGCGGCGCCAGCCGCAGTTTGCTATCTTCCTTCCCAAGGAGAACGATCATGATCCAAAAAATGTCCCACGCAACCATTTATGTGCTCGATCAGGACTTGGCCAAGGACTTCTACGTCGATAAGTTGGGTTTTGACCTTAAGGCGGATTACTCTGCGCCGAACGGCTTCCGCTGGCTCGCGGTCGCTCCTAAAGGACAGACTGAAGTGGAGATCGCCCTGCTGAGGGTCGGTACCGGCGCCGACTCCGACCGGCTGAAGGGCGGAAGCGCGACAGAAACTGCCAAGAAAGATATCGAAGCCATGGCTGCGCTGTTGAAGAAAGGCTGGTTCAGCGCCGGCGTCTTTCACACCGCAGATTGCCGCAAGACCTTTGCAGAACTCAAGGCCAAAGGCGTGGAGTTTGTCTCCGAACCCAAAGATGAATTCTTCGGCGTAGTAGCGGTGTTCAAAGATCCTTTTGGCAACTGGTTCAGCATGAGCCAGCCGAAAAGTAATCGATAGCTCTGGATCGAGCGACCCGGCGAATCGCGATAAGTCTCTAATAAGATCGGGTGCCCCACTTCTCACAGATCTTGCGAGAAGTGGGTTTTTCTTACGCGCCACAACTCGAAAACGCAATTGTAAACAGCAAACCGTCAACCTTCCGGAAGCGCCCACGCGAACAGTACACCTCCGCTGCTGGTGAGAATGTACTGGCGGCCATCCAGTTGGTAGGTGATGGGAGAACTCACGATGTGCGAGCCCGACCCTGCGTGCCAGAGCGTTTTACCGTCGCTTGAATCCAACGCCAGGAAATTGCCCATCGCGTCGCCGGTAAAAGTTAACCCCGAGTCCGTCGTCAACACTCCTGCGCCCGATTCGGCGCCGAGCTCGTGGCTCCATCGGATCTTTCCTGTTTGGTAATCGATAGCCTCGATCACGCCTTTGCCCCAAACGTCGTAGTCCGCCCCCGCCCAACCGTAGACTCCATCGGCTGGCTTGGCGAAGTAAACGCTCCAGCTGGGATGGGCGCTGACGATGAACAGACCGTTTTTCGTGTCGAAGCTGGGTGAGCGATAGTTGGTCATGCCGCCCTCGTCGGGCGCGATGAGACGCCCGTCGGGAGCTGGTTCCTTGGCAGGATTCGGAATCGGGCGGCCTTGCTTGTCGACTCCGAGTGTCCAGTTTACCGGCCCGAACGGGGCGGTCAGAAGACTCTTCCCGTTAGTGCGATCGAGAACGAAGAAGTAGCCGTTGCGCGAGGTCTGCATCAGCATTTTTTTCGGCGCCCCGTGGAAGTCTCCGTCGACCAGCACGGGAGTTTCAACCGCGTCCCAGTCGTGGGTATCGTGCGGAGAGGCCTGGAATGCCCACGCCAGCTTGCCCGTATCGGGATTCAGCGCCACGATTGAACAGGTGTAGAGATCGTCGCCGGGCCGCGTCGAACCATTCAACACGGGAGTTGGATTGCCAGTCCCCCAGTAGACCAGGTTCAGATCGGGATCGTACGTTCCCGTCATCCACGTCATTCCTCCGGTGGTTTGATTCGGAGTTCCCGCGGGAGGAGTCGAATCCCATTGCCACTGCGTTGTGCCAGTCTCGGGATCGATCGCGCGGATGTAGCCGCTCAGGTTATCGAAATCTCCCGACACACCAACGAGCACATGGTTCCCGACGACGAGCGGTGCCATGCTGGTCCAGTAGCCTTTAGAGACGTCGGCAACCTCTGCTTTCCAGCGCACGGTTCCATCTTTGCAGTTCAGTGAAATTAGGTGAGCGTCGGGAAGCAGAAAGAAAAGATACCCTTTGTAGATCGCAACGCCACGCTGTCCGATATGCTCACCCTCATGGGTGGGCTGATTATAGTGCCAGACCATGTGGCCCGAGCGTGCGTCGATTGCCCAAATGTTATCGGGGCCGGTGAAGTACAGAATGCCATCCACCAGCAGAGGTGAAGACTTGATTGGCGATTTCTGCTCCGTCTGAAAAGCCCAAGCCAAGGCCAGGTTTTTCACGTTTTGGGGTGCGATCTGAGTGAGCGCACTGTGGCGCCTGCCAGAATAGTCGCCGTGGTATCCGGGCCAACTGTCAGCCGGCGGATGCAAAAGCATTTGCTCATCGGCACCTTGGGCGAGCAGCGCGCGCGGAGTAGAGAATGCAATGAGCGAAACCACGGCAAAAAGGTATGGGAGTCTAAGAGAATTTGTCATTGATTGTGTCCCAGGTCGGCTCTGTCAAACCTCTCACCAGCATCGGCTTCTCGCCAACGCCGCCTTTGGCGTCTAACGCAAAGTTTGTAAATAGGCCATCAGGTTGTGAACGTCGGCATCGGTGTATTTACTGAACAATTCCACATGCGCTTCCACCGGAGCATCGACTTTGTAGCGCACATCGCGGGTTCGCCATGATCGATACACGCCGGATGCGTCGATGACTCCAACCGTAAACTCGTCCAGATATGCCAGTGTTCCGTCGATGGTTTCGCCGGAAGCAAGGGTGACCGTGACTCTTGACTTCGCGTGCTTCGGGTAGAGCATCTGCTTCTCGAGTTGAAGGCCTTCGTAGCGCGCCGCGATTCCGGCAAGATCCCCGGTCGGCGAGTGGCAGTTTGCGCATCCGCCGGCCCCGTTGAAGTACCGCTGCCCGGCTGCTGCGTCTCCGGTTTGGAGATCGGAGGCGTCCACACCTTTTCGGCCGCCGTTTCCTTTGCGTCCGGCGTTCGCAATGGCATTGTTTTGCTGCGTATGGATAAACGCCACCAGGCTGGCAATCTGTTGGTCCGACCGATCGAACGGTGGCATGCCCTTATCAGGGCGCCCATTGCGCACGACTGGGCCAATCTTGTCCCCGTCCATGTCCGCGGTGACTAACTTCGATCGCGTGAGATCGGGGCCGGTCTCTCCGCCGCCGGCATCGCGGCCATGACAAAAGGAGCAATCTTGCCGGAAAAGTGCTGCGCCACTCTGGACCAAGTCTGAAGGATAGGTTTGGGACGCGGGAGCTTCGATCGGTTTGATTTTGCTTCCCGCCGGCGTGCTGGGAGTGGGATTTTGCGCGGTGGCAAGGCTCAGGAGCAAAAGAGCGGCCAGCGGCGCATTCCAATGTAAAGATGAACGAAGAGAAGTTGCGCCAGGAGAATTCATGGCGGGCTAGTGCCCATCTCCCAACGTTTGCTGCCGCGGATGGGAACTAGTCGAACCCTCCGTCATTCCCAGCACCCATTTAATCGCTTCAAAATACATCTTACGGACGTCGGGGTCGTTCCAGGCTTCCTGTGTATGACCGAGCGTGGAGTAGAAAACCCGCCCTTTGCCGTACATTTTGGCCCAGGCCACAGCGAAGTCGTGGTCCGTTCTGTGCACGCGTGGGTTGTTGTCGTAGTTGAGTTTGGTAGGATCGAGACTGAGCAGAACGTTCACTTTTTCGCGCGACCATTCTTTCGGCTGATAGATCTCGTCATACTTAACGAAGGCCTTCGGAAAATGGCGTACCGCCGGGAAGTTCGGATCTTCATTAATAATCGGCGCATTGAACGTGAGCCAGGGGTGCTGGTCGAACCATCCGCCGATCATCTCGCCGTATTCCGGCCATTTGTAGTTGGTGTCGAGGGCGGCGTGAACGCCGACGAAGCCTTTGCCGTCGTCCTTGATGAACGCTATCATGTCTTTCTTCTGGCTGTCGTCCATGTCGAGCTCGCCTGTCGTGCTGACAAAAACCAGAGCATCGAAGTAGTCGAGCGTTTTCGCGTTTCTGCCCAGGTCTTTCTTCGTGATGAGTTCGACATCGGTGCGAAGCGTGGCGTCCCAAAGGCCGCTTTCACGACCCATGTTATAGATCGCCACCATGCCATCGGAAACCGAATCGTGCTCGAATCCTTTGGTCTGACCGATTACCAGAATGTGTTTAAGGCGAATCTGCTTCTCGTGGGGCGGAGGCGGGAGCGTAGGATCCACCGCGGGACGATCCTGACCAACCATCAACGTGGCGAGGATCGAAAAGAAGAGAACGGAGAATAGAGCTATTCGAGCTTGGCGCAAGGGACCTCCCTCAAAGGCATAAAGGTAACACAAGCAACTGCGATAGAATGGGCATCGATTTTAAGGAGACCGATTTTCAGGAGAACGGAAGCGTATGCGCGTTGGAGTCTTTACTCCTCTGCTGTCGCAGTTGCCCCTCACCGAAGTTCTCAAGAAGCTCGCGGTCCTTCACATTGAGACCGTTGAACTTGGCACAGGGAATTATGTTGGCGATCCCCATTGTAAGCTGGCGATGCTTGAAAATGCTTCGGCCCTGGCCGACTTCAGGAAGGTGCTCGCCGACCACGGGGTCAGCATCAGCGCGTTAAGTTGTCATGGCAACCCGCTGCATCCAGACCCGGCTCTGGCGAAACAATACCGCGAGGTGAGCCGCAAAACGATTCTGCTCGCCGAGAAGCTTGGCGTGGGCACGATGGTTGATTTCTCAGGATGCCCGGGGGACTCGCCGAATGCGATCGCTCCCAACTGGGTGACTTGTCCGTGGCCTCCGGAGTACCGCAAGGTTCTCGACTGGCAATGGAATGAGGTCGTCACGCCCTATTGGGTCGAGCACGCAAAGTTCGCTGCCGACCACGGCGTGAAAATTGCCGTAGAAATGCATCCGGGGTTTGTGGTCTATAGTCCGGAGACGATGCTTCGATTGCGCTCGATCGCAGGCGACAATGTCGGCTGTAACTATGACCCCAGCCATCTCTTCTGGCAGCAGATCGATCCCATCGCCGCTGTGCGCGTTCTGGCGGGCTCCATCTTTCATGTTCATGCCAAAGACACGCAACTCTATGCGGAGAATATGGTGCGCGCGGGCGTCCTCGACACTAAGCCATACACTGAGGAACGCCATCGCAGCTGGATCTTCCGCACTTGCGGTTATGGCCATGGCGAGGAGTGGTGGCGGGAGTTCGTCTCCATGTTGCGTATGTTTGGCTACGATTACGTGCTGTCCATCGAGCATGAAGACAGCCTGCTCTCGCCCGGTGAAGGATTGACGAAAGCGGCGAACTTCCTCAACAGCATCGTAATCCGCGAGCAGCCTGGGGCGGCCTGGTGGACCTAGGCGAAAGGAAAGCGACGGATGAAACCGATCAGAACCGCAATTCTTGGTACCGGCTTCATGGGCCGCGTGCATCTCGAAGCGGTGCGACGAGTGGAAGGCGTAGAAGCGGCGGCAATCGTCGGCAGAAACGCGGAGGCGGCACGGCGATTGGGCGCAGCGTTTTCCGTTCCACTGATTACGACCGACTATCGCGAAGTGCTGCGGGACCCTGGGATCGATGCGGTCCACATCGGTACGCCGAATGCGCAGCATTTTTCCATGGCCAAAGATGCGCTTCTGGCCGGCAAGCATGTGATTTGCGAAAAGCCTCTGACCACAACCGTGGCCGAGGCCGAGGAACTCGTATTACTTGCGGCCCGCCAGGAAGTACGCAACTGCACCTGCCACAATCTGCGCTACTACCCCATGGTGCAGCAAATGCGCCGCCTGCGCGAGGCCGGCGATCTCGGCGAGATTCTGGTGGTGCAGGGAACCTATTCGCAGGACTGGCTGTTGTATGACACAGACTGGAATTGGCGAGTTGATTCCAACGCTGGCGGACGCTCGCGCTGCATGGCCGACATAGGGACTCATTTTTTCGATATGGCGGAGCATATCACGGGACTGCGCGTGACCAGTCTCTGCGCCGACCTGCAAACAGTTCACCCCACACGCAAGCAGCCAAAGCATTCGGTGGAGACTTTTGCTAATAAGTTGCTGGGTCCGGAAGACTACATCGAAACGCCGATCGATACGGAAGACTTCGGCGCTGTGATTTTCCACATGGGAACCCGCACTCGCGGTTGCATGACGGCCAGCCAGGTTTCCGCCGGACGCAAGAACCGTTTCAGCCTCGAGGTTTATGGCACACGATCTTCAGTGGCGTGGAATCAGGAGCGCCCCGACGAACTATGGGTAGGCCATCGCGATGTGGCTAATGAAGTGTTCGTCAAGGACCCATCGTTGCTGAAACCTGGAGCACGCAGCTACGCCGATCTACCCGGCGGTCACAGCGAAGGCTACGACGACACATTCAAGCAGGTTTTCAGGCGCTTCTACGCCTCGATTGGCACTCCGGGCACGGCGCCCGAGTACCCGCAGTTCGTGGATGGACTACGACAACTCAAAATTCTGGACGCGGTGTTGGAGAGCCATCGAGCCCGGCGCTGGATCGATGTCCCCCTCGATTGAAGTGAGGTCAAACAAAGACAATTCAATCGCTGTAGTTCGTAGTCTCGCGCGCGAGCTTCCAGCATTCTCGCGCGATAGCCCAATCTTCCTGGGCTCGAATTACGAGGATTCGAACCCGGGAATCCGGGCCGCCGATGTCGGCATCGAGCGTAAGCTTCGCATTCTTTGCCGCATCGAGTTTCAGCCCAAGAAACTCCAGGTTGCTGCAAGTTGCCTGCCGCACTTCAGGCGAGTTCTCGCCAACTCCCGCGGTGAACACCAGAGCGTCGACCCCTCCCAAGGCGGCAACCATAGCGCCGATGCCCGCCTGGAGGCGATGAATGTAGATGTCGAAGGCCAGCTTGGCACGCGGATTATTTTCTTTGATGGCTGCCAATATTTGACGCATGTCTTCGGAAACGCCTGAGATACCCAGCAGTCCTGACTTGTGATTCAGGGTGTCATCCATTTTCGGGCCATCAATCTGATCCCGCCGCATCAGGTACGTGATAATTCCAGGGTCCACGGAACCAGATCGCGTTCCCATCATCAAACCTTCGAGAGGCGTAAATCCCATTGTCGTGTCAATGCTGTGACCATCCTGAATCGCAGCCAAAGAACAACCGTTGCCGAGGTGGCAGGTCACCAACTTGAGCGACTCAGGTTTTCTGCGGAGCAGCTGCGCTGCTCGCCCGGCACAATATTGATGATTGATGCCGTGAAAGCCGTAGCGGCGAATCCCCTGGCTGAACCATTCATAGGGCCCCGGATATATCGCAGCCGAGAGCGGCATTTTTCGATGGAAGCCGGTGTCAAAAACCGCAATCTGCGGCACCGAGCCCAGTAGCTTTTCAACGATCTCCATGCCATCGAGTTCGGCGCGATTGTGCAACGGCGCAAATGCCGACGCTTTTGCTATTCCGGCTTTCACTTCCGCTGTGATCAGGGCCGGTTCTTCATAATCGGGGCCGCCGTGAACCACGCGATGTCCAACCACATCAATCTCGGAAGGTGAGGAAAGGACCCGCTGTTGACCGCTCCACACGGACCCAAGCAAGTGCTCCACTGCTTTCGGCCGCGACATGGTTTCGAGCTGGCCCTGCTGCGACGCGCCAGCCGAAGTCTTGGCGACAAATGCTGCCTGCTCGCCATCCCACTCGATCTTGGCCTCCCAAAGACAAGCCGGCGGATCGCCAGGGAGACTTTCGCCCAGATCGTAAAGACAGAGCTTCTGGCTGCTGGACCCCGAATTGAGCACCAGAATTTTCATCGTGAGTGTGAGGGGTCGCTGGTCGTCAGTCGTTAGTCGTTAGCAATATCCAAACGACCGACGACCGACGACTAACGACTAGGTTAGTGCGGCCAGCTCCAATTTTTCACTTCCGGCACGTCGTCCCCATGCTCGTGGATATAGAGCTTGTGCTCTACCAGTTTGTTGCGTAGCAGTTGTTTGAAGTGCGCGCCGATGCTTCGCAGCCGAGGAACTCGGTCCACCACATCGCCAGCGAGATGATAGCGATCAAGATCATTCATTACGGTCATGTCGAACGGCGTGGTGGTGGTGCCCTCTTCTTTGAATCCGCGAACGTGCAAATAATCGTGGCCGTTGCGGCGATAGGTCAGGCGATGGATCAGCCACGGATATCCGTGATACGCGAAGATCACCGGAGTCTCAGTGCCGAACATGGAATCGAACTCGCGATCCGAAAGACCGTGAGGATGCTCGCTGGGAGACTGAAGCGTCATCAGATCCACCACGTTGACAACTCGAATCTTGATGTCGGGAAAATGCTGCCGCAGCAGATCGACGGCGGCCAGAGTTTCGAGCGTAGGAACATCTCCCGCGCACGCCATCACGGCATCGGGCACACTGCCCTGGTCGGTGCTGGCCCATGACCAGACTCCAATTCCGTTGGTGCAATGTTCGATGGCCGCGTCCATGTCGAGCCATTGCAGTTCGGGCTGCTTGCCGGCAACAATTACATTCACATAGTTGCGGCTGCGGAGGCAGTGGTCGGCCACCGAGAGCAAACAGTTGGCGTCCGGCGGAAGGTATACACGAACCAGGCTTGCCTTTTTATTCATCACAAAATCGATGAAGCCGGGATCCTGATGACTGAAACCGTTGTGATCCTGACGCCAGACGTGAGAGCTAAGCAGATAATTTAAGGACGAAATCGGCCGCCGCCAGGGAATTTTGTGCGTGGCCTCGATCCACTTCGCGTGCTGATTGAACATCGAGTCGACGATGTGAATGAAGCCCTCATAGCAGGAGAAAAAGCCGTGACGCCCCGTGAGCAGATAGCCCTCAAGCCAGCCCTCGCACATGTGCTCACTCAGAACCTCCAGCACGCGTCCGTCCTGCGAAAGATTCTCGTCAGTCGGCAAAACCGGCTCCATCCACTCCTTCTTGGTGACTTCATATAGGGCCTCGAGGCGATTGGATGCCGTTTCATCCGGCCCAAACACGCGGAAATTTCTGGATTCGAGGTTCAACTTCATTACATCGCGCAGAAAAGTTCCGAGAATTCTGGTTGATTCTCCGGTTTCTGTGCCCGGCTTTGACACCGGAAATGCATATTCTCGAAAGTCGGGCATGAGCAATGCTTTCAACAGCAACCCGCCATTCGCGTGCGGATTCGCTCCCATCCGCCGTTCGCCCGTAGGCGCCAACTCCGCCAGTTCCGGCACCAGTTTTCCAGCGTGATCGAACAGCTCTTCGGGGCGATAGCTCTTCATCCAGGTTTCGAGGATTTCCAGGTGCCCTGACTTCTCCATATCGGTCACTGGCACCTGGTGGGCGCGCCACGTGCCTTCCACCGGCTTACCGTCAACAAACTTCGGGCCGGTCCAGCCTTTCGGACTGCGCAGAACGATCATCGGCCACGCAGGGCGGTTGGTAGATCTCCCTGAGCGGGCTTCGTCCTGAATACCGTGAATCTCGTCGATGATATTGTCGAGCGTGCCCGCCATGAGTTGATGCATAACCTCTGGTTCGTGCCCCTCGACAAAATACGGCTTATAGCCATATCCGGCAAAAAGATCAACGAGCTGCTCATCATTGACACGGCCGAGGATCGTCGGATTCGCGATCTTGTAGCCGTTCAGGTGAAGGATCGGAAGCACGGCTCCGTCGCGTGCCGGATTGAGAAACTTGTTTGAATGCCAACTGGTGGCCAGTGGTCCCGTCTCGGCCTCGCCATCGCCGATCACGCAACAGGCCAACAGGTCGGGATTATCGAAGACCGCTCCATACGCATGAAGCAAGGAATAGCCCAGCTCTCCGCCTTCATTGATGGACCCGGGCGTTTCCGGGGCCGCATGGCTTGGAATCCCACCGGGGAAAGAGAATTGCTTAAACAGCTTTTTCAGGCCCTCTTCATTTTGTTGAATGTTGGTGTAGAGCTCGGTGTAGGTGCCTTCCAGATAAGTATTGGCCACCATGCCGGGGCCGCCGTGGCCGGGACCGCAGACATAGATCGTATCCAGGTCGTACTTCTTAATGAGTCGATTCAGATGAACGTAGATGAAATTCAATCCGGGGGTCGTACCCCAGTGCCCCAACAGCCGGGGCTTAATGTCTTCGAGCTTGAGCGGTTCGCGCAACAGAGGATTGGCATACAGATAGATTTGTCCGACGGACAGATAGTTCGCCGCGCGCCAGTAGGCGTTCATTTTGCGTAATTCTTCGGAGGCAAGGGGCTGAATGGAAGCGGAGGAAGTGGGGGAAACTGCGGAGGCTGGCGGGGTCATGAGAACTCCTTTCACCCCTATTATTATCACCGGATTGTTACTCTACTGTTGATGCGGTTTTACTTCGCAGCGGCGTACTGAAAAGGTCTTATTTTGCTGCTCTTCCAGAAGTAGGCGAGGATGATCACGCTGGCCACTGCCGCGTACGCGCACCACAAAGATGTGAATGCGTACCGCTTTACCGCCATCACAACCAGCAAGATCGCCATATTCGCGATTCCAAAGATCACCATATCTTTTATCTTGGAGAACAAAAGCGAACCGCACGTGGCGATCACATAAAACACTGCGACCGCAGTATTGTTTGTGGCGGCATTGGTATACACAATGCTATTGCCTTTGGTGGAGATCTCCGTTGGATAAGCGGTGAGTGCCCAAAGTATGTACAGCGTCGTCAGCGTTCCGACCACGAGAAACGGCAGCATCCGTTTTCGGCTTTTCGCGTTGGGTTCAAAGAGCAGGACGCTCAGCGGCAGCAGGAAGGGAAGCAATCCCTGGGCGTACAGCATGAAGGCCGCGCCCATGTTGTGCGTAATCTTCGGGGAGAGCATTCCATCCAGCCCTAACCATACGAAGCCTTCGATGAACTGGTGAATCGCAAACAGCGTAGGAAGAGATGCAAAGAGAAGTTCTCGCCGGTGCTTCACCCGAGTCAAGGTCGCCACGCCGACGGTTGCCAGGACTCCGCTGCCGACAAAATTCGCTGCCGCCGAAAAACACACGTTCGTGTTCCTCCGCACTAGCCTCGCGATGCGCTCAATCGAATCAGGCCCCGTCAGTATCGCACGGAGCGCGGAAGTCGCCGCCTTAGTGGCTGCACGAATGGGAAGAACGAAAGAATTGATAGCTGAAAGGTCTTGCGCTCATTGCCCTGGCCAGTTCGCTTCCTGCGTTATTCAAGGGCATGGGGTGGTCGATATTATTAAAAGCACTTCCCTCGAGACCAAAATAAAGGATCAGTCTGTTTCCGCGAGCGGCAAGCTCTCCTTTATGAATTCCCCGGGTATCGGCGAGCGTGATCGACCCGGCCGGCGCGGTGACATGAGCAATCTTCTCCGCACATACTTCATGCACCTCCCGGTCACTGAGATTCATTCGGCTTACCAACCGCTTCGTCAAAGGCCGGGTCTTTCTGTTGGGATTATGGGAGCCTTTCACAAAGACGAAATGCGGCGTCTCAAATGTTGTGTCGGTCAGATTCACGCCGACCTTTAACCAGCGCAAGCATCCCGAATCGGTGTGAAACGGTCGCGGGCGAAGTCCCTCCGTCAGGTAGTCGGTATCCCACCACATGTCAGGTTTGGTAATCACCGGGAAAACACCGAGATAGCGCGTTGCGACCGCCAGAAGATAGGGATCGCACAAGAGACGTTGCACATACGCGTTTTCCAGCAATCGCTCGCGCGGAATCAAATATAGGGAATGGCGAGGGTGCGCCGGGTCCATTCCATCGCTCGTCCCCTTCTCCGCGACGGGGAGAGTCGATAGGCTCCCAGGGACATGATCGCTCGGCAGCGGGCCATAGGTCGTGGTCTGTAGCGGACCTGACGAGGCAAGTTCGATCAGATTTTCAACCGCGTCCGGCTTGAGCCGCTGCGGCAGGACGGCCACGCCGTCTTCTTTCAGGGTGCGAGCAATCCCCTCGATACTGGGATCCAAAATGCCGGCGTTACTGATGAGGGAATCCGCATCCCAACCTAGTTTCAGGTCTGCCTCTTTTCGCTTGGATTCGAGCATGCGAAACAGAAAGTCATTCGACCTGCCGTCGGTATAAGCGTAGAGCTTTTGTACGATGAAGTTGCTCTCCGGCGCCGGCTCGCCAAGCCGCCAGTATCGCCAGGTGCCCCTGCCAAAAGCGCCGACACGACTCAAAGCTTCGCTCAAGTTTGGCATGCTCAAACCCCATTTCGCGGTCGTTTCGGCAAGTATAAACCTAGATTATTTTCCCTTAAAGCTCAGTTTGGAGTTGGGCGGATGATCTGACTCAGGGTGCGACGGGCCCACAAGCGGTGTCACCTTAACTTCTCGGAAGGCTGGTCAGACTTGGTAGCGCTAGCAGGTATTGTTCGCCGATTATTTAGGGGAGCTATTTCCGCTGTTTCCGGAATAATATCCGGTGCGGGTGGCCACGCGCAGTGGAGTGGATCCCTCGGTCGCATGAACTTCGATCGAATGATAGACGCCCGCTGTGTGTGGATTGGAGGAGTGGTAGCCGATTACGTATTGGCTTCGAATATCTCGCGCAATAGAACTCGCGATGGATTGGATCTCGTCGACACTGGCGGGAAAGAATGCCGCTCCCCCAGTCTGCGCGGAGAGAGTTATCAGAGATTGGCGGTCGCGATCGTTGCGCCACTCGTTCTGTTCGAGTGCAATCATGTAGAGGACCGGCCCATTCTTCTGCTGCAGCTTGCGCAGGACTTGCTGAAAGGTAGCCTGGCTGGCATTGTCGCGGCCGTCGGTAACGACCAACAGAACTTTCTTTTGCAATGGAGAGGTCTGGTTCAGGTGATCGGCGGCGCCAATAATCGCATCGTAGAGCGCGGTGCTGCCCTTGGTTTCAACTCGCTGTAGAGCCAGCCGCAGTTTGCCGACATCCTGGGTATAGTCCTGGTCTAGAAAAGCGTCGTCGCCAAAGTTGACGACAAATACCTGATCCTGGTCCTGACTGGCATCCACCAATTGCAGTGCGGCCTGGTTCACCTGAGCTCGCTTCGGCAGCATAGAGCCGGAATTGTCGATGAGAATTCCCAAGGCAATAGGGACGCGCTCCTTGCGGAAGGAAGTTACTCTCTGTGGTTTGCCGTCTTCGAAGACTTGAAAGCTTTCGCGGGACAGGCCGGTAACCGGCCGATTCTCAGGGTCAATGACGGTGGCATGCAGGATAATTTCCTCAACTTGTTTGCGGAAGACGAAGCCGTCTCCCTGAGTGTTTTGAGCCGGCGCAGCATCTGCCGGAGCGGAATCGCCGGGAGCAGCGTCGGCGGGAGCTGCCTCAGAAGAAGCAGCGCCGGAAGGAGTTGTGGGCGATGCCGTAGGATTAGGAGGAGGGGTCGAAGTTCGAGGCGGGCCCGGATCTTGCGCCAGCCCAGCGCAGACAAAGGCCAGCAGACACGCCAATACTCCCGCGGCGCTCCAACTCAGTACGCCGCAGCTTGGTACACGCCAGCCAGTGCGACCAGCCGACTTCACTCCTGACACTGTTATGGACAACAAGCCTCACATCCCCCTTTGGGATTGCTAAGGCACTAGATGAAGTTCGCCGAGACAGAGTTGGGTGTGAATCACGGGCCTAAAGGATTCACTGTAGAAAAAACGCGGCCCTCAAAGGGCCGCGTGGGGGGAGGGATCCGGAAATATCACCAGTAGCTGAAGTTCAAATTGTCCAGCCACACCGAGTAAGGATTCTGGGCGGAGTTACCATCCTGCTGATAGTTGACCGTCACCCCATACCACGAGCTGGGTGTGGGGCTTTCGTAGTAGTTCAGAGTTGAAGTCACTCCGTTCAAAGTGATCGATTGAAACAGAAGGTGGTCATCCGAGGTGCGCTGGACCTGGAGAACCAAGTGGTTCCAGGAGTTCGATATGGGGTTGCAGGCGACCCCGGTCGGATGCCAGGTGGAGCTGGGATCGTCCCAGATATCCCACTCATTGCCGCCGGCAATCCGGCACTCATGGCCCCAAATGTAAGAGTAGCCATTCACGAACTGGTTAATGTCGAACTCCAGCGCTTGTGATGTTCCCGCGTTCCCGACATAAAAGTAGACGTCGTAGGTGAAGTTGTGAAGATTTGGGACGATTGTGTGGTTGGTGTCGGGCATGCCCTGGGAGGAAAAATCTCCGATCAGGTGGTTATTCCAGAGTACGTCTGAATAAACGGTCTCTCCGCCGATGCTCATTTGCGAGGAGTTTCCGCTGCGCGAAGGCGAGGACACTTTCTGGGTCATCGACCAGGTCGTCTCTGGACCAGACGGAACGCAACTGCTGCAAATGTTGTAGGCCGAGGGCAGAAGGGCATATCCAGTCCATCCCGACTGCTGATGAAGATTGGTAAAGGTGCCCGAAGTAGAGCCGTTTCCGCCTACCGTGATCGTGATTGGAGTCGAGGCCGCACCGCCACACTTATCCCATTCCTGCACAACTGTGGAATATGTGCCGGGGCTAAGGCTGAGTTCCGTATTGAGTTCGGCACCTTGCACGGTATAGGCCAGCTTGCCGGGCGCGGTATAAATTCCCATGGAAGCGACGCCGGCCGAGCAAGAGGAGGTCGCTGAGGCTACGTACTGCACCGTGGAACTCACCGAGCTGTTGTTCTTGGGGTCGGTCACGGTTACCTGGCTGCCACCGCCGCCGGAGCCGCCGACTTTAATGGTGACGGGCGTCGAGGCGCCACCGCCGCAGTTATCCCATTCCTGCACCACGGTGTTGTAGGTGCCGGGATTCAATGTCAGGACCGTATTCAGGCTGGCACCCGACCCTTGGTAGGCCAGGGCGCCGGGCGAGGTGTAGATTCCCATTGCAGAGACGCCCTTAGAACAGGTCGTTGTTGAGCTTGCAACATATTGCACTTGCGTGGCTACATTCGCGTTATTCGCTGGTGCGCTCACCTGCACGCTTGAAGACGAGGATCCGCCGACGTAAATGGTGACCGGGGTCGAAGTGCTGCCTCCGCAGTTATCCCATTCTTGTACCGTGGTTTGATAGGTGCCGGGGCTGAAAGTGAGCTCGGTGTTCAGGCTTTTTCCCGGGGTGGTGTAGGCGAGCACGCCGGGGTAAGAATAGATTCCTATAGCCGAGATTCCCGCGGCGCAGTTGGTCGTAGCGCTGGCAACATATTGCACGGTTGTGCTGACATGGCTTCCGTTAGCGGGTGCGGAAACCGTTACGCTGGCTGAGGCAAGGGTGCCCAAAAACAAAGCAAGCGGCAGGGCAAACTTCTTCATCACGAATCACTCCCATTTTTAAGGAATTGCGAAGTGGGTCCTACAGGCTTTGCAGTATTTACGAAATCCTACGGATTTAGGAGATTGGACTCAAGCATTAATTGCCTACCCAAGGCACTCAGAAGTTCTACTACCCTACCCAAAAACTGCCCGCCTGAATGGTCGCATGAGCTACAGTCATCCCCCCAGAAATGCCACGGAGATCCTGCATTTTCATCATTTTAGACATCTTCCGGCTATTCCTTTCACATCTTACGTACACCTCAAGCGCGCTGAAGAGGACACGATAGAAGGTCCAGAGGACGCTGGGTACGAGGGTCAAAAAGGAGATACTGACGTGGAGTTGGCTGCGGTGGTAGTGGTTCCGTCAAAAGACGGTCTTATGGCAGCGGAAGATTTTCAAAGCCATGCCCCGGAAACCTTCGAGGATTCAGGAGCTTTCTGTTCCTCGCGTGTCCCTATTCTTGGCAACGACGTTATGCGGTCGTGGATGGAACGTGTGCGCAAGCTGGGAGTGCAAAACCTCTGGCTCACCTCCGGCTCGGACGAGAAGAGTCTGGGCTCTGAATTGTCCCGCTTAGCCCGTCAGGGAATCGATCGCCTCCTCGTCATTAAATTGAAGTCCTATGCGGAGATGGATCTAAGCGATCTGTTTCGATTTCATTGCAATAGCCGGAATTCGATCACGGAGGCCAGAGATGCTCGCGGGCATTTAGGGATCTCGTTGCTGGATCGTCTGGCACTGCGCGCGGCCGAGCGAAAATACGAATCCTCCGAGGTCCGATTTGCTGGCGGGCGCCCATATCACTTCAATGGGTACGCGAAGCGGATTTTGTCGGCGAAGGAAAGGCAGGAGCTGGTCGGAGATGCGCTGATCGGCGCCTGTGCCCTGCGACCTTCGGGAAAGCAGATTCGCGAGCAGGTATGGATCGGCGAAGGCGCGAGCCTTGCGGATTCCGTGCGAGTGATTGGTCCCACCTATATTGGAGCGCGGACCATCGTTAGAGCGGGAGCAACCATCGGTCCCCTCGCGTCAGTGGAGAGAGATTGCGTCGTGGATTGTGGAACTACGGTGGAACAGTCTACCGTGCTGCCAGACACTTATCTGGCGCCTGGCTTAATGATCCGGCGCGCGATGGTCGACGGTGCACATTTGGAAGATCTCCGCTCTGGCATAGTCGCCGATCTTCAGCCAGCAGGTTTGGGGAGCCGGATCGAGCCGGCGAAATCGCGTAAAGCCGAATCTCGCGAGGCTCTTCAGGATGTTTTCCCGCGCATGGATGGCACGCAAGACTGGGGTTTTGCAGCTTCCTCCACAGCATCGCAACCGTGGATTCAAGTGAGACTATAAGAGGTGCAAACGTGAAGGCTGAGACGCCAACTATCCTGACCTTTCCCTGCGCGCGCGGGGATCGCCGCGGGGAGAGAAAGGACTTGCTGGCGGCATTGCGCTTTGCCGGTTCCCCCGTAATTATTGATTTTTCAAGCTGTAAGACTCTGGATCATGAGGACATCAGCTTGCTGCTGGAGTGCCTGGCGCAAGTGGGAGGCCGGGATACGAAAGCGCTTTTGGTCGCGGGTTCTCGAGTGAACCGAGTGCTCTTAGATGTAACCCGGATTTCGTCGCTGGCGCCCGTTTTTAATTCGATGGTGGAAGCGCTCGCCTATCCTCAAGTTTCTTTGCCGAACGAAGCGGGAGGAATCGCAGGCCCGTGTACGGACCCCGAAGACGGGAGTGCCCATCAATCTCAAACTGGGAGTGCGTAAATGAATCCGATCGCTAACGGGTATTCAAAGTGCTTCTCGGTTTTTTTGCTCAGCGGGGCTGTCCTGGTTTCGAGCCACACGCCGCTGCTGGCGAACCCTCCTCAGTCTAGCTCTCCTCAATCTAATCAATCGACTTCCACCGAGCAAAAGCAGGACAATTCGTTGCCAGATGCGCCCCAAGCTCAGCCAGCACAGACGCCGGCGAATTCGCAATCCGCGCAAACTCCCTCCGGCGCCGCCGGGGCAAAAGCCGCCAACGTGAAAGGATCTCCGGCGGCCCAGCCGGCGGGTGCAGCGGTAGCGCCTCCACGTCAGCATGGTCATCGCTCGCTCTTGATCAAATTAGGATTGCTCGCCGGAGGCGGAATCGCTGTCGGTTCGGTGGTGGCTTTGTCGGAGAGAAACCAAGCCAGGCCGCCGGGGGCATCGTCAGCGACTCGCCCCTAGATGGCAACCACTCGAGCACGAATCGATAGCAGGGAACAGAGTCTTCGGCCAAATATGGGTTCCGATAAAACGACATCGCGAGTCGGCGTTCGACCGTTCCTGATTAGTTTCTCTGGAATCGACGGAGCGGGAAAAACTACGCAAATCGAGGAACTCGAGTCGTGTCTGCAAAAGGCGGGATTGCGCGTTGTCCGCCTCAGCTTTTGGGATAACGTCGCGGTGTGGTCGAATTTGCGCGCCGGCGTCGGCGGGCGGGCAGTGGAACGCCAGAAGACTCAGGCGAACGGGAATTTATTTGTCCCGAGAAATAATAAGCATGTTCGAAAATGGTATTTGACGGCGACAAGGTCGGGCTTTTATGTGCTGGATGTTGTTCGGCTGCGCCGCCTGCTCAGGAGCGAAGCGGTCCGGAAATCCGACGTCGTCATCTTTGATCGCTATGTATACGATCAAATCGCGAATTTCGATTCGCAATCATTTGTGGCTCGAAGTTATGGCAAGATGCTCTTAAAGCAGGCGCCCGTTCCCGATCTCGCGTTCGTGATCGATGCCTCGCCCGAAACCGCTTTTGCCAGGAAGCCGGAGTATCCTCTTGAATTCGTGCGCCAGAATCGGCGCAATTTTCTGCGCCTCCAGGAAATAGCTCCTGAGTTGATCGTCATTTCTGAAGGCGGACCCGAAGAAGTCAGAGGTGAAATTTATTTCCACATTCTGCGCTCTAGGCTTCTGGAGCGCGTTTCCAGCGAGGAAAATTCTCAACCTACTCCGGACCCCGTAGTCCATCAACAGAGTTCCTGTAGCGTGCGAAACGAGCCAACGGCGAGCGTTTAATTTCCATCCAAGGCTAGCGAGTTATTTGAAAGCGAGGCCTTGAGCGATGCCCGGGTTTTCCGAGAAGAGTTTTGCCCTGGTTGTGCCCACACTGAACGAAGCGGGAAATATCGACATATTACTGCACGAACTCACCAATGTTTTAAGCGCAACCGATTATGAATACGAAATCGTAGTCGTCGACGACGGCAGCACCGACGGAACGGTGGAGAAAGTTCGGGGCTGGGCAAAACAAGATCCGCGCATTCGCATTTTTTCCCGGGTGGGACAACGAGGTTTAGCGGGGGCGGTGCTGTATGGTTGGAGCCAATGCCGAGCGAACCTGCTCGGTGTCATTGACGCCGATCTGCAACACCCTCCTGCGTTGTTGCCTGAACTTTTGCAGGCTGCGGAATCGGCGGATATCGCCATTGCCAGCCGCTACGCCCGTAGCAACGGAACTAAGGGCTGGAATCCGCTGCGTTCGGCCGTGTCGCGTCTCAGCACGTTGGCGGCGGCGCCGCTCATTTCCAACAAAAAATTCCAGGTCACCGACCCCATGTCGGGCTTCTTCGTAATCCATAGCCGCTGCATCGAAGGTATGACGTTCCAAACGACTGGTTTCAAACTGCTGCTCGAAATTCTCGTACGCGGCCGCATCCGCAGCGCACAGGAAGTACCTTTCCAATTCGGGCTGCGGAGGGCGGGGGCCAGCAAGGCCAATGCGACCATAGCTTTTCACTATCTCCACCTTCTGGCCAGGCTCTCGCGGGATCTGGTGTTGCGTTCGAGTGAGCAGTGAAAATTGCGCTGATCACGTCATTTCCGCCCAGTCGTCATGCTCTCAACGAGTATGGCTTTCACGTAGCCGAGCAACTGCGGCAAGAGCGGTGCGTTGAGCTGACGGTGCTGGGAGACTATCTGTCGACTCCCGCCGATGAACTAGCCGGCTTCAATGTTGTCCGCTGTTGGGGCTTTGAAAGAAACGGCAATATCGCGACCCTGCTGCGCGCGATTCGAAAAGCGAAGCCTGACGTGGCCTGGTTCAATCTGGGCTTCGCCAGCTTCGGCTCCCGCCCTCTCTCCGCGACGCTTGGTCTGATCACTCCGGCCATAACGCGACTCAATGGCGTGTATTCGCACGTTACGCTGCACCAACTCTTTGAGACCGTTGACTTGGAGGATGCGGCAGTCAGCTCGCCCACTCTCTACCGGATGGGAGGGTGGCTGACCACACATCTGCTATTGACGGCGAACTCGCTCTCCGTACTCTTACCTGCCTACCGGCGCACTTTGGATAGCAAATATAAGCGCGGCCAAGTGAGCGTGCGCTCACATGGAATCTTCGCCGGCAAGCCGGACCCTCCGGATTTTTCGCGCCGGGGGAACCCGGATCATCGCATTCTGGCATTCGGGAAATGGGGAACCTATAAGCGTCTCGAGTTGCTGATCGAGGCCTTCGAGCAGGTGGCCGCAAAATTCCCCAACGTGAAGCTGGTAATTGGTGGTGGGGATCACCCCAAGACGCCTGGCTATGTGAAGTCGGTAGCGGAGCGTCATGCCAGCGATCGCATCAAGTTTCTGGGCTATGTGCCCGAAGCGGCGATCGCCGATTTGTTTCGTGAGGCCAGCCTTACTGTCATGCCATACACATCTTCGGCGGGCTCCAGCGGCGTAGCGCATCTCGCGGCGCAATACGGGGTTCCTATGATCGCCTCCAACATTCAGGATTTCCGGGAACTTGCCGAGCATGAAGGAATTGAAATTCGGTTTTTTGCTCCAGGCAATGCCGAGAGCCTGGCGGATCAGATGCTTCTGGCCTTGAATTCTCCGGACGATCTGAAAAGGATGGCCTGGCGGAATTACTCGGCTGGTGTGGCCATGAGCATGCCGCAAGTAGTGCGCGAATACATCCGCTCGTTCCGCCAGCAGGAACGCATTAAGCTGTTGCAGTTGGCGGCCACCATGCGTCGCAGAGGCGCACTCCAGAACGGGGGCGAGCTGGCTCGTACGGTGGGCGAGAAGATTCAAAAATGGCAGGATGAAGACGAGATTGCCACTCCCACCGCGTAGCTGAACTCTGGCCCACTACTGATAACTATTCGCACAAGGCAAGGTCCCGGTGGGCGTACCCGGTTCAATATTGTTAATCAATGTTGAATTTACAAGCGTGCCATTCTGGTAATGCTTCCATTGCCATTGACCGTAACCTTTTGCCAGAAAGAACTGTTCCTCGTTTGCGCAGTTCTGAAAATTACTGTCGCAGTTGTAGCGGTAATGCAAAATCCGTGTTGAGACTTGCCCGATGTTGCCCCCAGTATCCATCAGCACAGGAGCGTCAAGATCATTGACGGAGGTCTCAAGCTGGCTCGATTTGTAAGGGCTGCATGCCGCAAAATATTGGAAATTCGTATTCGCCACCTGAATTTCCGGTCCTGCTGTTTTGGGCGCCACACAGCGAGAGGCAATCGGAAGATCCTGGACAAAGCGCTTAAACGTAGTGTTGTCAGTCCAGGTGAGTTCGGTAGAGCGAATGTAGACATATTTCTGGTCGAATGCTTTCACGTCGAATCCATGCGCGCTCGTACTCTTCAACCAAAACCAATAACCGGTTGCGGCGAAGTCCTGGTTGGGAAACACTTCAGTGTAGATAGGATTCGGCTGTCCATTCATGAACTGGGCCCGACGGTTTTGCATGTTCATTGCAAAATACTGCATCACATCTTCCTGCCCAGTAGGACAGGAGAAGCCGTCAGCATTCGATGGTGGGGGCGGCGGGGGCATAATACCGCTGTTCCCGCAATTGCATAGCAAACAGCAAAGGACAACCACAAGAAACGACTTGAACAGGGATCCTGAACTGCACGGCATGACTACTTTTGAAACCCGGAATGCACCACAGAAGTTGCGGCAGAGCTTGTATCGGGATGAGAGCAGCGGTATTAAGACCGCCTTCGCCGGAGACAGCTTTATTGCTTCGGATCGACTCTAGGATTGCGGGTTTTGCGGAGGCACGGAGTCTGGCGGCTGATTTGGCGTCGTCTGATCTTGTTCCGAGCTGGGAGGCGGCAAGGGAGGAAGTTTCGGAGACTGCACGCCAATGGGAGGCACCGGAGTCGAATCCTCCGGTGGGGTCGCTGAAAGGCTATCGCGGCGCTTAAGTTCAATGGGCCGGTTGGCCCTGCGCTTCGCCTCTTGCACCGCCTTCAGCGTCGATTCCACGTCCGCCTGGTTAACGTCGGCAAGACTGTTGATCTGCCGGCCTTCAGCGTCACGGCGCGTGGAATAGCTTACTTTTTCTTTGGCATCCCGGCCGGAGCGCGCGGCCTCATAATACATTTGAGCGGTTTCGCGATCGCCCGCCAACTCGGCGATATAGCCGAGGTTATTCAGGGTGAAAGAATTCTGTGCGTCTTGTCGATAGGCCTGCAAGAAAAAATCGCGCGCGCCCGTGGGATTGTTGTCATTAAGTGCGGCCACGCCCCGCAGATTGAGGCGTGCGGTTGTTGCGTCAACTCCCTCCCCCCGGGCGATCTGCTCGCTGACCGCCTTGGCGTTGGATGCCGCAACCTCGCTGATCGGGCGGCCGCGCCATTTAAGGCGTGGCGTCACGATCACTCGCTGTTTGGAATGCAGGCTGGCTGCCGCCGAATATGCTTGCAGCGCTCCCTGAACGTCACCAATGGACTCCAGCGCGTAGCCAAGATTGTTGAGCAGAAAAGGATCATTCGGTCGGCGCGACAATTCAGACTGGAGCAAATTCCTGGCCTCGAAGACATATCCTTTTTGCAGCAGTACAATTGCCTGTTCGCTTACTTTATTAATCTCCATCGCGGAGTTTTGCGCGTGCAGAAAAACTTCATCCAGGTGCTTGCCTTTCAGATCGGCTTCCACCGACTGGTCGATGATCGCATCCGTATGGTCGCGAGCCGCCAGGGCATAGTAGCGCAGCGCGCGATCGGCATCGCCGTCCAATTCGGCAACGTACCCGAGATTGTTCAGAGTAAACGGATCTTCCGGATCCAAAAGGTAAGCCCGGTAAAATAACTTCTTTGCTTTTTCCTCATGCCCGTGCTTGAGTGCGGCGACCCCATCGCGGTTCAGCTTCTGGCTCGGGGTGGACACGTCTCGCTTCGGAATGTTGATCTTCAGGTCCCCCGCGACAGACAGAGTTGCACCTGCGAGAAACTGCGCCGCTAAGAATCCGGAAAATGCGACCACTCCCATCCTACGAAGCGCCATCGCTAGCCCTTGACCTTTCATCCTTATGAAGTTGCGACATTTATGATGTGGAAACGGGCCGTCCGGTTGGACTACAGGAAACACCCGATGCCTGGGTCGCATTCGGAAGTAGAAAATCTGGCATCTAAGCCGCGATGACAAGACGCCTCTGGGTATTGTTTGCGACATTCCTCTGGACGATGCTCTTAGTCGCTGGCAGCGCGCAGGCGCAGGGATCCACGCCAACGGCGCCTGTTTCTGAATCCGCGGCCAAACCCTCGGGGCCTTCCTCCTCGATATCCGGCCCATCCTCTTCCATATCCGAAGATCCCGATCGGAAGCAGACGGCTCCGCCCCCAGCCCTGTCTCCCACCGAGCTGCCTGGCGGCAAAATAGGTCTGGTGCGTGGTGTGGTGAAGCAAACCGATCCAATCCACGATCAACTGGTGATTCGGGCCTTCGGCGGCCGTGATGTCAAGATCGCCTTCGACCCCCGGACTGAGCTGCTTCCCGAGAATTCGCACATGCACTTGACCAGTATTCCCGCGGGAGCGGTAGTGTCGGTCGATACGGTAATCGACAATGGAAAGTTGTTTGCACGATCGGTGCGAACTGGAGCGTCGGGAACCACCGCAGTCGAACTCGATGGGAAGCTCATGAGCTACGACCCAACCAGATCACGGGTAATTCTGCGCGATCCTCTAAGCCCGGATGGTGTCTCGCTGCGCATTGCTCCGAGTACGGTGGTGGTCGATCAAGGGCACGCCTCATCGGTCCAATCGTTGTCGTCGGGCATGCTGGTGCGAGTATGGTTTTCAGCAAGCAAAGATTCCGTGAGTAAAGTCGAGATCCTGGCCAAACGCGGTGATTCCTTTGCGTTCCAGGGACGAATTATCTCCGTCGATATGCGCTCGCGCGTAGTGGCCCTTTCGAACGACACCGACCAAAGCGTCCGCGAACTGGCCTTCGGTTCTCTGGATTCCTCGACTCTCAGTCAGTTGCGCGACGGAGCCGCCGTCAGCATTCAGGCTGAATTCGACGGGGACCGCTACAACGTTCGCACTGTGCGACCCCTGACGCCGAATCAGTAAATCTCTGCCGGGTCGAGAGCAGTACGTCTCCCGTAGGCTTTGGCATTTCCGATTTCAATTAGTTTGAATCTCGGCCAGCTTTTCCCGCAGTCTCCGCGAGACAACAAAATCTCCGTCGTGAAAGATGTAACGGACGGTGTGGCGAGCATAGCGCATCAAGCTTCTCAAGTCCGTCTGGTGCCAGCAGCACGAGGTCATGTTCGGCGATAAACCGCAGAAGAAACGAAACCGCCGGTGTGCGGACTCGGAAATGGTGAGCATGGCTGCCGCCATGCGGTGATTTCCCTCGATGATCGTGAGCGGGTGGTATTGGTCGGTTCCGATCAGCAGCACCGCGTCGGGCACGCCGCTCGCGCGGAGATCGTTGGCGATCGCCTTCAGCTTGGTTAGAAACGGCGTGAGCTGCCCGCGATCCATCTCCGCCCCAATGCGTTCAACCATGTCGGTCAGATAAAAGCCTTTCCGTGCAAAGCGTCTCCATTCATTGCGCGGGAATGACTGCAATCGTTCCAGGTCGCGTGGCGTCATTTCGATCTCCCACCATTCCGTGTCGGCAGGCAATTCACGCCACATACGTCCTCGCCGGCGAAACAGAAGTGCGCGTCGAATCAGGTTTTCGTCGGGATTGTCCAGATCGCCCTGCTCCACCAGTTGCAGAAAGTCCTGTCGATAGGGATCGAACACGGGATGGTAAAACTCGCCTCGCAGGAATTCGGAAATGACCTCAGCTTCCGGCACGCGCCGCACGAGTTGAAAAGGCTCCCACGACAAGGCGAGGGCGTGTGCCGTGTCGCGCTCGCGGAACAGCGGGACGACGACACCTGCAAGCAATCCCGACATCACGAACATCTGCACCACAATTACCTGAGAAAGGGAAGCGTGATACCACCAGATGCCCACGGTCAGCAGAACGCTGGCGCCCAACTGTACCCACGCTGCGGGACCGATACGCCGCGAGATTTCGTACATCATCACGACCACGGCGATGGAGTAGATTGCGGTCATGACCGCGTATTGAGTCAGGAGCTTGGAGAACGACCCCACCGCGCCCAGCAGGAACGCTTTGCCCAGCAGCACGATCCACACCGACTCTGGGGCGAGAGCGACGGCGGCAATAAACAAAGATGTGAGAGTGGCCACCAGGAGCACGGCGGTGTATAGCACCGAACGTCCTGCCACGCGATTCGTCTGGCTGGCCGATACGGGAAACATGCTGCTCACCACCGACCACGACAACATGAACACAACCCGTCCGACCAGAGCCACGGCGGCGTAGATTCCAGCTTCCGGTGGCGGGAAGAAATGCTTCACCAAGAGGATATCGAGGTTACTCAGAATTACCTGTCCGATGAAGTACATGATGGCCTGCATGCCTTCGCCAAAGGGAGCGATTTTGATCAATCCCGGCATCGCCCGGTACTCGGCTCCCGGCATGCCGACAAGGTAAGCGGCGACGATGGAGAGCATGACGGCAAACATCACACCTGTGACACCCATTCCCAATTTCAGGAACAGAAGTGCGCCGCCAAACTTCACCGCTACTTCCGCGACCACATTGACACCCAGGCTGCCAAAGTCGCAACAGCCCTGCATTCGGCCGCGGCGAACTCCAAGGGGAACGTAGACTCCGGTCGCGATAGCCAGCAATAGCAGGTCGTGTCGTTGCGGCAGATTGAAATACGAAGCCAGGTAGGCACTGAATGCGGCGATGAGTACGGCTATGCCCAGTCCCGCCTGCCAGGCGCGGCGCAGCATGGTGGCGTAAATTTGGGTGCGGGCCAGCGTTTCCGAGTGCCGCGCAATAAATTTCGACGCCACGATCTGGAACGACAAGCTGACCGCCGACATCATCATGAGAAGCGTGTATAAAGCCGAGGCGTGACCAAAACCCGAAGCGCCGAGCATGCGCGCTACCAGAAGGTTGTAGAGCAGGTTCGTGGCGGCCACCATCCCGCTGCTGACCAACAAGATGACGCTGCCGCGCACGACCGGACCGCGCCAAACCTCCCAGTAGATTTGCTTTGTGGTCAATTGCGTATGTGGAATTGTGCTCATCGGGAAACTTTGGTCCTCAATTGGCCCTGCTTCATTCTAAAAGAGCTGCATTCTCAAAAAGTAACTTGCGCCACCGGAACAACCTGGGTGTGCGCATGCCCGGGAAAGTCGTAAAAGGTCTGCTCTCCCAGTCCAAACGAAAATCTCATTGGGTACGCGGCCGCCGTCTCCGAGCCCCGACCCCAGCTCCGGTCACGGGTATAGGTGGCCACAAAGTTCGCAGCCACATTGTCATAGGCGTGAAAGCTGCGTCCGGAAGACCAAGCTCCCGAAGCAGTAAGCGTCCAATGCGGGTTGAGTTTTGCGTCGAACCCAAAGCGTGGCCGAAGCGTTTGAGCGATTGCGTAGTCACGGCCTTCTACCCGCCACGCCCGCAGGAACTCCGCCACCGCCGAAGCGCGAAAGCGTGAACCGAATGCATGTTCCAGCCCGCCGTAGGTAACGGTCTGATAGTACTCGTGCACCGATGGCCCAAAGAGCAGATCGCGCGCGTTGTACCCGGTTAGCAGCGCGGTTCTTCCCCAGGGCCGGCCTACTCGGAAGTCGATATCAGCATCTTCGTCTCGCGAGTGCAAAAGCTGGTCGGTGAACGGGCCCGCCTCGCGAATCAAACTGCCGGAAACCGAGAACCAGTTGTAGATAGGACTGGTAGCCACATAGAGGAACTGGCGAAAAAGATTTTGATTCATCGGCACGGGCGAAACCGTGTCGCGCCGGACCGTGTACTGCAAGCCGGGATTGATCGACAGTTTTATGCCGCCAAGGCGCACAACCGGCACCACCGAAACGTTGAAGATCGTGTCGAAGGTATTCCGATCCTGAATGAGCAACTGGCTGGGAAACGACAAGCTGCCCTGAGCATTTCGCTCCCCAACGAAACCTTCAATCGGAAGAAGCGAGTTGGCGCGGAATTGAAAGTGGGAATCGGCGTAAGTCTCGACCGAACGCCGCGGAGGGGGCAGCAAAGCTCCTTGATTCTGCACGCCGCGCAGGCGGGCGTCCATCTGATAGATGTTCTCGTCTTCGAAGATCGGACCTACGCGCACGCCCGAACTCATGCCCAACCGGTCGATGATGGGATGGCCCTGTTGTTCCGCCAGTTCCATTTCGACGAGTCGCGTGTCAGGATTCTCGGGATCGAGCTGGTTGGCGCGCACGAAGTCGGCGAGGGCGCGATCATTCTCCCCGCGTTGGCGGTAGACATTGCCCTGAGCGACCAGAAACTCGACATTGTTTTGGCGGTCCGGATCGTCCGGCAGGCTGGCCAACTGCAATTCCGCAGCATGCGTGTCGCCCAGGGCCAGCGAGGCGTTGGCCATGCCGACCGCGACGGTGGTTTCGTCGGCTCCCAGTGCCTGGGCGCGCCCCAGCATACGCTCGGCGAGGGGATACTCGTGGATCGCCATCAGGATTTCCGCGGCATTCAAGTAGTCTTCCGCCGAAGTCAAATCAGTGGACGCCACTCGAGCCTCGGCAAATCCGAGCGCCACTTGCTGTTGCGCGTCGGCGGCCTTGCCTTCATCGGCAAAAAGCTGACCCAGAGCAAGACGCACCCGCAGACGATCTTCGTCGGAGCTTTCCAGCGCGCGGGAATATCGGGTCATGGCATCGCTGCGTCGGCCTAGAATTTTCAAAGCGTCCGCAGTAACGAGCAGGACTCTGTAATTCGATCCGCCCGTACGTTCAGCGGTGGCGATCGCTGCCAGGGCGTCGGACGATCGCCGAAGCTGAGCGTAGGATCTGGCCAAATCCGCGGAAATCATGGGATCGTTGGGCGCGACCGCTAATCCGGTGTGCAACGTCTCCGCCGAGCTTGCGTACTTATGAGCGCGATATTGCACATCGGCGAGCGCGAGGTAAGACGTTGGGGAATTGGGATTCAGCTGTAACGCTTTTTTGTATTCGGTTTCTGCGGAAGTCAGCATGGATCGCTGGCGATACGCCTCGGCCTTGGCGAGATGGAGGCTCTCCGAGTCGGGCAGTAAGCGACTGGCAATCTCAGCCTCCTTCAATGCTGCCACGGAACGACGCAGTTGAAGCAGGCTATAGGCTAACCCGAGGTGAGCTTCGCCGTATTGCGGATTGATCGCCAAGGCGTGGCGAAAGTCTTGCTCGGCCTTTGTGGCCAGGCGCATGTCGTTGTACACATAGCCGCGGTTCATGTAACCGACCGCGATGTTGGGATCGATTTCGAGGGCGCGCGTAAAGGAGCGGACGGCCTCTTCGTTTTCGTTGTGGTCGGCGTGAATGTAGCCTGCAATCAGATACAGGTCGCGATCGCCAGGCAGAATCGGTTCGAAGTGTTCAACCACTTTCATCGCCTCGTCGAGGCGCTTTAGAAAGAGCAGGTCGTAGGCGAGATAGTCGGCTCCTTCGCGGTCCTTGGGGAGTTTCTGAATTACCTGATAGCCGAGATCGGTCGATTCGGCATAGTTGCCGGTCATGGTCAGGTAGCGCTCGTGCTCGCGCATGACCTGCGGATCTTGCTGCACCGTTTCCGATGCGCGTGCGAGCCATTTCTTTGCCTGCGCGGGTTGGTGGGCTTCGAGGGCTGCATTCATGGCGCCGGAAACGATCAAAGGATTGCTTGGGGCCTTGTGGAATGCCTGCTCATAATTCTCTTGCGCTTCGGGAAACCGACGAGTTTCGCTGTCCAGGTCGCCGAGCGCCAGGAATGGCGCGAAGTCATCGGGATGCTTCTTCGCGAATTCCTGAAAGTAATGGCGGGCGGCCTCCATGTCCCCCATTTCGCGTGAGAGGAATCCCAGCGCCCCTAACGCTCCGGCACTCGATGGATCGATGGCCAGCGCCGCCTTATAGGTCTTGACAGCGTCGTCTCTCCGGTCAGCCTTCCACAATAGATGGGCATAGTTCAGCAGCAGCACAACATTGCGAGGAGCCAGTTGGATCGCCTCTTGCAAATCCTTTTCGGCGGATTCCATGTCGTTTCGAGCCAATTCAGTAGCCGCTCGCAGTCGCAGGAATTCGGGCCGAGCTGCACCGGTGAGGTTGATGGCGCGAATGGCATTGGTTGCGTCTTTGGTAACGCGGTCCGCGTTCTGGGTATCGCCGGCATCGCGATAAAGATCGGCCAGATCGACGCGCAGAGAGATCGGATAGAGAACACCCTCGGGCACTCCTTCGGGCAGGTGCTGAAGAGCAGCCTCGTAATTGCGGATCGCATTGTCCGTGTGATGTTCGTCCGCCTCCAGTCGCCCGCGCAGGGCAAAGAGGCGGTAGTGGTCAGGATTCAGCGAAGCGGCATGATTCAAAAGCGAATTCGCTTGTGCGAAGTCGCCGGCGTTGAGCATGGCCTGAGCAGCATTCAGTTGAATCTCAATGTCATTCGGCGCGCGAGTGGCCGCTAGCGCATAAGTTTTGGCAGCCGCGGGCGCGTTGCCGGCCAACGTGTAGGAATATGCCAACTCAGCAAGGACGTTCGGGTCTTTCGAATGCAATTCTTCGAGGCTGCGGATTGCCTGATCGTACTGGTCGATGTCGCGGTAGTAGCTGGCGATTGCCCGCACGATCTCGGGATTGTTTGGAGCCGCGCGCCGCGCTTTCTCGAGCATATTGTGGGCCGATTCGCTGTCTCCGACTCGTTCATAGGCACGAGCCATCAGAAGTTCAGTTCGAGGCGATGGCTTTACGGCTTCCGACCGGTGCAGATATTCGAGAGCTCGCTTGGGATCGGTGGAAAGCAGCAACTCGCCGGCAAGCTGAAGGTCCGTGTCGCTTCTTGGGTTCGCAGCCAGGGCCTGTTCGAGCGTTTGCTGGGCGTCGTCGGTGCGGCCCATCCGGGCATAGGTTTGGGCCAGACCAGAAAGCCCCTCCACTGAAGATGGCTTAAGCGCGAGGCCTTTTTTGTACGCGTCGACGGACAGCGGGTATTGTCCGCTCAGCCGCGCTGCGTACGCCAACGTAAACCAGAGATCGGCATTTTGCGGAGCGAAGTTGACGGCACGTTGCGCATGTGCCGTGGCAGAGCGCGGGTCGTTGTGTTGCAGTGCGGTCTGCGTGGCGCGCGCCTCGCGCGCCACCTCGATGCTCGAGCCCCAGCCCATTCCGGTTTCACTGCGAGGGGTCGCCGGTCGCTTTTTCGAAGGGGCTTGCGCAGGCGAAGGGGATGAGGATTGCCCGTTCACATCAAAGGTTTGGGCAGCGCAGATTGTACTCACCAAAATAAGGACTGCAAGCCGCACCGAGCCCTTGAATGATGGTCGCACCATTCCTCCTCCCAACTTCCTGGGTGACAATCTGGCTAGCGGCGAAGAACACACCTACCCCTCCGCCGTCGCTCAGATGCAATAAATTCCCACAGTGGTTGTGAACGTTCGCAAGACTACAGACCGCTTCCCCGAAGATTCCTGCCAACCTTTGCTGGGCAACGGTGAATCTGAGTCAGTTCATGAGAGGCCCCCTGGAAACATCTCCACTCCCGGCCGGGACCAGAAATTGGCAACGCCCGATACCCCTTGCCGCCATCATCCTGCTGGCGGTCGCGATCCACGGGCCATTACTGGTAATGGAGTTGCCGGCAACGACGTCATACGATGCAAATTTGCACATCTTTTTTGCCTCGCACTATGCGCACCACTGGTTCGATCCCTGGAACGAAAAATGGTTTGCGGGTTTTTCTCAGACCACCTACCCACCCCTCGTCCACCAATGGATTGCACTACTTTCGTATGTGGTAGGGCTTACCGAGGCTTTCATGCTCGTGCAATTGGGAGCGGTGGTACTGCTCGCGGTCGGAACGTACCGGTTCGCGCAGCTGTGGGTGGACGACCGTGCGGCCAGCTATGCAGGAGTGCTGGCGGTATTTGCGGGCAGCATTGCTTTCCTGGTCTATTCGGCCGGTCAGCTGCCGACTACATTGTCCGCGCCTTTGTACTTTCTGGCGCTGCCCTACTTCTACTCGTGGTGCGTTTCGGCTAGCTGGCGATCGCTACTGAAAGGCCTCGCGCTGACGTTGGCCGCCGCATCGGCGCATCACGTCACGCTGATCTTCGGGTCTGTCCTGTTCGCATTGCCAGTGTTGTGGCTGGCCTGGTATGACGGGCGCAAGAACGGACATGGCGGCGCGCGAATTATTGGGCGCGGCTTCGTTTTTGCGGTGATTTCCGTGGTGGGAGTAGGGATCGTGCTGTTGCCGTACTGGATTTCAATTATCCGTCATCCCATCGAGCAGATGCCCATTCCGCATGCCAGCCGTTCAAATCTGTTGATGAACTGGGCGAACGGAATGAATTTCTTCGTTGTGCCCTATGGGGCGTTGCTGCTGGCGTTGCCGTTTGTGGTACTCAAAGGCGCGTCGAACCCGCGATTGCGAGTGCTGCTGCTCGCGTTCTGGGCAACATTCATCATCGCGCTGGGAGGCACGACGCCTATTCCCCGGTGGATCTTTGGCCGGGCCTTTGAAATTCTTACGTACGAGCGTTTCACGCTGTGGGCAACGGTGCTGGCGCTGCCGATTGTGGGATTGCTGGCAAGAGAGGTAATCGATCGATCTCCGCGCAGAGGAGCAATTGCAGTGAGTACGGCCGCAGTAGCCAGCCTGGCGCTGGCGCTTGGTTGGCTGGCGTGGAGCCCCTTCAAAACGTTTAGCGCACTCAACGTCGACTCCGTAGTTTCGTTCCTGAATCGCGATGGCCACGATCAGTACCGCTATCTCACGCTCGGATTCGGCAATGCTCTGTCCAAGGTTTCGACCTTCGCCAACGCGAATAGCGTGGATGGCGAGTACAACTCGGCCCGCTTGCTGCCAGAGTTTACGCATTACGGAACGGCGCAATTGACCAGCGCAAAGTTCTTCGGCGCAGCCGGCATGGATTCTCTTCGAGCCATGCTGCAACACGCCAACCACTATGGGCTGAAATTCATTTTCGTCCACGATCCGTTCTATGAACCCTTGCTCGTTTTTGGTGGCTGGCGTCAGGTCGAGAGTTACGATTCGGGCACCATCACAGTATGGTCGAAGGATGATGCGCCGCCGGCAAGACTGATCCCTTCCGACGCGATGCCAGCGCCATGGGAAGGGTTGATGTGGGGCATTCTGCCCATCGGCAGCAGCTTCCTGGCTATTCTTTTTGTGTGGATGCTGGCTGAACCGCGTCACCTCCAGGAGGCGGAACCGGTCTCAATTCCAAGAGAAGCACCGGAGCACGCCTATGCCAGCGGGGTGCGCTCATGAGATGGGTACTGGCCATTTTCATCGCGGCCGCCACAGTAGTGCTGGTTGCCATCGCCTGGATGCAATCCGGGGGAATGACGCAACATGCGATGTTTCAGGCGCACACTCCTGAACAAGCGGTGCAGGCTTTGATGAGCCAAATTCAAGCTCATAACTACCAGCAGGCTTACGCCTCACTCGATCACAGCAGCGACACGGATCTCGCGTCCTTCATTCGCGATGTGGCCGGCTCCGACGGAAGTTTGCGTACGTACTCGTCATTGCAGACCGCGGATGTCTCGGCTCTCCATGCCGATCAAGACCAGGCGGTGGTTCGAGTCCGAATGACCTGGTCGAGCGCGGTGGGCTCGCTGGACGATGTGCGCGATCTGCATGTGCGGCGTGACGGTTCGGTCTGGCGTGTGGTTTGGCCGAAACCGGCCTTCACCACGGTGCCGCCGCAAGTGGTGTCGGTGAACTACTTGAATTGGGACATTATTGGCCGCAACACGTCGCAGGCCTGGGGCGCGCAGGATGTGGAGTCGCCGAAAGTACGCATCACTTCGATGAACGCAATCTCGCGCCCCGGCCGCGTGGTGATTGTCGGAGAGATCGAGAATGAAGATACGGTCCCCGCATATTTAAATGTGAATGCAACGCTGCTGAAAGCGGATGGCAGCCCGATCGAGGAAGAAGGCAGCTTCGACATGATCTCTCACGTGCTGCTGCCGAAGCAGGTCTCACCGTATCGCATTGATTTTCCGGGCGTGCGCATGGATGCGGTGAAGAGCGTGCGCATGGACGCTCGCGCGCTGTTGGTTCCGGCAAGCGCCGATCCTGTGATCGCGGTCAGCGACCAGACTTTGAGCAAAGACGCATTGAACCGGAACGTGTTGAAAGGCAGTCTGATGAATGAAAGCGGCCGCCCCGTCAACATCGCGCAAGTTCTAGCCGCCTATTACGACAATACCGGCAAGGTGATTTGGGTTTCGGATGGTTACGTCGATCAAGCGCTGATGCCGCAGGTGCCGGTCCCGTTCGCAGTTGATATTCCGGATGATGTTGCGCAGAGAATCAAGACGTATCGCGTAATCGTCAATCACTATTCTCGGTCCAGCAGCTAGCATGAGAGCTTTCACTCGCAGGCATTTCGGATTTTGCACAGATCGGATCGGCGCAGCCTTGGGCTGCGCGCTGATCTCGGGGCTTTTTTGCGCTTCAGCCATGGCTGCCGAATTGCGCGTACCTCCCGTTGTGGAAGCGGGCCAGGGCTTCTCGATCCCCACCGACGGCTCCGGGCAGGCGACGTTCTATCTCGTCGGACCCGATCGCGTTGTGAAACGTACCATGAATCTGGGCGGCGCATTGCAAATTCAATCCAGCGATGTGCGCGCCGCCGGCCTTTACCGTGTGATCGTTTGCCGCTCTTCGTCCTCCTGCGACTCCGCCACCTTCGACGTGATCGCCGCAACGCCCGCGCACATCAGTTTCTTCTTGCATCCTTCGCGCGTGCCGGTCTCTTCACCCGGTTCAATTGATGCCACGGCATTTGTGTTTGATCAGTACTTCAATCCGGTCTTAACGCCGGCGACCGTGGACTTTCGAATCAATCCGGCAAGCGGCGCCGGCTTCACACGGGAAGGGTCCACGCACCAAGGCGTGACCTGGATGCGCATGGATTCGACCCCTCACGAGGGCCGCGTACAAGTGACTGCCGCATTAGGCAGAGTGCAAGAATCGCGCGTAATTCAGCAGGTCGCCGCGGAGGCTTGCGGACTGCGCATGAAAGTCTTGCCCGGCGTTGCCAACCGAATGACCCTCGAAACCGATCCCGTACGCGATTGCAGCGGGAACGCACTGCCCGACGGAACCATCGTTTCATTCACTGCGGTCGATCAAGCTGGCAAGAGTACCGTCGATGCGCCGATCAAGAAAGGTGTGGCGCGAGCGCAACTGCCGATTCAAGGGCCCACGCAGATCAGCGTAGCGTGCGGCGTTGTAGTAGGCAATGAAGTCGCCGTCAATGGGAAATTATGAAAAGACTTCTGAAAGCTGCGGGGATCGTGATTGCGGATTGTCTGTTGGCCTTCGGGCAGTCTTCTGCGGGCCAATCTTCGCCCCAAATTCATCTCGATGCAGACGGCTTGAAGCCTCGTCCTATCGAGGAGCTTACTGGAACGACCATCGCGCATAACTACGCATTGGCTTGGCGGGACATGGCGTCGGCCCTCGAATCGAGCCAAGGCGGCGGACTTGGGGAAGAATTCGTCGGAGTAGCTAAGGATCGCCTTATGAAGAGAATCGCCGATCAAAGGCAGACCGGCGTTCATGTGCGAATTGTGGATCATGGTCATCAGGTGAAAGCGATTTTTTATTCCACGGATGGAACTGCGATGCAGCTTGTAGACGAGGCCCAGTTAGAGATTCTGACACTTGACGGAAACAAGTTGCTCGATACAGCGAACTCAGTCCACCGATATGTTGTCCTCATGACCCCCGGCGCCGATCGCTGGTATGTTCGCGATCTCGAGGAGACCCCCGCCAAAGCCTTCTGAGTACCGACTACGGACGCCAGCTTTGATCCAACTCTTGACCATTCCTCTTCATCGTAGCTGCTGCGGGAAATCGTAAATGAAGCTTTATCAACACTTATTATTGGCGTATGTGGCGACCATAACGTTGATTCCGAACGGGTGCAGTAGAGCGAATCCACGCAATCTGACGCTCAAAGACGTGCCTACAGCGCCGGGCAGTCCCAAGGTACTCGCGGACTACCAGCCCTGGTTCGGCGATCCGGACCATATCGATGTTGGCTACAACAGCCAGGATCCGAATGTTCTCCGCAAGCAAATTGAGAGCGCGCGGAACATGGGCATCTACGCCTTTGCGGTGGATTGGTATGGTCCGCGGCGTCCTTTTCTCGATCGCAGTACTGCGCTTTTGCAACGCATCGCCAGCGAGCAGCACTTTCACGTCGCGTTGATGTACGACGAAACCCAGGATGACAATGGGCATGCCACGGAAGATGCCATGGAAGCCATGGAAATGGCTTATCAAAAATATATTGGGCCCAAAGCCGCCGGACGCGATGCGTACCTGCTGTACAAGGGCCGGCCGGTCATCTTTGTATTTCCGAAGCGCGGGCGCACCGACTGGGATCAGGTGCGCCAACAGGTAAGTCAGTGGGAATCTCCGCCGCTCTTCATCTATCAGGACGAGCCGCCGCCGCAATACGAGAAGGATTTCGATGGCGAGTATGCCTGGGTGTTCCCCGGAAGCAAGGGATGGACGCCCGATGGTCAGGCCTGGGGCGAAGATTACCTGACCAAGTTTTATGCCAGGATGCGGAGCAAACATCCGGACTGGATCACCGTGGGAGGCGTGTGGCCGGGCTTCAACGATGCCAAAGCGTCGTGGAGTTTGAATCGGCATATCGATTCCCGGTGCGGACAAACTTTCGAAGATACTCTGCGCCTGTTCGATGAGAACAACGATTCGTCGCACCCCATTCCATTTGTTCTGATCGCCACCTGGAACGACTACGAAGAAGGCACGGCAATTGAGCGCGGCATACCGCATTGTGGCGATTCGAAACCGGCAGAAACCGGCGGAGGACGACCATGACAACCGGTAGGGAACGTGCAGCGGCGATGTTCGAGATCCTGGCAGTTCTGAATTTGCACGCGCTCACCCCCGCCGGGCAGCAAACTGAGGCCAGCCCGCACGTGAAACGCGCGCTTGGGGAATTGCGGCAGATGTCCCGGGAGCAGTGGTCTGACTTTCTTCGCTTTGCGGAATTACAGCGCGTAACCCTGCGCACCTTGCGTCTTCTGAAGAAATGGGCCGATGGGGGCGCATTCGCGCCGTTAGAAAACCTGGAAGATTTGGCGAACGCCGAGGAAAGACAGGTTGAAAACGCGCTTTCCTTTCTGCAAAGGGTCGTGAGGGCTCTCGAACGTACGGGGCACGCCCCGCTTGTAATTAAAACTCTTGATCACTGGCCCGATATCGGCAGCGACCTGGATCTTTTTATTTCGGCCACAGAGGCCGACACGGTTCGCGTCATGCGCGGCGAGCTGCGAGCCGAACCGCAACCGCAGAGTTGGGGCGACCGCTTGGCGCATAAATGGAACTTCCGAATTCCTGGGCTGCCGCAGTTGGTCGAAATTCATGTGGGACGCCTCGGGCAAACCGGCGAGCAAGACGCGCTGCCCGCGCAGCTAGAAAATACCAGAGTGATCCGCGATATCGGTTCGTATCGTTTTCGCGTCCCGGCGCCGGAGGAACAAGTTGCGCTCGCCACTCTACAACGAATGTATCGCCACTTCTACATTCGTCTCACCGACCTCGTAAACCTTACAGGCTTGGTACGAACGGGCCGTCTGGACTTTATGCGACTGCGCGCTTCTGGGCAGCATTGGTCAATCTGGCCAGGAACGGCTACGTTGCTGAAAATCACGTCAGATTACAACGAACGCGTGGGTGTCGGAGCGCTGCCGTTGCCTGAGTTTGTGGTTCGATCGGCGCGCTTCGGAGCCGAGGCGACGTACGTAGGAGAGCGATTCTTGCGTGTACCGATGGTGCCGCAAGGCTCGCAGTTATTCCTACAGCAACTCATTGCGACCGGAGCGGAGCGACGCTTTCGCGCGTTGGCTCGCCTATCGCTTTTGCCGGCGCTGGCTGCCGCGGCTTTTGTGAATCTCCGGATTACCGGGGACGACAAAGGGATCTGGTAGGGACCGGCCGCGCCATTTGCTCAAGCCAGTTTTCGCATCCAGAAACTGGACGGCCATACATGGTCTGCATCGCGAGTGGGAAGAAATCGCCGTTTGTTGGCACGCATCCTGCTGTAGCTGTGCTGCCATTGCGGGAAAGCGCTTTCCAGAGCTTCGGGCGCTCGGCTTTGCATGTAACTGCTACCCCAAAGAACCTCGAATTTTGGGTTGAACATCAGCAACGCCTGCAACAAATATTGTTCCGACCAGAATGACAGATTGTGCAAGACCGCCTGGCGTGGATAGTCAGCGGGAATGAAAATGTCGTGCGCATGAATCAGAACACCGGGGGCAACGCGGGGAACGATTTCGAGATATTCGCGCACTACGTCGCTGCCGATGCCTACAACGTGGCTGGAATCGAGGAACAGAATATCGCCCTCTTGCAGGCCGAGGAATATATCGAGATTGACATTTTGTATGGTTTGAGGGATCAGGTGGACGCGATCGCTCAGTGCCTTGTGCGGGAAACGGTCGGTGCAGGGATCGATTGTGATCAACTCACCGCGCACGCCGTCGCGCCTTAAGTTAAGATCCAGGGCCGCCGCCAATACCCTGCTGCTGTAGCCGCCGCCCACCTCCACGATTCGCCGGGGCCTGTAGTGGCGAACCATACAGTAAGCCATCTCGGCATCGAAGGTCTCAAAGAAGCCGTTATGGTAGTTGTAACCAACGCTGAAAAAAGGCGACGCGGCCGATTCCCATTCTGAGCGATACTGCGGAACCACGGTTCGCAGAAAATCCAATTGCCGGCTGAAGCCCAAGTCCAGGCCAATCGGCTCCTCCTCGGCCGGCCAGTTCCTGGATTCCAGTTCCCGCACATCCGGCACAGGCCAATAATAGTGATTGGGGCTCACTGTGATTCCAAAGCGCTGAAACGTGCGGAACACATTTCGCATTACGGCTAAGGCCATCTCACTCTCCCGCAGCTTCCGCACAAGGGTAAGCAGGGGTCGCCGTTCCCGGGCCGTCGCCTGCTCTGTACGATTCGAGAGCGCGACTTCGCGAAGGGCCGGGAGTCGGGTGGACGGGCGCAACGCAGAATTTTCGTTCGATGACATCTGCCTCCAATCGCCATTCAGGAAATCCGAAGTGCAATTTCTGATGCGATATGTCGGGGCTGTGATGTAAGGATTCTGCACTCGATTAATTGCCGGCAAGCCAAAGGGCATGTTCTGTCAGGCGAATGCCTACAGATGCCGGGGAAAACTCTTAGATCTCAACCGGAAAAACCGTAGATTTCTATACCTCATTGGGCTCTTAACAACCCTCTCGTTTAACTGGTCATCCTATGGCGGATTTGAACTAGGAGCGCGCCCAGCATGAAGACCCGTTACTGGTTTTTGCTGACCTGGTTGTCTTTTTTGTCAGCCCTTACTCTGGCCGGTTGTGCGACAGGTCTACGGTCGACGACACCGGCTGGTCTCACCAACGTGAACCATATTATTATTTTTGTGCAAGAGAATCGTTCGTTCGATCACTACTTCGGCGCGATGCGCCAATACTGGGCGCAGAACGGTATCGCGGATCAATCGTTCGACGGTTTGCCCCAGTTCAACCCGGCAAGTGGAATTGCTCCTTTGCAGGCGGCAGCTCCCGCGATTCCGGGGTGCGATCCTTCCCAGCCCTATCCCGCGTCTGATGTTTGTGTTCCAGACACCAGCAATCCGGTTACTTCGTTTCACTTCGCGTCGGAATGCCAGGAGGAGCAGAGCCCTTTCTGGAACGAGAGTCATGTGGATTGGGACTATAACGATCCGGAAGGTAATAGCGCTGCCGCTCTGAATGGATTCGTGATCTCGGCCGGGAATGACGCGCGTCAGCAGTCGCCTGTCCTGATGGATACAAATGGCGTGCGTGCCATGGGGTATCTGGACTCGAGCGATCTGAACTACTACTACTTCATGGCTTCGAATTTCGCGACGTCTGATCGGTGGTTTTCTCCTGCCATGGATCGTACTCAGATCAATCGCATGTACCTTCTCGCGGCCACATCGGCCGGGCATGCGCATCCGCTGGTCGCGCCCGAAACGCCGCTCACAAATACGACTATTTTTGAAGCTTTACAGAATGCCGGCATCACTTGGAAAATCTATGTTGATACCGATGGCACGACCTGCGGGTCGGCCCCTACAGCATCATGCCTGCTCAACTATTCCTATATCAATGAGTTCGCTTATGGAGCGACGATTGTAGGCAGTCCGACGCTCTCGCAAAACCTGGTGTCGTTAACGCAATTTACGACCGACCTCCAGAACGGAACACTGCCCCAGGTGGCGCTGATTGAGCCGCCCTCGAGCGCCGGACTGGACGAGCATCCGTCCGATTACGACACGTCCGCCCCGGTCGATGTGCAAGCCGGAGCCCAATTCGCTTCCAGTTTGATCAACGCCTTAATGACGAGTTCCAGTTGGAGCGATTCCGTCATGCTCTTTACTTACGACGAAGCTGGAGGATTTTACGATCATGTTTCGCCCCAGCCGATGGCCAGTCCCGACGGCATTGCGCCGTTGGACCTGGCGCCAGGCGACATTTGCGATTCAACCGGCACGACTGGAGGCGGGACCTGCAACTTCAATTACACCGGATACCGTATTCCGCTGATCGTGATCTCGCCTTTCGCCAAGAAGAATTTCGTTTCCCACCAGGTGCGCGACTATACTGCCATGCTCGCATTGATTGAGGAGCGCTTCAACCTGCCCTCGTTGACCCAACGCGATGCGACTCAGCCGGACATGAGCGAGTTCTTTGACTTCACCAACAAACCTTGGGCGACGCCGCCAACGCCGCCGGCTCAGGTCATGACGGGGCAATGCACTCTAACGCCTCCGACTCCCTGACCAGCACTTCCCAGACTGGCAAAACGACCCGGGCACGCGAGCCCATAAGGAAAGCAAGGAAGCGATTTTTCAAACCGATCATCCCAATGGGATAATGGCGGTCGTGAGAATCCTGCAAGCGCTCAGGCTGTGGTTCGTCTGGCTTTTCTTTTTAGCTTCTCCCTGCCTGGCAGCAACACGGCACTACTACATCGCAGCGGAAGACGTGACCTGGGACTATGCGCCGAGCGGCCGCAATCTGTTGAACGGCACTCCCATTCCGCAAACCCTGGCAACGAAGCTGCGCTGGTCCAAGTCCCGCTTTGTGGAATATACCGACAACACCTTCACGGTGCAGAAGCGCCAACCGGAGTGGCTGGGAATTCTCGGTCCTGTGATTCGCGCGGAAGTGGGGGACGAGGTTGTAATCGACTTTCTCAATCGCGGACACACCAGCCACGATATGCATCCGCATGGCCTGCGTTACGATAAGAACAACGAGGGTTCGCTGTATTTACCCTTCGGCAAAGGCGCCCAGGTTTCTCCTGGGAATCGCTTCACGTACCACTGGTTCGCTAATTCGAGCAGCGGTCCCGGCCGCGGCCAGTTGAGTTCGGCGGTGTGGTGGTATCACTCCCACGTCGATCCAGGCGTAGAAATCAATGCTGGTTTGTTGGGACCGATTATCGTCACGGCCAAGGGTAAGGCGAAACCCGACGGATCGCCCAAGGACGTGGACCGCGAATTCATTGCGTCGTTCATGATCTTCAACGAACTGGGAGGGAAGCCCCAGGGGCAGTTTTACGCCATCAACGGATTCATCTTCGGCAATCTTCCCGGATTGACCATGAAGCAAGGAGAAAAAGTCCGCTGGTACTTGCTGGGGATGGGAAATGAGATCGACGTACACACGCCTCATTGGCACGGCGAAACGGTCAGCGACGGAGTTCGCAACACCGACGTGATCGAACTCCTTCCCGGAAGCATGACTGCGGTCGACATGCTCGCCGACAATCCGGGGACCTGGATGTTCCACTGCCATGTAGAAGATCACATGGAGGGTGGAATGATGGCCGTGTATACGATCTACGCTTCGCCCAGGCGGGCTTGCCCGATTGCTTTTGGGGAAGGGGATTTCTGGAAGCATCCGGAAAACTTTACGCTGACCGTCAAGAACATCGGCAGCAAACCGATTACCAGCCTTACGATCACGTCCGAGATGCTATTGGCGCCTCAGGATTTGCGGCGACCGTTCAACGGCGAGTGGAGATCGGACAAAACCATTTTGCCCGGCCAGGAACAGAGCCTGGAGAAACCAGGCATTCGTGCGGCCAGCGCCCAATCCGTCATCGGCTGGGTATTCTTTCCCTATTCGGTGAAATACGAAGATGGCACGAACTGGCGCGCCGAAAGCGAAGGCGAGTGCTTTCATGTGATTTGGAGAGATGAAAATCATCCCGACCTGCCGGTATTGCCGCCCCGACAGATCGAGATGAATTCCGACTGAAACATGATCAGGCCGTTGCGAGAGAGGTTCCAGCGGTTCTCCGACATCGACCAAGCCCGATCTAGAAGCACTCAAAGTTTGGCGTGACTTGTCCAGCCGTCAACTGGTCGGAAACGGAGATGTTCTGCTGAACCCATTTGGCGGAAAGATCTGGGTTTCCGCCGGTCGAGTTTGTGTAATAGCGCCAGCGAACCCATCCATAGCTGTGCTTAGTTTTGTCCACCGGGTTGGTGTCGGTGTCGATTCCATAATCAAAGATTTCACGAAATTTGCAAGAGTTGATTTTCCCGGAAACCGAACAGCTATACGTGTAGTACAACGGCAAGAGCGTGATTGAGAACTTTCGAGGCGGCGTGGCGCGGTTGTCGGTGATATCCATGGAGCTGGTGCTCTTCAGCGACAGCAAGGCGTAGCCGAGATTTTGGTCCTGGGTCTGTATTTCCTTTTCTACGTAGGTGTAGTAATTCGTATTGTTCGGCTGAGTCGTCGGCGCAGGATTCCAGAACGAACTGTTATCTCCTCCTGGAGTTGCGCAACGGGAAGCCCAGCGCATCGACATGTCGGCCGTGCCGTTCTGGCTGCCGTTATTGAATTTCTTGCAACTGGTCGGGTCGTTCCAGTGGTTAACGCCATTCCATGTGCCGAGTTCAGTAACCCATTGGTAAATGTAGTTTGAATCGTAAAGATTAATATCCCAGGGATTGCCTTGCGGATTCTTGGTGTAATAGACCTTCGATCCACTTTGATCCCACTGAGTGTAGACATAAGCCGATGGCAGACCATTGGTGATGCCTTCCATGTGATAACCGGCAGCCAGCCCAGGATCCATCATCATCACACTCAGAACATCCCAGTAGTTGTGTCCCGACGGGCAACTGGTGGTGGACTGAATCTGCGCGAAGGCGCGGGGAGCTAGCGGCGAACACGCGGCTATAGCGAGCAGCCCCAAGACAAGAAAATCCCTGCATATTCTCATTCCAATACCTCAATTGATGTGCTTGCAGTGGCCAGAACCGTCACTCAAAGAAAACGCACAAACACCGGGGAAGTGTTTCGTGGAATCTTGTCTTTCCTGGGATGAATTCGGGTCGAGCCGCACACAGTATGGGGGATGAAATGTCAATAGGGTAGATCACGAAGGTACCTAAAAATATTTCTGTATCAATCCGTTTATCGTTTTGGGACTGACCGCTGGTCATCACCAAAGGCTTCGGACGCGCTGGTCTCACCCTCAACAGCCCGCGCGGACCCCACCCGCAGGAATGGTTTGACCGGGCGGCTCCTCCTCCTTACGCGCTCCTCTTGTTACGCACTCCTCTTTGCTAGTGGAACCCGGGCACACTCTTCTCCAGCCCATACAGCATGGGCGGTATTGTTTGACAGAGATCAGCAAAATACTTTCGTGAAGAGCCCGAGGATGTTGCTCCGCTCCGTCCCTGGGACCCAACAAGGAGGAACAGGATGCAAAAGAATCTATTAAGGCAGCTCTATGTCGACGAACTGAGAGATTTGTATAGCGCGGAAACGCAGATTGTCCGGGCGCTGCCAAAACTGGCCAAGGCAGCGGGGAGCGCCGAGTTGCGTCAGGCGTTTGAGGAACACTTGCGCCAAACGTCGGAGCAGGTTTCCCGGCTGGAACAGATCTTCGAAATGCTGGAAGAGAAGCCTACGGGCAAGAAGTGTCTCGGGATGGAAGGACTCGTCAAAGAAGGGGCCGAGACGATGAAGGAAAGCTATGACGGCGCCCTGATGGATGCGGCTCTCATCGCCGCGGCGCAAAGAGTGGAGCATTATGAGATCGCGGGCTACGGGACGGTCCGAACTTTTGCCGAGCTTCTCGGGGAGAGCGGTCAGGTAGAGCTGATTGCGCAGACGCTTCAGGAAGAGAAAGAAACCGACGAAAAGCTGACACGACTGGCGGAGCAGCTCAACCCACAAGCCGGACAGCCGGAATTTGCCCAGCAACCCGGCGCAAGCAAGAGGGGATCGAAACAAGCGGCATGACGAGTGGAAGGCCGCAAACAGCGCGGCCCTCCCCAATTCCTAGAGAATAGGAAATTCTTTCAGTCGTAAGCAGCCGAGCTACAGGAATTACCCGATTTCTAAGTTTCCGGATCCCGTAGTACCTTCCGTAAAAGACGCCACACTTCTCTTAAGGATTTCCGCCATGAGCACCCACGTCTACCGAGCCCCTCAGCCGACCTGGCACCTCCTCTATCAGGCTGCCCTGTTTGAAACCGACCGCGGAAGAGTTCGTCAACGAATCGACGAAGCCGAAAAGGCCATTCTGAACCGGGTGAAAGAGTTGTTTGTCGCAAGCGGCGACCACATCGAGGAAGACCAGGTTCTTGAAGATGCGTTGTACGGCTTGCGCGCACTACGGAACTGCATCAGTCTTGAAGCGATGGCCGCTTAAGGCAAGTCCTTCGACGCGCGCACCCCCTCTTGGTTTAGCTGGCCGGATTGAGCCCGCTTCGGGTGGCAAAGCTGGAAGGATGCAGCGGAGGCTCCCGCTCAGGATCAGTGCTTTTCCGTCTAGAGAGTATTACTGCGCTCAGCAATAGCAAGCCAAGCAGTACGATTCCGATTTTGACCAGGATCCGGACTGCATGTGGATTGCCCGTAATCATGTGCACCCGGCCCAATAGCGGCGTCGCTCCTCACAGGTTTCGTCGTCTTCTGAGCTTCTTACTGAAAATAGCTTCGGGAGCGAGTCAAGCAGAATCGCTGGCACTCGCTCCGGCTGCAATCTGAGGCGCTGAGGTTTTAAACCGCCTTCCGCAGGGTTTCGACGCTCTCGGCCCCGCGCTTCGTGGCAGACTCGCCGGTGCAGGTCCCGCAGCTCGCAACTGCTTCCTTGCGGCGTTCGCGCAGGCGACTCTGAAAAGTATCCCAACGGCCCCCGATTCCAGTCGCACTATTCGCGATCACGACCGAGTCGGTACCGGCGGGTACAGCCCGTTCGGTCGGCTCTGACGCCGCTTCAATTTCGGCTGTATCGAGGTCTTGCTCGACCACCGGCGTTTCGAACTCATCATCGAAAGGAGCTGATTCCGTGCCGGAAGCCCATCCATGCGCCTCGGCGGCTGCCGCTTCCGATCGAGAGTTTCCCGGCATTTGCAAAGTTGTAGGAGTGAGATTGCGATCGGTCCCTACGCGATGCATTACGGGATCGCTTTCCCATTTGGAGCGGTAGCGACCCTCATAGTCGGCCCACGTGTTTTCTGAATCCAGGTCGGATTGCTTGTAAGGAGGAAAGCGCTCAATCTGTTCCTTGCTCAATGGGGTCTCGAAATCGTCTTTGTGCTTAGCAGATAAGTGAAGCCGGTCAGCCGGAACAATGAATTTCTTGGTGGTCAGCCAGCCGCCGGTATCGACGACGATATAGCGAATCGTGCCGTTCGCATGATCGAAGATAACATCGTCAATCTTGCCTAACTTTTCATCGTTCGATCCGTATAGGTGGGAGCCGCGAATATCTTCGGCAGCGTCTGAGATTGTCGTGTTTTTTAGAGTGCCGTAGTGTGCCACTTTCATCCTCCCGCGCACCTCTTCGATGCGCCGTCTTATCTCAAATCAAGTATCAAATTTGAGCAGGAATGGGACAATCCAAGGTTCACTGTAGGGTATTGAAGAACTCCAGGGGTCATCGTGTGAAGGCTGGCATTAGCATCCCGCTCCAGCAACCGTGCATCAGAGAGATGCTCGCCGGGAGCCGGATCGCGATTCGCTTTGTAAGAGTTGTCTAAACAGATTGATGCAGACTCTAACCACATCCCTCGCCATGCAGGCTGCAACTCTCCTCATGCTGGCGATCCCGGTTGCCAGCGTGGCCTGGACGATCACTCACGAAGAAGTTTTTCGCGAGCCTCGAGAATACTGCAAGCGGCAAACTCGGGTCGCCAAGACCGTGCCCCGGCGAAAATTCTTTTATCTGTTCACCTGCGAGTACTGCTTTAGCCACTATGTGGCTGCAATCTTCCTGGTCCTGACCCGTTTTCAGATGCTGTACACGGGCTGGCGTGGATATGTCGTGGCGCTGTTCGCACTGGTCTGGATTTCCAATCAATATATGAGCATCTATAACCGCCTGAGGCTTGACATCAAGAGCGAAAATCTGGAAATAAAAGTAAAAGAAAGCGATGTCGAGCACCGCAAGGTGGCGTGAGGAATAGCCTTCGCCTACTCATCCAAGGGCGGGTCGTCGGGGTCAGGTTCGCGAACAGGGATGTCGGGGTTCTCCAACGGGTCGGGCGGATCGTTCACCGGGCCAGGCCCCGGCTCGGGGGGAGTTCTCTTCGGCACGCTCTGGTTGGACTGCATGTTGCTCTCCTGCCCCTGAGATGCCGAAATTTCGGTAAGGGAAGCCAGCAGTTTTAGCAGTGATACTTCGGTCGATCGGCAGATCTCCTTCACGCCACTTTGGCGGAATGCGATTTGGAATCCGAGGACAAATCGGAAGTGTGCTGCGTCCCATCTTCGCCAACGCGAGCGTTAACGGCCTGAACGTCGGCCCGGGTCCTGGGCAGGCTTTCCGGATAGTTCTGTTGTAGGAATTGCACGAGCCTTTCCCGTACCAGGCACCGCAGGTCCCAGGCGCGTGAGCCGTTCGGCGCACTCATGAGAGCGCGCAGTTCGAGAGTGCGGTCGGTAGCATTGGTGACCTGCAAACCCCAGGCCTTGCCGTCCCACATGCCGGAAGAGGTCAGGATACGGTGAAGTTCCTGACGCAGCTCTTCGACTGGGGCGGAATAGTCGGTGTAAAGGAATACTGTGCCGAGCAGGTCGGCGTTGCGGCGAGTCCAATTCTGAAATGGCTTTTCAATGAAATAAGAGATGGGCAGGACGAGGCGGCGAAGATCCCAGATTCGTACCACGACAAAAGTTGTGGTGATCTCTTCGACCCAGCCCCATTCGCCCTCGACCACCACCGCGTCTTCCAGTCGGATCGGCTGGGTCAGCGCGATTTGCACTCCGGCGAACAGGTTAGAAAGCATGGTGCGGGCCGCGAGCCCCGCGACCACCGCGGCGAGACCGGCTGACGCAAAGAGGCTCTCGCCTATATGTCGGATCGAGGGGAAGGTCATCAACATGGTCGCAATCGCCATCACAATAATCACGACCACAACCAGGCGACGAAGCACCAGAACCTGAGTGCGCACGCGGCGTGCCTCGATGTTCTCGGCCAATTCCATGGAATACTTGTAGGCAAGAACCGCCTCCACCACATCCACCAGCGCGACCAGGAACCAGGCGACAGCGCCGACTAAACACAGGCCAATCGCATGGCGAAGACCGGCCTTAAAGTTCACACTTCCTGGAAGAAATGGCACGACCGCGAGTTCCAACAGCGACAGTAAGATCAGCCTCGCGGGTTGCTCGCAATGGAGGACCGCGTGGGCGAGCACGGTCTGCTTATGGAGAGTGAAGCGCCGGGCAGCACGAAAGAGGATGAAGTGAATGAGGAGCGCGACTACAAAAGCGGTGGCAATCTCCCCGGCCGAAAATGCGAAGGCGCGCCACTCGGCTAAATGAAAAACCATTCACTTCTCCTTACTCTTTGAAACAATTTTTTGAACCCAAATCGAAGATAGGACCGTCTGGCGAATGACATCCAACAGATGCCCAGGACACAGAAGCCCAAGCAACACAACGGGCCCATTGCCGGGCCCGTTGTGAAAACGCAATATTCGATATTTTGCTCACCGCGATTGAGGACCACCGGGTCCGCCGCTGGGCGACGACCCCGATGGGCAAGGACTGCCCGCGGTCGCGCCGGTAGGTGGATTTCCTCCCGATGTTCCGGAGTTGCCTTGATTCGAACTCGTCGATCTTCCATTCGTCGAACTTCCATTCGGGGAGGTTCCATTGGACGAACTGCCATTCGACGAACTCCCGTTCGAGGCCGAGCCTGAAGCTCCGCTGTCTGCCGTGCCAGGCACGGTGGCGCATGGGCTGCCGTTAGGGGTATTCGGGTTGCTTGGGTTGGTCGTTGACGGGGATGAACCGGGTGTACCAGAACCGGGTGCGGTCGAACCTGGTGCGCTCGCACCCGGCGCAGTTGAACCCGGGTACGTTGAGTTCGGAGATCCATTCGGGGATGTGGAACCTGGCGTATTCGGATTCTGTTGGCCGGTTTGCGGAGTCGCGCTTCCGGCTGGGGGCGTTGCGGGGCTGGTTTGCGGCGTAGCCGGACTTCCAGACGTCGCCGAGGAACCCGTCCCTGATGAACTCGGAGTTGATGAACCTGGAGTCGATGAACCTGGAGTCGATGAACCTGGAGCCGAACTTTGGCCCGCTCCGGTTCCGGCCCCGCCCGAACCCGCGCTTTGCGCCCCAACCCAAGTCGCACACATGAATATGATCGCGAACAACATAAATTTCTTGGTCGTCATTCAAGACCTCCGTCTGTCCCGCTAAGATGTAACTCATTCTCATTCAGCATCACGAAGCTCTTCGGGAGCAATCGGGCAAATGCTGTAACGCAAGACCTCAGCGTGGAGGGGCTTTGAATGCGTGGGTTTTCAATGGCATCGAAAAGGGGCGTGAAATCGATTTACGCGTGCTGCTTCGGATCCTCCGGAATCCGCGCCGGACTTGCCGACGTCCTCTAGATGTCTGCGGCGATAGACGAGATCTTTATCGTCCTGTTGTCGAGGGTACCCACGACACGCGCGCGTCGCCCCGCCAGGCTTTTCAAAAGGTTGGAATCGCCATTGAGGAGATAAGTCATATCTGCATCGACCAACGTAAAACTCGATCCGCCATGCACGCAAACACGAATGCAGACATCAGCCGTTTTACCAATAGCCGCCGAATGCCGTGCGCCACAACTGGAGCAACTGACCATGCCTACGTACACCTGCTGTGATGTGATTTCGGCCGCTGCTTCCGGTCCAAGTGCCCCGGCGGCAGCCCCAAGCGTCGCAATCAACAACGCAAGGACAAACGCGATCGTGCTACCGAGTACGACGATCTCGATCCAGATACTGTGAGTCTTCATGACAGGCCGGCTCCCTGCACGGAGCAGAATGGATGCGACATAAGGTCGAACAGTTGGCTATCGGAAGAGCTAGCAACTGACTTGCCATGAGGTTGCATAAACGGACGGCATCGCTAACTTGATGACCGGAAACCCTCATCGAAACACATTCATGGGTTGCAGTAGAGATTGCGGAAGGGGTTATGCCATGCTAGCCACGTAGAAAATTCACCCACCGACTTTCATGGAACTGCCGAAAACCGGGAACGCAGAAGGGAGGCGGAAGTTCGAATCGGAATCTGAGATTGAATTGCGGCTAGTTGCGACTATGCAGCTGCGCCAGCCACCTTCAAGGCTCCAAGACTCGCGGCCTCCTTTGCTCCGGCACGACGTAGCAATTCGATCGCGCTTTCTGCTTTATTGCCTTCCCGACACGATACGTAAACCATGGCCCCTACATCTGCGAGATCATGGCCCAGTCTTTTCGCTTCTGGCTCGGAAAAGCCCAGACCAAGCAGAGTCCGAGATCCGCGAGACAGTGCAGGAAACTTTTGCTCTACCACCAAGGCGTGGAAAAATTCCTGGGATCGGATGAAGAAACCCACCGTGGGAATCACGACAGCACCAAATTCTGTAAACCATCCGATCATGCGCGCGCTCAAAGCACGCTCTTCCTTTTCGCCATTGAATGCCGCGGTATCGCGAACAGCGGTTGCAACCGGATGGGCAGGAGACAACACCATGCAAATGTCTTCCTTGTCGAAACCAGCCTGATTCAGAGCGTACACAATCTCAGGTAACGCAGCATGGCGAGAATACATCCCGTAGGCGGCCGTTCCATTTTCTGTCATAACAAACTCTCCGAGGGAAGGATGTCGAGAGCTTTTGGATTCCCCGTGCAAGTCTGTACAGACTACGAAATTCGCCATTGGAGCGCACTAGGGCAAATCATGTAGGCGACGGCTAAGGCCAGTCTTTAACTGCGGGCTCACCTGACCTGCGTGGGGCTACGAAAGTAATTCAATCTTTACGATGCTGATCACATTGCTGCCTTGATTCAGATTTCCCACCACTTTTACGGCCTGATTCTCGTACTGCCGAAGATTCTGGTCATCGAGCTGGTAGGTCGTGTCGGTGGCTTTGAGGACATACCTGCTCCCCTCCCAGACAATCTTGCCAACAAAGGTTTGGGTCGCCGTCTGTTGCTGCGTCTGCGGATCAGCCGATTGGGTCGCCTGTTGGTCCGGTTGAGCGCCAGGAGTGTCACGTGGTGGAGCGGGCTGAGGCGCAGGCTGTGGCTTCTGCATCCAGGACCAGGCGATGAGTTGTTGAGATGCTAAGTCATCCGGCAAATCGGATGCGGGCTGGGGTCGCTGCGCTGAGGCCAACGACATCGTACCCAAAATCATCGCAATGACCAGACTCGTCGTTCGATTCATTGGACAGTCTCCGAAAGACGAAGCGGGCGGTGACTCGATTACCTTATTCACTGCCCACAACCTGGCGCAACTACGGGCGAACGCCTTCACTTGAGTGCAGTTTTACCGCGGTTGAACTGGTTTATCCATAAAGCGTTCTCTGTACGCGAAAGCCTTCTCTGTATGCGCTAAGCAAGGACGCCATTCTCGGTTCGATCTACTTGGTTCAAATATTCCCGCCTCTCTATCGGGGAAAAACCTGCCCGCAAAGCACTTACAAGGAACAAGAAGTAGGAGCAAGTAAAAGATGGAGCGGAGATTGAGTGCAACGCTGTATTTTCGTTGTGCGGCAGTTCGTCTTAAATGCGCAAAGGAGTTAGACCAAAATGGCAAAAATGGTAATGAAGATCGCGAATGCTACATCGCCCGACGAACTCCGGCGCACCTTCGAGAGTGCGATCGCAAAAACTCTGGCCGCCGACGCTTGCAACCCCTCTCGCAGACCGATTGCTGTGCGCAACCGGACAATCGCGCCCAACGATGAAGCGGCTGAAAAACGAGCCTTAACGGACGCAGCCCGTGCCCTCGCCCAACTGTGGAATATCTCTCCTACGCTGATCCGCTAGCCTGATTGTTTCATCATGCCCGGGAAGGCTCGGGCTGGAAGGCCTGGGGCTGTTAGGAATGAAATTGACTGCCGCGCGCCGTTGGAGATCGGTGCGTACCGCCAGGTCACTGATTTTTCAGGTTGAGGTTTCCTCGTACGTTTCCAAGGCTTCCACGAAAACAAAGGTGACCTTCGCAACTGAGTTGCTCATCACACTGGCCTCTAAACAAATCGAAACGCCGGCACCCGCGGCGCGATTTGGCTAGCGGCGAGGGCGAACGGATTCGTCGGCCGGGTCATCTGAATCTGAAGCGCGCGCGGGAGCGGTGGCGGACCGGTCAGCTTTCTTGCCGGCGTCCTCGACCTTGCCCATGGCATTCTGCACTTTGCCTTCGACCTGCTTGGCCGCACCTTTTACTTGTTTCGCCGGGTCATCAGTCCATTCTCCCGCCTGACGTTCGACCCGCCCAGCGACATCCTTAATCTTGCCTTCGACTCTATCCTTATTCATTTTGTCCTCCTCGACGATTGATGTGAGTGGTGCAATAATCCTGCCGTTTACGGGCCATGTCGACGGTCGACGGTTCTTACACCGGGGTTCGGCCTTGAATCAGGCGTATGAGAACCGCGATCACGGCCAGCACGAGAAGAATGTGAATGAATCCGCCTAAGGTGTAAGAACTGACCATCCCCAGCAACCACAGAATCAGCAGCAAAGCTACGATTGTCCAGAGCATCTCGAGGTCATCCTCTTCCGGCAGACCGGCCTATTCCGATAAGCCTTCTATTCAGGAAGGCTACGAAATGTTCTGGGCAATCAGCTATCCGGCGAAAGCCCTAGTTCAAGCAGGGATGTGCTTTACATCAAGTAAATTGCGACAGGGAAGGGGCGATTCAAGCGATTTTGTTTGGAAGGCTTGGTTCAGAAGGCTTTGTTCAAGGAGACCCTTTTCAGAAAACCTGGACAATTCCATTCCTCACAGCATACCGGGTTAGGTCGGCCACTGAATGTAGATTGAGTTTGCGCATCAGATTTGTGCGATGGGTTTCCGCTGTCTTCACACTCAGATTGAGGGTAACCGCGACCTCCTTGCTGGTCTTGCCCTCGGCCAGCAACTGGATAACCTCGCGTTCGCGGGTGGTGAGAACATCGCCAGTGTCCTCCCTCTGCTCTTCCCGATTGTCACGATCCAGAAAGCCATCTAATACCATTTGGCTGACTTTGGTCGTGAAAAACGTCCTCTGTCGCATCAGCGCCTCGACCGCCGATAGCAGATCGCGGCCCGCATCGGATTTGAGGACAAATCCGCGGACGCCGGCGCGCAAAACCTCGCGCACGACCTGATCCGTATCGTGCATGGTTAGAATCAGCACGGCAGCCTCCGGCGACGTCGCCAAGATTTGTCTGGCGGCCTCCAGTCCGTTCAGGACGGGCATGCCGATATCCAGGAGAATCAAGTCCGGATTCATGCTGCTTGCAAGTTCGACCGCCTCGCGCCCGTCTTTGGCTTCGCCGCAGACCTCCCAGCCTGGGTGACCTTCCAGAAGAGCGCGAATGCCTCGCCGTGCCACTTCGTGATCGTCCGCAATCAGGATTCGAAGCATTTTGAACCTCCAGCCAGATTGAAACGTTCGACGCAAGCTTTTCCATGGCAGGCACACCGAGAGCGCCGCCTCAGCAGGTACAGCCATAACTAGAGCAAAATTCGTACCAAACCGGCATGGCGTTGCAACTAAAGCGAGTTCTGGCATAACGACTGCGTGATCTGTGTAACTTTTTCAAACAGACAAGGATAGATGGGGTCCGTAGCTTTCAAAACATTTCGGAATAAGAAGTGGAAGGGTGTGAGGCTAGTCACAAAAATAGCAGGACAAAACACGGGGTCGCGGAAAAGAGGACTTTTCGCGCGACGGCCCTTTATCACATTCGACAATCTAATTCGAATCTAATCAGCTAATAAATTAAGCCGCTGTCGGGCCGGTGGGGCCGGGCGGTGCTTTTGGTGGAGGCGGCACCTCAATCTGAATGAGATTATTCTTGATCGCGTACACTACCAGATCACGGATGGAATGGAAGCTTAGTTTCCGCATGATATTGCTGCGGTGGGTTTCGACCGTCTTCGTGCTGAGGTTCAGAAGGCATGCGACTTCCTTCGAGCTGTTGCCTTCGGCCAGCAACTGCGTAATCTCGCGTTCGCGAGCGGTCAAAGTTGGAAGCTTAGGCGCTTCGTTTCGTGAAACCGAGTGCCCTTTCTCCAGAAACCCTGCCAGCACCAGATCGTTGACGCGTGGAGTGAAGAACATGCGCTTACTTTGCAGCGCTTCTACCGCCGAGACCAAGTCGCGTGCTGCGTCTGATTTCAAGACAAAACCTCGCGCTCCTGCGTCCAGGGCCTCACGAATGACTTGATCGGAATCGGTGATGGTCAGCACAATCACTTTGAATTGCGAATCGTGCTGCAGCAACTGTCGAGTAGTATCCAGTCCGTTCAGATTGGGCATTCCGATATCCAGAATGACGACATCGGGCCTCAACTGGAGCGCTTTCTCGACGGCCTCGCGGCCATCGCTGGCTTCGCCGCACACTTCCCAGCCCTCGTGCTTTTCCAGCAGGGCACGCAGCCCTTTCCGTACAATTTCGTGGTCGTCGGCCAATAAAATTCTTAACTTCATGATGCACCTCCACAGTTTCAGGTGAACCAGTCTTCAATTTGCAGATCTAAACTGGCAATCTAACGCAAGCCCGCAGCTTCTCGCCCATTCAGTGCGGTAAAAACACGATGTTGACTGACCGCTTCCACCGCCTGCAATAAATCGCGGGCGGCGTTGGACTTGACAACATAACCTCTGGCCCCAGCCTCCAGCGCCTCGCGCATCATTTGCGGGGAATCGTGCTGGGTTACAAATAGAATCTCCAATTGAGGCGATTGGGTTCGCAGCACACGGCACGCTTCCAGACCATTCATGCGCGGCATGGTGACATCAAGCACCATCACGTCGGGCCGCAAATCTCTCGCTTTTTCCACGGCCTCGGCGCCGTCCGACGCCTCCCCAATCACTTCCCAGCCACTGCGGCCTTCGAGGAGAGTCTTCAAGCCCTGTCGTACGATCGGATGGTCGTCGACCAGCAATATCCGAATTGTCATGCAGTTTCCATTTTCCGGTAACATACGCACCCGACAACTCGCCACATTCTACTTCGCCAGCCCAATTCGCGTGGTTCCTGACCGGGATTCGGACACAACAGCGATCAGACGGCCCTCGCCCCAACACTGAAAGTTACGCCAAACAGTGAACTAGCGCCAATACAGGAAATCCTGTACGCCCCGATTAACGGCTTCGAACCATAGCGATACAGTCGATCAGCCCGCTGGGATTGCCGGAAAGTACATTTCCTGGCGCAACAACACCTCGACGGCCTCTACCACCGAACCGATGTCTTGCTTCGCGCATGCTCCGCGCACGCCCGCGAGACGTGCCGCGTCGGCCAGTTGACGCGAAAGGTGAAGCGTCACCATCAGGATCGGTATCCTCGGGAACATCTCGCTAATCTGCTTCGCCACATCGACCCCATTCAAGTCGGGCATCTGGTAATCCAGCAGAATCAAATCGGGTGGAGCTTCCAATACCTTCTGCAACGCTTCCGCGCCGGTTCGGGCTTCCCCGCAAACCCTCCATGAAACCTGCTGCTCGAGGATCGCCCGCAAGTAGTGTCGGACCGACGGATTGTCATCGACCAGAAGAATACGAATCACGCGAAGCCTCCCGTCCGTAAGATGGCGGTCGAGCGTCTCCGTTCATCAGATGGGATCTTCGCGTAAGGACGCATTCACATTCACACTGATCCTACCCGCTACCCATCTAGTCCAAAATCTAAAGATAGGTGAGGCCTTAGGTCGCTACAATCCAGTGATGCATGTATAACAAAAAGTGTCAACGCCAATGCTTCGACTCCGCCAAGCGCGGGCCGTCCCGCTGAATGCGAGGCGACGAAGTTCGCTTACTTAGCCGATACCTTCGCCAGCGTCAGGGGTCGCGAATTCTGCCCGGTCAGGTTTCTTTGCGCACGGCGTCCCAGGATTCTCCGTTTCGGGAAAAGCAGATCCCGCATTTTCAATTTCGCCTTGTGCAGTTGCGATTTCGAGTTACCGATGGAGCAGTCCAGCAACTGTGCGATCTCATGGTGTTGATAGCCTTCAACTTCATGGAGCGCGAAAATCGTCCGACATCCCTCTGGCAGTTCGTCCAACGCGCGCCGTAAAGCGATGCGATCGACCACACCGGCGAGATCCAGATCGTCTTTCCCGAAATCGCGGTGCAGCGAAGGCGAGTCAGCGCTTACGGGCTCATCCATTGAGACTGTGGGCGGCGATTTGCGGCGGCGCAGCTTCATGAGCACCGTGTTGACTGCGACCCGATACAGCCAGGTCGAGAAGGCCGCTTCCCCACGAAACGACCCAACGGTTCGAAACACCTGCAGAAAGGCTTCCTGGGTCAGATCTTCAGCTTCTGCGACATCTTTCGTCATCAGTAGGCATACTGAATAGACGCGACTCTTGTGTTGCTGAAACAATGCTGCAAAGGCCTGCTCGTCGCCCGCCTGGGCACGTTTGACCAGGCTGAGCTGGGAATCATCGCGACCGTTAATGCCGGTCGCGGGCATGACTTCGGTTGCAGAAATCGCACAAGTCGCCACGGTTAATCTCCTTCAGGTAACTGAAAGCTACTGGCTCGGCTTATGACATCGGCGAGCATGGATCAAAGAGTAAGAGTCCAATGCCAAACCTTCTATCGGGTCACATCTGTAAGCGGTTGCCGGAGACGCTGTAAGACCCTTAGCAAAAAAGGGTTCCGCGACCCTATGCGGAACCCTTTTTTGCCACCCTCAAGGAGAGAGTGGGGGGTGAAAAAAGCAGCTGCGGATTACAAAGACAAACCGATTGACATCGCGCCCTTAGTACAGGCGGAATTCCACCTCTACGCTGATCTGAACATTCACAGGTTTCCCGTCTTTCAGGGCTGGTTGAAAACGCCACTGGCGTACGGCATCCAATGCTTTTGCATCCAGACCGAAGCCCAGACCCCGCACCACGTGGAGGTCGCGGGGACGGCCTTGCTCGTCAACGATCAGCGAGAGCACACATACCCCCTGTTTCTTGGCCTGTCGGGCCTCGTCCGTATATTCGGGATCGGGCGAAGAAATTGCCTCCGGGGCGGAAATGCCACCGCCGACTTTGTAGACTCCCCCGCCGATGCCGCCACCGGAACCAACCCCAACGCCAGGCCCATGGCCAACCCCAACGCCGCCGCCTGAACCGGAACCAATGCCACCGCCTGACCCGATCCCGTTGGAAGGCGGAGCCGCCGGCATGACTGCCGCAGTTGGAGTGCCTAGGTTCGGCATGTGATTTTCCGCCAGGTGAACTTGGGGTGGAACCACCACCGTAGGCTCGACGGCAAGCTTAGGCTTCTCGTTGCGCATCACGATGACCGGCGGCGTGATCTGTTGCATCGCCGCTTTGGGCAGATGCCCTTTCGGCGCAGGAAGAGGATCGCGATCGCCGCCGCCGCCGCCGCCGCTCACAATCTTCTTCGCCGTCGGCAAGGTATACGTATCGGGCGACGGAGCAATTAAGGTCACGATTTGCCGGGGAGCCACCGCTTGCACGATCTGGTGCCCAAAAAAAACTCCGCTCAAAAGCAGCCCGATGAGCGCCATATGCAGCAAAGCGGAGACCGCGACGCCATTCGAACGATAATTGTTATAGCTACCCCAGATTTCGTCGGGTGGGCGAGAAACCTGCGCGCTCCGTGCCCGTGCCACACGAACCTCTGGCTCGCCGCGCCTCCTAGGCAGAGGCAACTGCGCTAATAAAGATTCACGACCGAGAAAAGAATTCTGATGACTCGACATGACCGCTCCTCACAAGCGTCCAACATGGTTCGTCGTGCAAATAGATGCATGAAAGCAACGATGACGTTGTTTCGGATGACCGACGCAGAAGTCTTGCCGCGTGAGACGAGTTGGTTGACGAAGTGACATACTTATAAATCGCCGTGAACCAATTACTGACTCGATCTGCTTCTAGTTCGGATTGCAAACAATGACGGCGCGAAACAGTCGCCGTCATTTTGGGCCACATGAACACTGTGCCGTCGACAAAGTCTGCGATGTATCCGGCCTCATACTCTTCCGACAAGTAGCAGTACCAACACGACCACAACAACGAGGCCTAATCCACCGCTCGGGTAATATCCCCAAGATCGGCTATAGGGCCAAGTGGGCAACGCGCCCAATAACATCAAGATCAACACGACTAGAAGGATGGTTAACATTTAGATGAAGCCTCCTTGTGAGAATTGCTGATTTTGCTACCGACACCTCGCCGGCCCGGATAACCGAGCCGGCGTTTCTAAACCAAGCCCGTTAATACGAAGCAGGCACGGTTCCTCCAGGGCTGTTGCTGTTACGGCCCGATTTGCTTTGCATGGAGTATCTGCGGACTGCGGCCAGGAAGGGCTCGCTCGCCGCCGGCGGCTGTACCTTACCGTTCAGAATGTCGGGAAAAGGCACAAAGCTGCCATACAGCAAGCGAGTTTCGTCTTTGTCTTGGGTAAGAGCCGCGCCACTAAGATCGACTCCGGCAAAAAGACCCCGAGCGCGGGAATAGGTCAATACTTCGGCTCGCATCTTCACGTCGGTATCGGCAGCGGCATCACGCCCAACGGGACCGGCCGCGGCGGAAGCGTCGGCACCGAGCTTAAATTTGCTGGAGAGAAGATGATCCATGCCTTGCTGATTGGTCACAATCATGACCAGATCTATGGCTTGACCGCCCAGCTGAAGACCCCAACTACCGCCCGTAATTGTGATCGGAGCCGGAGCGCTCCACCCCGATTCAGTCCGGCAGGTGGCGACGCCTTTACCGTGATTGCCGCCAAACCCAACCGCAATTTTCACCATGGAAGGAATCACGGCGATACACTTGGCATCACGCATAACCTTGTCAGGAATTGCTTTGTCCGGGGTGGCCATAATTTCGTTGAGCACTTTGGCGGACGCATCGATCCGCTTGGCGATGTCAGATTGGTCCTTGTCAGCCGACCAGCCAACCCCGACGAAAATCGAACAAATGCCCAGCACCAGGAGACATCTCGAGACTACCGATGGAATTGTTCTCATTGTCGAATCCTCACTTTTGTGCTCCTTAGTGAGCACCTGCTGTTGTCGTGCGGCTATGTTCCGCGAATACGCGGCTATTGTTCCGCGAGGTAAAGGTAGCGCTTGTACGCTAGCGCTCCCATCCGGCTGAGGCCTTATAGCGGGCGAGAAGTTACTTGAGAGTGGGACGAGCGGCAATTCCGCCGACCGGTGGTTTTGCTTTCGGTTATACAGCTTCCACCGTATGGTGGGCCGAGGCGAGTCCGACTAGTCTGCAATCCTACTCGACACAACGCCCCCCAAAGCGGGTGCCGGTCAACTGGGACGACCGGCACCTGCTTCCTCAAAAAATCAATTGCAATGACGTTAGCCGGCTTACAGGAATCGCTCTGATTCAATACAGCCTTAAGTGGATATGGCACGGTGCGGGCGGCTGCTTATGCTGACGCATAGCGAATCGAAAAGGAGGTTCATATGCTTTACTGGGCGCTCGTGTTTTTTGTAGTTGCACTCGTCGCCGCGATTTTTGGTTTTTCCGGGATCGCAGTGGCCGCCGCCGGTATTTCGAAAATTCTGTTCTTTATCTTCCTCGTTCTGTTTCTGGTTTCCCTGATTAGTCATCTGGCGAGGGGCAGCACTGCTGGACGTTAAACCGGGCCGAGTAAAGGCCCGCTAGAATTTAAGCAGGGCCCTTCAACAGGACGAAGAAAAGCGGCTTTTAAAGGTCACTCTAGACGTGTGCGTTTCTCGAATCTTCAAAGCGTGTACGCCGACTCGCGAGAGCTCTGGGTACACGCTTTGGTCGGGATGACGGCTCGTACCACGGCTCCTGCACTCGATGATTCCACGTCGATTTGTCCACCGAACTCCGCCAACCTTTCCCTCATTCCAGCCAAGCCAATACCGGAGGCGGCGCCGCCCCGGAATTTGGCGAGTACATCCTGCGGAATGCCCTTGCCGTCATCTGCCACAGTCAAGGCTACGTACCCGTCGCTGCAAACTATTCGAACATCCACCGTTTGGGCGGATGCATGCCGGTAGACATTGGTCAAAGCTTCCTGTAACACCCTGAACAAGGCAATCTCTACTTCCCTTGGCAGGCGCTCGATAGGCTCGTCTACATGCAGAGATACTTTGACCTGGCTGCGCTTTCCGTACTCATCGACGTACCACCGGGCCGCCGGCAGAAAGCCCAGTTCTTCTAGCAGTGGTGGATGAAGGAGATGCGAAATGGTTCGCACTTCCTGAATCGCATAGTCGGTTAGCGCGATAGTTTCGTGAATCATTTTCGACGCGTCGATGCGATCGTTAGTCTGTATCTGATTAAGGTTGATCTTCAGCCCTGCAAGGTACTGGCCGACGCTGTCGTGGAGTTCGCGGGCAATACGCCGGCGCTCCAGATCCTGTAACTCCAGAATGCGAGCGCTCATGAGACGGTACGATTCCGCATTGGCCCGCACCCGCTGTTCCTTATTCTTGCTCTCCGCGACTTCACTCTTGCTCTGCGCAACCTCGATGACCAGTGCCCGAAAATTGTAGGCCAGCATCAAGGCCACAACGGCAAAGGAAAACAGAAGCATGAGGACATTTCGATGGAACAGGTAGTTCCAGTCTTTCAATCTTTGTTCCAGCAGGGTTTCCTCTTCCTCCTGCATGCTCTTCACGACCGCTTCGATCTGTGCATCATCGCTGTTGAGGCGGTTGTTTCCGGGGCGATCGTGGGCCGACGTCTGCATCTCGATCGCGGCCGAATTGGATTGGCTTCCCGCTTGATTTCCAATAAGCGATGCATTCTCTGCCAGCAGTTGGCCCAACTGCGCGAGCCGCTCCTGCTGATTCGGATTGTCGCGGGTAAGTCTGCGCAATTCGTCTATCGTCCGCACTACCAGATCGGACTGGGTCGAGGCATGGGTGAAGCTCTTTTTCCCCTGCATCAAGAGAAGGCCTGCTTCGCTGGCCTCAGCCTGCATGATTTCCAGCTGCAAGTCCCTCAACTTGGACTGCACTTGATAAGTGTGAATCACCCAATCCCGGCTGACGACAATGCCGCGCTCGGTAAAATAGGCCACTGCCGCCAGCGCGATGATGGTCACCAACACAAGCGAGAAGGAGGCAAAACGCAGCGTCGTGTTGGGAACCGCCTGCCCGCTCCCTGGCTCGATATTTGGAGTCTTCGTCATGTTGCCCAGATCATCTCGCCCAGCCTAGAGCTTTTGATGACTGTGCCCGCTGCGTCAACCCTCAATTGGATACAGTAGGAATTCAGACAATTCGTTGTAACGGATGTAAAAGAAAGGATGAGACCTGGCAGATATGGGACGGCCAAGGATGGCTTCCAAGCCGGTCAAACTGCAAAGGCCCGACTCGGGCCACCGTGTGCAGTCACTCTCCAAAGAGACATGGCCGCCGCGTATTATCGCGAGAATACGATGCAAAGTCCTATAGCAAAATCGGTGAAACTACTGAATCAGGAAAGGCCGATCATCGAGGAAAATCCCTGTTGAAGATTCCGGGGAACGCGAACCCCTCAGGCCCTAACGGGGATCCGTTCTGAGTGGAGCGCAGGAATGACGACTTCCACGATGGTGCCGGGGTTGGCGTTTGCCAAACGCAAACGTCCGCCGAGTTCACTGACGCGTTGGCGCATACCGCTGATACCCACTCCGACGCTCTCCGGGCGGAATTGAACAACCTGTTCCTTGATGCCTTTGCCGTCGTCGCAGACGGTCACCGTCATATGCCCGTCTTTTTGCGAGAGACTGACGCGCCCATTGTGCGCTCCGGAATGGCGGAACATGTTGGTCAGCGCTTCCTGAATGATGCGGAAGATGGCTGTCTCCAGATCGGGCTTGAGGCGGGTGAGTTCGGGAGGATCGATATCCAGATGAATCTGGATTCCGCTGCGCTCCGAAAGCCCTTCCAAATACCAGCGCAGGGCCGACACCAGTCCCACTTCGTCGAGAAGCGGGGGATGCAGGAGATGGGAAATCGTGCGCACTTGTTTAATCGCGCGATCGATGAGTTCGCTGGCGTCGACGGCGGCCTGCCGCATGGAAGGCGAGGGATCTTTCGCAAGGAGTCCGTCCATGATCATTTTGGCTGCGGCCAGTTCCTGTCCGAGGCCATCGTGTATCTCGCGAGCGATGCGCCGCCGCTCTTCATCTTGCAACGTCATCAGGCGGCTCGACAGGCGCCTGAGTTCGGCTGTCCGAATATCCACCATTCTTTCTAATTCAATCGCGCTGTCGCGAATCGATTGTTCCAGGAGTTTGCTGTCGTGGATGTCAGAACATGTTCCATACCACCTCAGAATCATTCCCTGCGGATCGCGTAAGGGAACCGCGCGCGCCCGGAACCAGCGATAGGCGCCGTTTGCGCCGCGGAGGCGGTATTCGGATTCATACGCTTCTCCGGATTGCACACAGCGCAGCCATTGTTCCATGCTGGGCTCGCGGTCATCGGCATGCATGTACTCCATCCAGCCCGGCCCGACTGCCGACCCGGGCGGCGCTCCCGTGTATTCATAGAAGCGGCTGCTGAGATAGTCGCGAGCGCCATTCGACTGCCGGCTAAAGATGATGTCGGGAGCGGTCTCCACAATGGCATCGAGCTCCTGATTTTTCTGGGCAAGGTCGCTATTCAATTGCAACAGTGCAATCGCCCTGCGCTCCAACTCCTGGGTACGCTCAACAACGCGCTGCTCGAGTTCGATATTCAGCTGCGCCAGTTGCCGATTTTTTCGATGCAACTCGGCGAAAACTCTCACCTTCGCCCGCAACACTTCCGGGACAATCGGGACAGAAAGATAATCCACCGCGCCGTGCTGGTATCCCTTGAGCCGGTCGAGGTCGGTCAGGTGCACGGCAGAAACGAAAATGATTGCGGTTTTCTGAAAGCGCGGATGCTGGCGGATGAGCTCCGCGAGTTCGAAGCCGTCGATCTCCGGCATGCTTACATCCATCAGCACCACGGCTACATCGGTCTTGAGCAGCTTTTCCAGCGCGTCCTTGGCGGAGGTTGCGCTGATCAGGTTCTCGCCCAACTCCGACAGGATAGCGTCATAGGTGAGCAACTTGCCCGGCTGGTCGTCAACCATGAGAATGTTTACTTTTTCTACGCTCATGTTCTCGTACCAGTATGGAGCAGTCCGAATACGCCAGCAGCCCAAGTCGGTCCGCGGGGAACGTTTATGCGACGAACGTTTATGCGACAAGCTCTCATCGATGGAGCCACATGCGCAGCGCCGAAAGCAACTGCTCGGTATTTACAGGCTTGGCAAGATATTCGGATGCTCCGGCCTCCAGGCACTTTTCACGATCGCCTTTCATGGCTTTGGCCGTGAGGGCGATGATGGGCAGCCTCCGGAAAGAAGGATTCTGTCGAATCGCCTGCGTGGTCGCATAGCCATCCATTTCGGGCATCATGATGTCCATTAATACGATGGCTACATCTGGAGTCGATTCCAGAGTCGAGATGGCTTCCCTGCCGGTGCCCGCGGTAAGTACCGACATTCCACGGCGTTCCAGGACGCTGCTCAGGGCGAAAATGTTGCGCATGTCGTCGTCCACCACCAGCACTTTTTTGCCTTGTAGCGCTTCGTCGGACTGGTGCAAGCGATCGAGCATTTTTTGTTTTTCGGGAGGAAGATCGGCCACGACGCGATGCAGGAACAGCGCCGTCTCGTCCAGCAACCGTTCCGGCGACTCCACGCCTTTCACTACAACGCTTCGGGCCAACGTGTGGAGGCGCGCGTCTTCGTCGGGGGATAATTCCTTTCCAGTAAAGACGACAACTGGCAGGTCCGCGACTTCGGGAATATCGCGCATGCGCTCCAGAATGTCGAAGCCGGTCATGTCCGGCAGGCGCAGGTCGAGCACGACGCAATCGAACAGCTCGCGGCTTACAATTTCCAGCGCTTCAGCGCCGGTTGCGGCGACGATTACATCGATATCGTCGTGCCCCAGAAGTTCCCGGATGCTCATCTGTTCCGCCGGATTGTCTTCTACCACGAGCAGCCGCCTGCGGCGTGGCGCGGCATATTCCTTGATCCTCATCAGCGCCGCGTCTAACTCCTCCGGACTGGTGGGCTTCGTCACAAAAGCAAATGCGCCTCGAGCCAGCCCGTGATGACGGTCTTCGTCGAGGGTCAGCATCTGTACTGGAATATGACGAGTGGCAGGATCCTGTTTGAGATGGTTGAGCAGTGTCCAGCCCAGCATATCGGGAAGGAAAACATCTAACGAAACAGCCGTAGGATGAAACTCTCGCGCCAAGGCGAGCGCGTCCGATCCTCGCAAGGCCACAAGAACCTTGAATCCTTTATCCCGTGAGAGATCGCATAGCACACGGGCGTAGTGCGGATCGTCTTCGACAATGAGCAACACCGCGTCGTCGGCCTGAAGGTTATAGCGATCGTCGGCGATCTGCTCGACTGGCCGTTCCGATACAACCATTTTCGATAGTTGCAGCGGAAGGGTCGGCGATGACATCTTCCAATCCGTTGCGAGCTTCGAAGTGGACGGCCCGACATACGTGAGAGGTAGATAGAGAGTGAACGTGCTCCCCTGCCCGGGCATGCTGCGGAGCTGAATTTCTCCGCCCAATAGACTCGCCAGTTCGCGGCTGATGGCCAATCCCAAGCCGGTTCCACCGTACTTGCGGCTGGTGCTCGCATCTGCCTGTTGGAAGGCCTCGAAGATGATTCGTTGTTTGTCAAGCGCGATTCCGATTCCCGAATCCGCGACTTCGAAAGCGACTACCGAAGCGGCGCCGCTGAGAATCGGATGATCTTCGCTCCATCCCTTCTGAGCCACCGAAACGGAGAGGCGAACCGAACCATGATCGGTGAACTTGAAGGCGTTGGACAACAGATTCTTGAGCACCTGTTGCAAACGTTTCGAGTCGGTGACCAGGCTGCGAGTCAGCTGGGGATCGGAATGCACCTCGAAAGCCAGCTTCCGATTTTCGGCTTCGTGACGGAAGGGTCGGGCGACCATTTCCAGCACGCTGGCGAAGAAGACTTCCTCGGCCTCGACCGAAACCGTGCCGGATTCGATCTTGGAGAGATCGAGAATATCGCTGATCAGATTGAGCAGATCGGTGCCCGCGCCATGAATGGTGCGGGCAAACTCGACCTGCTTGGGGGTCAGGTTGTGATCGGGATTCTCGCTGAGTTGCTGACCCAGCACCAGAATGCTGTTCAGCGGCGTCCGCAGCTCGTGCGACATGTTGGCGAGGAATTCCGATTTGTACTTGGAGGTGAGAGCGAGTTCCTTGGCTTTCTCCTCCAACGCGCGGCGGGCTTGTTCGATTTCCTGATTCTTGCGTTCCACTTCGACGTTTTGTTCGGCGAGCTGTTGGGCCTTTTGCGCCAACTGCTCGTTGGTCTGCTGTAATTCTTTCTGCTGCGTTTGGAGTTCGGCGGCCAACTGTTGGGATTGCTTGAGCAGCCCCTCAGTCTGCATGGTCGCCTCAATACTGTTGAGCACGATGCCAATGCTGGCAGTGAGCTGTTCGAGAAACGCGAGATGCGAGGCCGTGAACGTACCCAGAGATGCGAGTTCGATGACCGCCTTAACTCGATCTTCGAAGAGTACCGGCAGAACGATTACGTTCTTTGGAACCGATTCGAATAATCCAGATCGAATCGGAACCGTCTTTTCCGGAAGATCTGAAATCAACATGCGGCGTTTTTCCGCCGCCACTTGTCCCACCAGTCCCTCGCCGATTTTCAAACGGCGCAGGTGCCCATCTTCACCATCGTCCGCAAACGCGGAGAGCTGCACCATGCCCGCTGACTCTTCCGTTTCCATCTGGTAGATCACGCCCTGCTGAGCGTTGACCAGAGGCGCAAGTTCCGAGAGCAACATGCGGCCCACGGTCGCCAGATCGCGCTGGCCCTGCAACATGCCGGTGAATCGGGCCAGATTGGTCTTGAGCCAATCTTGTTCCGTGTTGCGGTCCGTCGTGAGACGGAGGTTATCGATCATGGTGTTGATGTTGTCTTTCAGTTCGGCGACTTCGCCGCTGGCTTCCACCTGAATGGACCGCGTTAAGTCGCCCTTGGTCACAGCCGTGGCGACTTCGGCGATAGCTCGCACCTGGTTCGTCAGGTTATCGGCGAGCAGATTCACGTTTCCGGTGAGATCCTTCCAAGTGCCGGATGCTCCGGGCACGTTCGCCTGACCGCCCAGGCGGCCTTCGACGCCGACCTCGCGGGCCACGGTGGTCACCTGATCGGCAAAGGTGGCCAGCGTGCCGGTCATATTGTTAATGGTTTCCGCCAAGGCAGCGATTTCGCCCTTGGCGTTCACGGTTAGTTTCTGGGTGAGATCTCCGTTGGCGACCGCGGTCACGACTTTGACGATGCCGCGCACCTGCTCGGTCAAGTTCACGGCCATGACGTTGAAGCTGTCGGTAAGATCCTTCCACGTTCCACCGACGCCAGGGACTTGCGCTTGCCCGCCGAGCTTGCCATCAGTACCGACTTCGCGAGCCACGCGGGTGACTTCGGCGGCGAATGCGTTGAGCTGATCCACCATCGTATTAATGGTGTTCTTGAGTTCCAGAATCTCGCCTTTCACATCAACCGTGATCTTGCGCGACAAGTCGCCGCGGGCCACTGCGGTCGTGACCTCGGCGATGTTTCGCACCTGGCCGGTCAAGTTGCCGGCCATCGCGTTCACCGAGTCCGTGAGATCTTTCCACGTACCAGCCACGCCCGGGACATTCGCCTGTCCGCCGAGTCGGCCTTCGGAGCCGACTTCGCGGGCCACGCGTGTCACTTCAGCGGCGAACGAACGCAACTGCTCGACCATCGTGTTCAGCGTTTCTTTGAGCTGCAAGATTTCGCCGCGCACGTCTACTGTGATCTTCTTCGAGAGATCGCCGTTCGCAATGGCCGTCGCCACTTCGGCGATGTTTCGCACCTGGCCCGTGAGGTTGCTGGCCATGAAGTTGACGTTGTCGGTGAGATCTTTCCACGTACCGGCCACGCCCGGAACCTGCGCCTGGCCGCCGAGTTTGCCGTCGGTGCCAACTTCGCGGGCCACACGAGTCACTTCGCCGGCGAACGCGTTAAGTTGATCCACCATGGTGTTGATGGTGTTCTTCAATTCGAGAATTTCGCCCTTTACATCGACGGTGATCTTGCGCGACAAGTCGCCGCGGGCCACTGCGGTCGTGACCTCGGCGATGTTTCGCACCTGGCCGGTTAAGTTGCCGGCCATCGAGTTCACCGAGTCCGTAAGATCCTTCCACGTACCGGCAACTCCCGGAACCTGCGCCTGGCCGCCGAGCTTTCCTTCCGAGCCGACTTCGCGCGCCACGCGGGTCACTTCAGCGGCGAAGGCATTGAGCTGATCGACCATCGTGTTGATGGTTTCTTTGAGCAGCAAGATTTCGCCGCTCACGTTCACGGTGATCTTCTTCGACAAGTCACCGCTGGCAATAGCCGTCGACACTTCCGCGATGTTTCTCACTTGACCCGTCAGGTTGCTGGCCATGGAGTTCACGGAGTCGGTGAGATCTTTCCACGTTCCTCCGACACCGGGCACCTGCGCCTGGCCGCCGAGCTTTCCGTCCGTTCCCACTTCGCGGGCCACGCGCGTTACTTCCGACGCGAATGATCGCAACTGATCCACCATGGTGTTCATGGTGTCTTTCAATTCGAGAATTTCACCTTTCACGTCGACGGTGATCTTGCGCGACAAATCGCCGCGAGCCACAGCCGTTGCGACTTCGGCGATGTTTCGCACCTGCCCCGTCAAGTTGTTGGCCATGAAGTTGACGTTATCGGTGAGATCCTTCCACGTACCGGCAACGCCCGGAACCTGCGCCTGTCCGCCGAGTTTCCCTTCCGTACCGACTTCGCGAGCGACGCGGGTAACTTCACCGGCGAATGCATTGAGTTGGTCCACCATCGTGTTGATGGTGTTCTTGAGTTCGAGAATTTCGCCCTTCACGTCGACCGTGATTTTGCGCGACAAATCGCCGCGGGCCACAGCCGTCGTAACTTCAGCGATGTTTCGCACCTGGCCAGTCAAGTTTCCGGCCATGGAGTTTACTGAATCAGTCAAGTCTTTCCACGTTCCGGCGACGCCGGGTACGTTGGCCTGTCCGCCCAACCGGCCTTCGGTTCCCACTTCGCGGGCCACGCGGGTTACTTCGCCCGCGAAACGGTTGAGCTGATCCACCATCGTGTTCAGCGTTTCTTTCAGCTGCAAAATTTCGCCGCGCACGTCGACCGTGATTTTGCGTGACAAATCGCCGCTGGCGATGGCCGTCGCCACCTCCGCGATGTTTCGCACCTGACCAGTCAGGTTGCTGGCCATGAAATTGACGTTGTCGGTAAGGTCCTTCCACGTTCCGCCGACACCCGGCACTTGCGCCTGCCCACCCAGCTTGCCTTCGGTTCCTACTTCGCGAGCCACACGAGTTACTTCGCCAGCGAACGCATTCAGTTGATCCACCATCGTGTTGATGGTGTCTTTGAGTTCGAGAATTTCGCCTTTCACGTCCACCGTGATCTTGCGGGACAAATCGCCACGGGCCACAGCGGTCGTGACCTCGGCGATGTTTCGTACCTGAGCCGTCAGGTTGCCGGCCATCGCGTTTACCGAGTCCGTGAGATCTTTCCAGGTACCGGCGACGCCCGGCACCACAGCCTGTCCGCCCAACTTGCCGTCCGTACCGACTTCGCGGGCCACGCGCGTCACTTCCGATGCGAACGAACGCAACTGATCGACCATCGTGTTGATGGCCTCTTTGAGCTGCAAAATTTCGCCGCGCACATCGACCGTAATCTTGCGCGACAAATCGCCGCTGGCCACGGCGGTAGCGACTTCGGCGATGTTGCGAACCTGGCCGGTCAGGTTGCTGGCCATCAGGTTCACGTTGTCGGTGAGATCTTTCCACGTGCCGGCCACGTCGGGCACTTGCGCCTGACCACCCAGTTTGCCTTCCGTACCCACTTCGCGGGCCACGCGGGTCACTTCAGCAGTGAACACGCCCAACTGCTGAATCATGGTGTTCACGAGGTTGGCAGAACGAAGGAACTCGCCTTCCAGAGGGCGCCCATCTACATCAAGTCGCACAGTCTGCGTGAGATCGCCTTGCGCAACCGCCGCGATTGCGCGGGTTACTTCAGCCGTCGGTCGAAGCAAATCTTCCACCAGCGTGTTGACTGAGACTTCCATCTCTCCCCATGCGCCTCGGGACTCATGGAACCTGGTGCGCTCGCGGGTCTTGCCTTGCTTTCCCACCACCTGGCCGACACGCTTCAGCTCCTGCGCCATGTGTTGATTGGCGGCAACAATCTCGTTAAATGTGTCGGCGACCTTGCCCGCCAGACCCACCCATGTGCCCGGAAGCCGCACAGCGAAGTCGCCATCCCGCATGGTTTGCAGGCAAGCAAGGATCACGGTGAGATCGGGAGACTCAGCCGGTGCTTGGGTTTGTCCGTTGTTCCTGGCCAAGGGGGGAGGCGTCTGGCCGGCGTTGGGGTCGATCGTGTTGGAAGTGGTTCTTTTCATCGGTCCTCCCAAGATTCAAGGAGAAATGCAAATCTGGGTTCGTTTCATTCAGAAGCTGGGACATGCGGCATGTGCTGTCATCCAGCGCAATGCCTTATGGAATATTAAATGCTTTATGGAATATTAATGGACATTACGGGAAGCGTGCTCTCGGCCCTCACCCATTGCCATTCGTAACATGTACGCTGAGGCGAGGCTCTAAGGTATTTCCTGTAGAAGCCTAATGGGGCCTGGGTTACCGGCGGGGCTCACCTTCGATAACTCAAGGGAGGCCAAAGGGTTCGAGGTAAAGAGTAACAATTCAAAGCAAAACTTCGGGAAGAACGAGAGGTTTCATTCTTTCCTGCAACACCGAGGCGATCCGCTCGTAATCACTTACATTGTGCTGATTCGCACGTAGCGGCGCAAATCTGGAAGAGAACTGAGCAACACGTATCCGAGAAATCCGACGAACAACACGCCGGCTGCCGTTGCTACTTTTTTCATAAGACCTCCGTAAAGCAGCTAGTTGGATGCCGCCGCCGCTCTGGAGGTAGCCTCACAAGATCTATACTTCCCCGGCTTGGTTCGGCATCGAGAAGTGTGGGGTGAATCCTCTGTTGCCGTAGAGGTCGAATTCATATTCATTTGATCTTTGTGCAACCTCCGCGAAACATGCGGCGGTTATGTTGCTCCAGATACCCAACCCAGAGACCGGTGCCGAGGCTGTCGCATGCGCGGCTGCCGTCTTCAGAAATCTGGCCCATCCGGGTACAGGAGAGACTCTCTTATGACTACGAAGGTACTGCTGGAAACCCCCAGGAAGACGATGGCGCTGCTGCTGGCTTTAGCCACCGCCCTGGGACCGATCGCCACGCCCGCCTTCGCCGCATCCGCCGAGAAGCAGTCCAAGAAAACCAACAAACCTGCGATTAACCCGGCTACTCCGATCCAGCACCTGGTAGTAATCTTCAATGAGAACGTCTCGTTCGACCACTACTTCGGAACCTATCCCGTCGCGGCAAACCCCAAGGGTGAATCGAAGTTCACTGCATCGACGACCACCCCGGTGGTTAATGGATATACCAGCGCGTTGCTGACCAACAATCCCAACTTGAATCCCGCCAACGTCGGCATCGCGTCGAATCCGTTCCGCCTAGGGCCTTCGCAGGCAGTCACCACCGATCAGGATCATGCCTACACCGACGAGCAGGCAGCGGTCGACATGGGCCTGATGGACCTGTTCCCGACGCACACCGGATATGGCACCACCGAGCCCATGGCGTACTTCGACGGCAACACGGTCACGGCGCTGTGGAACTATGCGCAACACTTTGCGATGAGCGACAACTCCTTCGGAACGACCTTTGGGCCATCTACCCCCGGAGTCCTCAATTTGACTTCCGGACAAACCAACGGAGCCGTCAACATACTGAATGGATTGGGCGACGAAGTCAGCGGCGGACCCGACGGTTCGTACACCGTAATCGGCGACGCCGATCCCGTCGGCGATGTTTGCTCAAATCCGACCCGGAATCAAGTTCAGATGGCCGGCCCAAACATTGGCGACCTGCTCAACGCTTCGGGAGTCACCTGGGGCGGCTTCATGGGTGGATTCAACCTCAGCATCGTGAACTCCAATGGAACGACCGGTTGCGCCCGCAGCTCAACCGGCCTGGCAGGAACGACGGCTGACTACGTTCCCCACCACTCCCTGTTTGGCTACTATCCGTCAGTTGCGAACCCGAACCATACCCGTCCGGCCTCTACGGCGGAGATTGGTAACGCGGGACCGGCCAACCATCAATATGACATCCAGGATTTCTTCACCGCCGTTTCGGCCGGGAACTTTCCGGCAGTCAACTTCCTGAAGGCTCCGGCCTATCAAGATGCCCATGCCGGCTATTCCGATCCGCTGGATGAGCAGACCTTCGTGGTCAACACCATCAACTTCCTGATGGGAACGCCGTACTGGAACACCACGGCGGTCGTAATCATGTACGACGATTCCGACGGCTGGTACGACCATGTAATGAGCCCAATCCTGAACCAGTCGACGGGCGCAGCCGATGTACTTACCGGACCAGGGTCCTGCGGAACGGCGGCGACTTCCTTGCCGGGAGTCAACGTAACCGCCAACCCCCATGCCCTGGGCCGCTGCGGGTACGGGCCGCGGCTGCCACTGCTGGTGATCTCTCCCTGGGCTAAGACGAACTTCGTCGATGATTCGGTGACCGACCAGACCTCGATCCTTCATTTCATCGAGGACAACTGGCTGGGCGGCCAGCGCCTGGGCAGCGGCTCCTTTGACGGCATCGCCAACTCCATCTCGCAGATGTTTAACTTCAAGACGATCCGGACCAACGGGGTTCTGGTGTTGAATCCCACTACGGGCGAGAAAGAGTAGCCTGCGGCTGAGCTTGTCGTTGAAACAGGAACCGGGCACGGACGAAGTTGTCCTCGTGCCCGGTTTCGCTTTGCGGGAGTTATGTTAGGGTGATTTGCTTACAGTTTGCGCTATGAAATCTAGTTTATTTATGAATCGACGTGATTTTTTGTACGGCACGGGCGCATTGGCCGCCGCGCTTTCCAGCCGCCCGAATCTTCTCTCGCAAAATCCCGCCCCGGTAAGACGGCCGCTTGATGCCAACTCTCTAACTAAATTTGCCGATCCGCTCCCCATCCCGGCAGTGTTGCAGCCGGAGAGTTTTCGCCCCAGCCCGCTGGGCTCAAAAGTGAATGTCCCTTACTACCGCCTGCGCATGCGGCCGGCGGAGACGAAACTGCATCGCGATCTTTCCGCGACCCGCATTTGGGGATTCAACTCCACGCTGCCCGGACCCACGATTGAAGCGCGCAGCGGAGAGGGAATTCTAATTGAATGGATAAATGAATTGCCGGCATCGCATCTGCTGCCCGTGGATCGCAATCTGGAAGGCGCTGAGGCGGACAAACCCGAAGTGCGGGCGGTGGTTCATTTGCACGGAGGGCGCGTGCCTGCGGACAGTGACGGTTATCCCGAAAGCTGGTTTGTGCCCGGCAAGTCGAGCACGAGTTTCTATCCCAACAATCAAGAGGCCGCCACGCTCTGGTACCACGATCATGCGATGGGGATTAATCGTCTAAACATCTACGCAGGATTATTCGGGCTGTACTTGATTCGCGACCCGTTTGAGGATGGATTGGGGCTCCCCGCCGGCAAGTATGAAATGCCGCTCGTGTTATGCGATCGCCAGGTCGATCATGAGGGCCAGCTTTACTATCCGGTCTCGCCTGATCCTAAAAAGCCGTGGGTGCCGGAAGCATTTGGCGATGCTCTGCTGGTGAACGGGAAAGTTTCGCCTTTCTGCGAAGTGGAAGCCCGGCCTTACCGCCTGCGAGTGCTGAATGGCGCCAACGGACGATTTTTCCATTTGACGTTTGCAAATCGAATGGAATTCCAACAGATCGGTTCGGATCAGGGTCTACTTGCGGCTCCAGTCCCGATGAAGCTGCTGACGCTGGCACCGGCCGAGCGCGCGGATGTAATCGTCGATTTCTCCAAACATGCCGGCGAGAACCTTGTGTTGAACAGCGATCATCTGACGGCGATGCAGTTTCGCGTGGCAGGAAACGAGTCTGTCGCGGTCGCGGCCATTGCGCCCATTCCCGCAACGCTTCGGGAAGTGGCGCGGATTTCTGAGTCCGGCGCGGTAAAGACTCGCGAATTGATGATCGAGGAGACCGTCGACGCCGCCGACAATCCGACAATCATGCTGTTGGACCGGAAGCGCTGGATGGATCCCGTGAGTGAGAATCCTGCGCTCGGCTCAACGGAAATCTGGAGCCTGGTCAACGGGACAGAAGATTCCCACCCGATCCATCTGCACATGGTGCGCTTTCAGATTCTCGACCGCCGTAATTTTTTCGTAATGAACTACCTGCGCAAGCGCGAGCTCAAGTTCACCGGACCGCCGGTTCCTCCCGACGCGAACGAAATGGGATGGAAAGATACGGTTCGAGCCGAGCCGGGGATGGTAACGCGGATTATTGTCCGCTTCGACGGATATCCCGGACGCTTCGTGTGGCATTGCCACATCCTGGAGCATGAAGACAACGAGATGATGAGGCCTTTTGACGTGTTAGCGACTAAGTAGTGTTTCCTCGCCGAGGAGCCTGGACCGGGCTTAGTTGGGCAGCTTGAAGTTGATTGTGATTTGCGTCTGAATTTCTACTGGTTCGCCGTTAAGCAGGTAGGGCTTGTACTTCCATTGCTTCACGGCATCGGTGGCGGAGCGAGTAAGCTGGGAGTCGCCGCTCAACACCTTCACGCGGGCAATGTCGCCATTCTTCGAAATCGTCGCTTGCAACTCGACCGCACCTTCCACGTGCATGAACAATGCGTTCTTCGGATATATAGGCTGGACTTTCTTCACCAGCAAACCTTGGGATACGCCCTGCGAAACGTTCATCGACTGTAGCACCGGTGGGGGCGTGCTTCCAGTGGAGCCGCCCAAATCTGGCGGAGGCGCGCCGGCGCCCGCCGCGACACCAATCATGTCGGGAGCGGAAGCATCGGTATCTGCGGTCTTAAGCTTCAGTACCGGAGCCTTGCCGCCTTTGACCATCAGAGCCGCACCAACCGGCGTATTCTCGCCGGGGGGCTTGGGCGGCGCAGAGGGTTTTTCGGCTATGGGCGCAGCCGAGGCCGAAGGCTTCGCGGAACTAGAAGGCGATAGTTCTGGAGAGGCTGGTGTAGTGGCGTCTTTCGCGGGGCTGCTTGAAAGCATGCCGCCGGGCTGTGTGGCCGTCGATGAAGAATCAGGGACCTTGGTTGCAGTCGATGCAGCGTTGGCCGGCTTCGTGGTTTGCGGAACGGCGAAGCTCGAGGGCGTACTCTGCCCGGTTTTGCTGTCCTGGAGCTTTGTCCAGGTGAAGTAGGCTCCGGCGGCGACGAACACGGCTGCCGCAATGCCGATGAAGATTTTCTTGCTGCCGCCGGTTGATGGCTCCGCGACATTGGCTCCGCCGAAAGTGAAGGTGGGCGCGGAGCCGATGTGGCTGGACTCGCTCTTGGTTGCTTCCACCGGCTTTGAGAAAAGTGGCTCATCATCTTCCGCGGACGCATGTCCCGCCGATTTTTCTGCAATGTGAGAATCCGGAACACGGGCGGGAGCGGGCGCGCTGGCGGCTCCGCTGCCGTGAGCGACCGGCAATCCGATCGTTGCCGATTTCGCCTCGGTCGCAACCGCAGAACTGGCGGGTGCGGGCATCGATTTTGTGGGCGCAGGCGCTGCAATGGAATCATCCGAAATTTCGAGAAGATCGTCGTCGCCTGCGATGGTCGATGAACTTGCTGTCGCAGTTGCGGGCCGCGCCTGAACCGGCGCAGATTTTGGCTCCGGGGACTTTGGCACCGGCGGAGCGATGGGACGCGGAGATGAGACGGTTGACGGCGTTGGCAGAACTGCTGGTTTCGCGGGCACTGGTTTGGCTGCAACCGGCTTCGCAGGCACTGCCACTGGCGCCGGAGTAGCTGCGAGGGTGGGAGAGGCCGCTGGTGCAGGAGTGGCCGCGGTTGTTGCTGGGGCAGTCGCTGGTTTGGACGGATCGCCCTTGCGCAGGAGTCCGCGCGCCACGCGCAGCGTTCCTTTCGCCTGTTCGATGTTGATGGGTTTGGTCAGGACGAGGTTGGCGCCGATACGAAACGCCTTGGCCACCCCGGCCTGACCTTCCACGACAGCCACGGCAAGCGACGCCTGGTTGGACGTCGAGTTCCGCGCGCTCTTGAATAACAGTGTGGCATTCTGCTCGTTATCGCAGTCGACCACCACGGCGTCGAAGTGTTGGCCCATCAGCTTCTTGACTGCGGCAAAAGGTTCAACGCAGGGCTCGACGTTGAACTCAAGCTCGCTCAGGACCTGAGTCACTGTGCGGGCAGTTTTTTCGTCGGGGCAGAAGAGAAGAGCTTGGTAACCCATACGATTCTCATCCTAGGTACAGCGGTAAGCGGCGGCAAGTTACGCTGGTAATTCGCGGGCTGAGGCATTTGTGGACGCGACAGTCGTCGGTCGTCGGGCTTCGGTCGTCGGTCTTCGGCCCTCATCAGGGCGGTCTAGATGGTAGGCCTAAGAGCTAACGCCGACGACTGACGACCGACGACCGAAGCCCAGCCTCGCATACAATACCGACCCATGCGCGTGCCGCTCTGGCTGAAAATCGCGTGGACGATCTGGCTTCTCATCTGGGCGCCCGTTTACCTGCGGCAGTATGGGGCGCAGAATTTTCTTTTCTTCTGTGACATTGGGAATGTGCTGATTGGGATTGGCTTGTGGCTGGAGAGTCCGCTGCTGTTTTCCTGGGTCGCGTCGGGATTGCTATTTTTCCAGACGATTTTCACTGTCGACCTTGCAGGTGCGGTCCTGTCTGGACGGCATATTTTCGGCGGCACCGAATATATGTTCGATCCGCATCTGCCACTCACGATTCGCCTGCTCAGTTTGTTTCATGTAGTGACGCCGCCGCTGCTGCTGTGGGCGATTTGGCGGCTTGGCTACGATTCCCGGGGATGGAAATTTCAAACGCTGACCGCATGGATTGTCGTGCCGATCAATTATTTCTGGCGGCCCGAGCAGGATGTGAATTGGGCCCGGGGTCCGTTCTTTCATGACCAGCATGTGATGCCGGGCTGGGCGTATCTGCTCGTCTATATGATCGCGGTGCCGCTGTTCGTATATTTCCCGACGCACTTATTTCTGCAATGGCTGACAGGGAGATGGAAGAGTTCGAAGTAGCGCCGCCGTCCCAGCGGGCTGTCGCGAGAGCCTGCCCTGAGCTTGTCGAAGGGGCGTCTTCGCCCTCGCCGCGTGAGTCATGGAAATGCTACAAGATGTTCGAGAGCGCAAATCACTTTCGGCTTTGGCAGCGGGACGCCGCCACTACAGCCGCCGGGACGGCGGCGCTACCTTGGCTTGGCGGAATCGTTATTTTTATTTACCGCTGATTCCTTCGGCGGGTACTCGATCGATCCTTTGAAGGCGGCGATATCTTTTTCGTGATGATCGGGGAAGGGCAGTTGCTTGCCGTCGCGCAATTCTGCAATTTTCTTGATGGCGTTTTCTGCTTTCTCTTTTTGCACGTCCGAATCGCGGCGTATGTAGAGGGTCTGCGAGGGTACTGCCAGGCTGCCTCCGGAATCTTCCACGATATCCAGCACGCGCAGCAGCACATCTTCGCGAACCGCGGCGAACTCATTGAAGTCTTGCGTCAGGATGTACGACAACACTTCAATGCTGAGCGCCGCGCCGGCAATGTCGATGAGGCGAACGCGGACCGTTTTGGTTTCGATCTTAGGATGACTGTAGAGCAGGCGGCGGATTTCCGCGAGCACGAAGCGAACGTGGTCGGGCTTGGAGTCGGGGCTCAGGCTCAGTTTCGTGGTGAAGAGAATTTTGTCGCGGCGGCTCAGGTTCTCGAGGTTGATCGTCGCCACGGTGCCGTTGGGAATAGCCAGCAGCGTCCGCTCTTCGGTGCGGATGCGGGTGGAGCGCAAGCCGATGTCCTCGACGACTCCGGTGCGATCGCCGAAGCGGCAGACATCGCCAACTCGAAAGACTTCATCGCCGAGAACCGAAACGCCGCCGAAAATGTTGGCGATCGTTTGCTGTGCACCGAAACCAATCGCCAGGCCGCCAATGCCGAGGCCAGCGAGTGCCGTGCTCATGTTGAAGCCGAGATTACTGAGCACGGCCAGAAGGCCGACGGAAAAAATCACAAACTTAAGAATGCGTTCGCCCAGCAGCATGAGCGATCCCGTACCCGCGAGTCCCCGCGCCAATGCACGAGTGCGCACGCGCTGCAGGAACCATTTCACGACGCGCCAGACGATCCAGGTCGCGGCAACGATGAGCGCGGCCATGGTGATTTGGAAGTAATAGTGGCGCGGCAGCAGGGCGATACCGAGATAGCGGACAAAAAACTGGTGCGCGAGCGTGCCGGTCAGGAGCCACGCCGGACCGGAAACCGAGCGCCAGTTCGCGATGTCGAGCTGACCGCGCCGCCGCGCCCACCAGCGCACGGGGATTCCAAGCAGCACGAGGACCAGCCAGCCGATGCCGGCGGCGACTGGCAGCGCGAGCAGCATCGCCAGCCATTGCCATAGCGGCACGCCGCCGAACTCGTGTTTCACCAGCACGGCGGGGAGTTTTCTCTCAACCTGCCGTGCTTCGACCTGATCGTAAAGTTCGGGAACTTTGGCGAGAGTGTCGGAGGAGATCAGCCAGATTTTTCCGGCGCTCGGGTCGGTGACTCGCACCAGATCGAGATCGGCCTCGACGTCGCCCGACGACATAGTGCCCAGTTTTTGCCGGCCGAGAGGTATACCCTCCTGCGGACTTCCTTCCGCCTGTGTGAAGCCGCCGACGCGTCCGGTAAAGGCGTGCGGGTCGTTCAGCACCGCGTTGAGTTTGCTGGCGAGTTGCTCTCCATCGGCTTGGCGGCGCGCCGGGCTCATCTGCAAGTATTGGGCTGCGATGCTGTAGTTGCCCGACTGCGCCGCTTGTAAAAAACCGAGCACCGAGCCCGACGGGGTGGTGCGATTTAGAGGATCGGTGGGAGTGCTGGCAGCTGACGAAGTGCTCGCTGGAGCAGCGGGCAGAATTTGGCCGAAGGAGCGCGACGGGGAGAAAGGCAGAAACAGCGCCAGGCAAAGGACGAAACTTGACTTGAGACAAGAGGACATGAAGTTATCCCGCCTCCGCTGGCGCGTGCGAGTCGGCGTGATCAATCATTCTATCGAATTGAGGCAGGCGCGAGGCCGAGTTTCCGTCCCAACTTCCTGTCGCGATTCTCATTCGGTCGCGAGCTCATCCACGCTTGGGACGGTAGATGTCGGTGCTGGTGCCGAAGAAGACTTCGGCGGATTCCATCACCGTTTCCGACAGCGTGGGATGCGGATGGATAGTCATGGCCACGTCTTTGGCGAGTGCCGCCATTTCAATGGCGAGCACACCCTCGGCGATCATTTCGCCAGCGCCGACGCCGACGATGCCGACTCCGAGCACGCGCTCGGTCTGAGGATCGATGAGGATCTTGGTCATGCCTTCGGGGCGATCGAGAGTGGTAGCGCGGCCTGAGGCGGCCCACGGAAATTTGGCGACTTTGATTTCGCGATTCTCTTTTTGCGCTTGCGTCTCGGTCAGGCCGCACCACGCGACTTCAGGATCGGTGAAAACGACCGCCGGAATGGCGTTCGGTTCGAAAGCGACTTTGTGTCCGGCGATGGCTTCGACGGCGGTGCGGCCCTCGTGCATTGCCTTGTGCGCCAGCATGGGTTCGCCGACGACGTCGCCGATGGCGCAGATGGAGGGATCATCGGTCTGTAATTGTTTGTTCACCTGAATGAAACCGCGCTGGCCGAGTTGCACGCGCGTTTTTTCGAGGCCGGGAATTTCGGAGTTGGGCTTGCGGCCTACAGATACCAGCACGCGGTCGAAAAGTTTTTCCTGCGTGTTGCCGTCTTGTGCTTTTAGCGTGGCGCGAATGGCATTGCCTTCGTCTTTCACGGAAGCGACGGTGGTGTTGAGCAGGATCGCTTCGAACATTTTTTCCAGGCGCTTGTGAAGAGGAAGGACGAGGTCGCGGTCGGCTCCGGGGAGCAGGCCGGGGAGCATTTCAACGACGGTGACGCGCGTGCCGAGGGCGGCATAGACGGAGCCGAGTTCGAGGCCGATGTATCCGCCGCCGACTACCAGCAAAGTGCCGGGAATGTCGGTGAGGTCGAGCGCGCCGGTTGAATCCATCATCCGGGGCGTGTCGAGTTTCAAAGTTGGAACGACCGATGGGCGGGAACCGGTGGCGAGGATGATGCGGTCGAAGGTCAGCGATTCTTCGGAGCCGTCGGATTTCGTGACGCGCAGCGTCGTGGAGTTCTCGAAGGCGGCGCGGCCTTGGACGTAGTGCACCTTACGCTGTTTCGAAAGAATGCCGAGGCCGCCGGTGAGTTTTTTTACGACGCCTTCTTTCCAAGTTCGCAGGCGGGCGAGATCGATTTTCGGCGCGGCGAATTCGATGCCCCAATTTTTCGCCTGTTCGGATTCTTCAATCAGCTTGGCCACGTGGAGCAGGGCTTTCGACGGAATGCAGCCGCGGTAGAGGCAGACGCCGCCGGGATTGATTTCCGGGTCGATGAGGGTCACGGACATGCCGAGGTCGGCGGCGAGGAATGCGGCGGCGTAGCCGCCGGGGCCGGCGCCGACGACTGCAATGTTCTGATTCGAGGTTTCGGACATAAGGCTTTCAATCACGAACGGCACGAGGGTTCACGAAGAAGACCTCTTCAAAAAGACCCAGTCTGGTCGCTTTCCTTCGTGCAACTTCGTGTTCTTCGTGGTTCATGATTTTGCTTTCACCCCTGCACCGATAACAGGAACGGCTGCTCGAACGCTTCCGCAATCCAGCGCAGGAAGCGGGCGGCGTCGGCTCCGTCGATCAGGCGATGATCGTAGGAGAGCGAGAGCGGCAGAATCAGTCGCGGCTCGAACTTGCCGGCATCTTTCGATCCGATCCACTCCGGCTCCATACGCGAGCGCGAGAGGCCGAGGATTGCGACCTCCGGAAAGTTCACAATGGGCGTGAAGCCGATGCCGCCGATGCCGCCGAGGTTTGTAATCGTGAAGGTCCCGCCTTGCATGTCCTCGGGCGTGATTTTTTTGTCCCGCGCTTTTTTCGAGAGCTGCGACAACTCGACCGCGAGTTCGACAATGTTTTTCTTTTCGACATCGCGAATCACGGGCACCAGCAGTCCGCGATCCGTATCGGCGGCGACGCCGATGTTGATGTATTGCTTGTAGACAATTTCTTCTTTCTCGATGTCGATGCTGGCGTTGAATTGCGGGAAAACTTTGAGCGCGGCGGCGCAGACTTTCAGAGCGATGGCGGTAACGGTCATCTTGCCGCCGGCTTCTTCGGCTTTGGGCGCAAAGCGGGCGCGCAGTTGCTCGAGTTCGGTAATGTCGGCGCGGTCGTGCTGCGTGACGTGAGGAATCGTATTCCAGGCTTCGGCGAGGTGCTCGGCGGTCTTGCGGCGGACGCCGCGCATGGAGACGCGCTCCACCTTGCCCCACTTGGCGAAATCCGGGAGTTGGGGTTGAGCAAAATGTCCGGCGCGCGGTGCAGCTTGTGCAGCGGTCGCCGCGGCAGAGAGCAGTTGCTTCGCGTAAGTCTTGACGTCATCTTCGCTGATGCGCCCGCCGGGGCCGGAGCCCTTGACCTCGTAAATGTCAATGCCAACCTCGCGAGCGAATCGCCGCACGTGCGGCGCGGCCGGGATGGCTTCGCGATGTTCGGTTCCCGCAACTTTTCCCAGTTGCGCGGGCATGGTGAATGCCGATGCAGATTGCTGCGGCTGGTCGGGAGGCAGCGCCTGCTCTTCTGTTTTACCTTCGGCACGAATTGCGGCTTGAAATGCGAGACGCGCTCCGTGCTGTCCCGTGACGTGTTCGACCGGAGCGTTGCGGGACCGCGTGATTTCGGGCTGCGCCGAAGTGCCGCCTTCAAGCGTGAAGATTACTTGGCCAACTTTGATCTTCTCGCCTTCTTTCACTTTTATTTCTTTGACGACTCCGCTGACCGACGATGGCACTTCGACGACGGCTTTGTCGGTCTCAAGTTCCATGACCGGTTGGCCTTCGGAAACTTTTGTGCCGGGCGCGATCATCAGGCGGACGAGATCGCCCTGGGAAATATTTTCCCCGAGTTCGGGAAGGGTGAATTCACTCGCGGCTGTGGATGGCGCGCGGCGTTCGCGGCGCTCGGGTGCAGTTTTTGTCGCTGGGGCGCCCGCGGCTGACGACGTGGAAACGGGAGTTGGCTTAGAAGGCGCAGGTGCAGGTGCAGGGGGTTGCGTGGGAGCCGCGACAGAGGCTTTTGTTTCCGATCCGTCCACGGTGAAGATCACCTGCCCAACTTTAATCTTGTCGCCTTCTTTAACGCGGATGTCCTGCACCGTGCCGCTGACTGACGAGGGCACTTCGACGACTGCCTTGTCGGTCTCCAGTTCCATGACCGATTGGCCGGCGCTCACCGCAGCTCCGGGAGCAATCATTAGGCGTACGAGGTCGCCTTGTTCGATGTTTTCTCCCAGCTCGGGAAGTTTGAATTCGATCACCGCGTCGGTTCCTTTTTGGATCTGAAATGTTGTGTGCCGCAGCGCCTAAAGGCGCGATCAATAATGTTGCGCGGACGCCACGCCTAAAGGCGTGCCCTGATACGAATCTCTCATCCCGATACGAATCGTTGCCGCCGAGCGAATCGGCTGCGCTTTTCAGCTGACGGCCGGATTTGCTTTGTCGGGGTTGATTCCTAATTCCTTTATCGCTCGCGACACTACGTCAGTGCCAATTTTATTTTCGCGCGCCAGCGCTCCGAGCGTTGCCAACACGATGTGTTTGGCATCGACTTCGAAGAAGTCACGCAACGCCACGCGGCTTTCGCTGCGGCCGAAGCCGTCGGTGCCGAGCGAAACCAGTTGTCCCGGCACCCACTTAGTCAGGCTCTCTGGCAAAACTTTCATATAGTCGGATGCGGCAATGAATGGGCCGGCGGCATCTTTCAACGTTTGCGTCACATAGGGGACTTTCGCCGGGTCCGCAGGATGCAGCATGTTCCAGCGCTCGCAATCGTTGGCGTTGCGATACAGCTCTTTGTAGCTGGTAACGCTCCACACGTCGGCGGCGACTCCGTATTTTTCTTCCAGAATCTGTTGCGCCTTGAGCACTTCAAACATGATGGCGCCGCTACCCAGCAGTTGCGCGCGTAGCTTGGCATCAGAATTGGTAGAAGTTTTGAAGCGATACAAGCCTTTCAAAACTCCTTCACGAATGTTGCCCTCAGGCATTCCTGGCATCGCCAGAGGCTCGTTGCCGACAGTCAGGTAATAGAAGATCGACTCCTGATCGATGTACATGCGCTTGATGCCATCCTGAATAATGATGGCGATTTCGTAAGCGAATGCGGGATCGTAGGCGAGCAAATTGGGCACGGGAAGCGCGAGCACGTGGCTGTGGCCGTCCTGGTGCTGAAGGCCTTCGCCCGCGAGCGTGGTGCGGCCGGCAGTGCCGCCAACGAGGAATCCGCGGCAGCGCATGTCGGACGCAGCCCAGATTAAGTCGCCAATCCGCTGGAATCCGAACATTGAATAATAAATAAAGAACGGAATTGTGTTGATGCCATGATTGGCATAGGCGGTGCCCGCGGCGATGAACGAGCACATCGATCCGGACTCGGTGATGCCCTCTTCGAGAATCTGGCCGTTCTTAGCTTCCTTGTAATAGAGCAGCGTGTCCATGTCGACGGGCTCGTAGTTCTGGCCGACGCTTGAATAAATTCCCACCTGCCGGAATAAAGCTTCCATGCCGAACGTGCGCGCTTCGTCGGGCACGATCGGAACGATGAGCTTGCCGAGTTCAGGATCGCGCAATAGTTTCGCGAGCAGGCGCACAAAGACCATCGTCGTGGAGACTTCGCGGCCTTCAGTGCCTTTGTGGAATTCCTCAAAGTGCGCGTCGGGAACTTCTTTCAGCGCCGCGGCCCGGACCTTTCGCGTGGGCATGTATCCGCCCAACTGCTGGCGGCGGGCCTGCATGTATTTGATTTCAGCGCTCTCGTCGGAGGGACGATAGAACGGGGCGTTGTGCAGCTCATCGTCTGGAATGGGAATTCCAAAACGCGAGCGGAACATCTGCAACTCGTCTTCGTTCAGTTTCTTCTGCTGGTGAGTGATGTTCTTGCCCTCACCGGCCTCGCCGAGTCCGTAGCCCTTAATCGTTTTGGCGAGAACGATCGTAGGCTGGCCCGTATGATCGACGGCCTCGCGGAATGCGGCGTGGACCTTGATGGGATCGTGACCGCCCAGGCGCATGCGCGAGAGTTGATCGTCAGAAAGATGCTCCACCATTTTCAGCAGACGGGGATCGGTGCCGAAAAGATTCTGTCGGAAATACGCTCCGCTCTCGACAAAATATTTCTGATACTGTCCATCGCTGACTTCGCCCAGGCGCTTGACTAGCAGGCCGTCGCGGTCGTTTTGAATGAGGCTGTCCCAATCGGAGCCCCAGATGCACTTGATGACGTTCCATCCGGCGCCGCGGAAAATGGCTTCCAGTTCCTGAATAATTTTGCCGTTGCCGCGCACCGGGCCGTCGAGGCGCTGCAGGTTGCAGTTCACCACGAAGATCAGGTTGTCGAGGCGCTCGCGCGAAGCCAGAGTGATCGAACCCAGCGACTCGGGTTCGTCCATTTCGCCGTCGCCGAGGAACGCCCAGACTTTGCCGCCGGTTGACTGTTTGAGTCCGCGATTTTCAAGATATTTGATGAAGCGCGCGTGGTAAATCGCCTGGATCGGACCGAGGCCCATCGAAACCGTGGGAAATTCCCAGAACTCTGGCATCAGCCAGGGATGAGGATAGGAACTCAATCCCCCGCCGGATTTCAACTCGCGGCGGAAGTTTTGCAGCTTCTCTTTCGAAATGCGGCCTTCAAGGTAGGCTCGCGAATAAATTCCCGGAGCGGCGTGGCCCTGGAAGTAGACGACATCGCGGTCGCCGTTTTCGGTTTGCGCGCGAAAAAAATGGTTGAAGGCAACTTCATAGAGCGTGGCGGCAGAGGCGAAGGTCGAGATGTGTCCGCCAATGCCTTCCTGCATTTTATTGGCTCGGACGACCATGGCCAGAGCATTCCAGCGGACCAGGCTCTTAATGCGCCGTTCCATCTCCTGGCTGCCGGGGAACGGCGGCTGCTGCGTCGAGGGAATCGTGTTCTGGTAAGGCGTGGTCGCGGAAAAGGGCAGGTTGACGCCGGCCTCGCGCCGCGCGTGCAACTCCAACTGCTGAAGCAAACGGCCCGCCCGGTTAGGGCCGCCTTTTTCAAGAACATAGTCCAGAGAATCGACCCACTCCCTGGTTTCCAAAACCTCTAAGCCGTCAGTTTCCGTCTGAGCCACGTCTGGTTTCTCCGTCGTAAGGTGAGCGATAGATCATCATAAAGCAATTGCGAGGATTATGGCTGGCCCGGAGGAATGGGACTATCCTAAATCTTGCGTTGAAAGCAGTTCTCGGAGAACCAGATCCCCCCTTGACATTGATGTTAGTAAATGGGAAAATTGCAAGCGAGGACTGAGACTGCCTCGACCGCAGGCACCGTAAAAATCTCACTCCGCATCGGGACAAAACGCAGCTTTTTGATTGGGACGACTAGAAACACCGTGAGTGCTGCGTGCGGTATAAACCGGACCACGCTAACTAGAATGCTGGCACAGGTCAGTCGTTGTCAGCCAATGTGAACTGTTGAATTACTAACCGTTCAATTCTACAGCGTGATGCTTCGCGACTGAAAAATAGATTCTAGTGAGGCCCTTTGATGCAGGGGCATCCCTTCTAGGTGCCCCTGCCCGGCCCTCACTTTAATTCATCGCGAGGCTAACAATGATTGAGACCATCTCCGCTGTAGTTTCGTTTCTCGTAAGCTCCCTCCAACAAGCCGACCCGCGTCCCCTAAAAGGTAGCCAGCTTGCCGTGCTTGCCAAGACCTCTTATCCAGATTTCAGACCTGAGAAATACGGTTTCCGCACCTTCCGTGAATTCATCCACAAGAATGCGCCAGAAATCGCAGAGTCCTCCCGCGCTGGCATGGATGTCAGTTATCGGTTGAGGGCAACCGAGGACCGACTCAAGGAAGTAAAGCCAGGCGATCAGTCGAGCTTCGCCTTTTATGCTCTCGATCAACTCACGAGGAACCCGCGGGTCTGGAAAACCTTTGCGAGTCCAGACTCCGCTTTTCGGCTATACCGGGACCCTGAGAACGGTGCGCTTCGGACGATGCACTCCAACTCGAAGCCGCTACCCCATTGGCAAGAAGTTCCAAGAGTCTCGGCTGAAGCACTCCTGAAAATCGGCAGGGACTTCACCGCCGATCTCGACGATTCGAAAAAATTAGTTCTAACACCTCTTCTTGAGGATCCCAAGTGGTGGATCCCATTTTACGAACGCATTCAGGGACTTGGCTTGAAATCCAAGTGGGTTGAATTTCGCCGCCAACGAATCCGCGAAGAATTCCAACGGCTGGTTGGCGCAGCCGAAAAACCCGCACAGCCCCCCTCTGAGCCTGCGCTGTCAATAGGTGTCCCCACCGCAGAAGTTCCTGCCAGGACCATCTCTGAGCCATCAATTCGGCGGATCGCTGCTGATGTTGTCCAACGAATGACAGAACCCGAGCTCCGTGCTCTTAACCTTCCGCTGGGGTATGTGATGGACTCTTTGACAATGCGATGACAACCGGAGCTTACCGTGAAAATCGCATTCGTCATTGGGTTTTACGACCCAGTAAAAACGGCTCTAAACGAGCGCTACCCAGAGAATGTCTATCGTGATCGCCTCGTCTGGATTCCGTCCGGCAAGGGTTCAATAGCAGCATTCAAGGGTCGCTTCTACGATGTCGCTAAAACGGCAGAGGGGGTGCTTGTCTGTTTGGGGCGATCAGATTCGGAGCGATTTATTGAGGGAGCAATGCGCAACATTATTGCTGTCGCGGAGCAGCAATATGCCAATACGCCGATCCAATTTCGAGTCTTTGGCAACGTTTACGATTCTGGTCCGGTGATTCAAGTAATCGAATCGTATGAGCTTGAAACTCAACCTCAGATATCCTCCGCAACGATTCGGGCGAGGATTCCTACGGGGAAAATTTTATGCATGTCATTAAATGGAAAAACAGCGATCCTGACGGCGCTCCAGCGCGCCGGATTCTCTCCCGCCGCCATTGGAGAATGCTTTGAGGAAGAGGTTCGCATAGGGGCTCGTAACTCAAATCTCATGCAGGATTTGGAGGCGCGAGCACAGGCTTATAGCTACCTGCTATATGCATGGGAAGGACTCAGAACGATGACGCCCACAGTGAAGAAGGGATTCACGTATGGCTGCCGAGAAGCGCGGAGTGCGGCTCAGGTCGTCGAGCTTTTTAAGAAATGGATCACAGATGGCGTCTAGTTGGTTATCCGTTCGGACCGCATGCGGATTGGCAGCGCATGAAATTACTTGCGTTCACTCCCCATGCGGCGAATTGTCAGCCCACGCGCCGGTACTGTAAAATGACCAGACGAGCGCGGGAGTAGCTCAGTGGTAGAGCGCGACCTTGCCAAGGTCGATGTCGCGGGTTCGACCCCCGTCTCCCGCTCCAGATTTCTTTCTCCGTTCGTTCCAAGCTTTCAACCTTCTCGCCGCCGATGGACTTTTTCCGGCCGGAACGCTAACGTATGGAGCAGGGGCGCGGTACCCAAGTGGTAAGGGAGAGGTCTGCAAAACCTTTATGCGTCGGTTCGATTCCGACCCGCGCCTCCAGTCTTCGTCCTATCGCAGACAATTCTTTGATTCGAAAAATAATGAATTCGGTCAAAACGGCTGGCTTGGCCGATATCCCCATCGGTGGGCGAAACGCGGTGCTGTGTGCTTGGCTTTTTCTGGGCATCACTTGCGTGAGTCTATCTGGGCAGGCGCGGGAGCGATCTTCGGCGGCGCCTCCTGATTTGGCGCGTCAGAACCTGGCGCGCGTTGCGGGCTCGCCGACCCAGTTGATTGGTATCCTTCACAAAGATCCGGGTTTGATGGTGGAACTGAAGCGCTGGATCGCGCGCGACGCGGGCAATCACGGGCAACTGATTGCAGACTCCGACCTGACCGACGAGGCGATTTTCGATCGCCTTGCAACCGACGTAGAGTTTCGCTCCGTCGTAACGATTCTGGTGCAAAAATACGGCTATCTGATGCCGGCAATGGATCCCGAGTCGGCTCTCGGCAAAGAGCAGGAGCTTCTGCTGCAAGAGCGTGTGAAATGGATGGCCCAGCATGAGGAAGAGGACCGCGCCCTGGCTCATCAGGAAGCAGTGAAACAGGCGGGGCGGGGGTTCGCATGCGATCCTCGCATTAACAATTGCGCGACCCAGAACACGAATTCCGCCGCGCCGCCGCAGCCGGCCGGGCAGCAACCGGAAGGCTCTCAGGGGCCGGTTCCAGGTCTGCAGACTCTGCCCGTCAATCCGAATGCTCCATATCTTCCACCTCAGCAAACGGCGCCGGCCAGTAACGGAACGGAACTTCTTCGCACCAGCGGGCAGGATCAGAACTCGCCGGAGTCGCTGGCAACCGGCAACCTTGGGGGAAGTTCTTCCGGGTATACGCCATCGGACGACGGCGGACAGTACGGCAGTCTGGCACAGCGTAACGGGCAAAGTGCATCGCAGTCTGGGAGGTTTGGAACCGATGGGAACCCAAGCGTTGACGGATCGCTAGGTGCCGGATCGCTCAATGGCGGAGCCCAGAATGAAGGTTCATTCAATTCGGATTTTGCCGATCAGCTGAATTCATCACAGTCGAACCCGTTCATGAATGACGGACTCTATCCCGCCTACGGGAGCACCGCCGCGCCTCGATCCGACGTTCCCGGATACAGTGCGCCAGGAAGCGCGCTGCGAGCGAGGCAGTGGAGCGGTCCGGGCCAACGGTTGGTGCGCAGTCCAAATCCGTATAGCGACATTCCGTCGCTCTACGACATGTACTTGCAGGCCGCGGCCCATCCGCCGGTGGTGGAACGCTTTGGCATGCAGGTTTTCGAGAATGGCACTCGCGATTTGCAGATGATCCCCATGGACCTGCCGGCGGGGCCCGATTATGTGGTGGGATCGGGCGATGGAGTTTCGGTGGATCTGTGGGGAGCCGTTTCGCGCCGGTTCTATCGCGTGGTCGATCGCGAAGGTAGAATCAGCCTGCCTGAAGTGGGACCCATCATGGTCGCGGGGAAGTCGCTCGCCGACGTGCAGGAGTCGGTGCAGCGAGTTCTGCGTACGCAGTTCCGCGATGTCTCGGCCGATGTCTCTCTGGCGCGTTTGAGAACGATTCGAGTGTATGTAGTGGGAGACGTGCTTCGGGCGGGAGCGTACGATGTGGGCTCGCTGTCGACGCCGCTGAACGCGCTGTTCGCGGCGGGGGGGCCGACCAATCGCGGTTCGTTGCGGATTGTCAAACACTACCGCGGCAATCAACTGGTGCAGGACGTTGACGTCTACGACCTGCTGCTGCACGGAGTGAAGGGAGATATCCAACGCCTGGAAAATGGCGACACCGTGATGGTACCGCCGTTGGGGCCGGAAATCACGGTGGAAGGAATGGTGCGGCGCCCCGCCATTTACGAGCAGAAGGACGAGAAATCGCTGGCGGATGCGATTGCGCTGGCCGGTGGTTTGCTGCCAACCGCGGCGCTGCGGCACATCGAAGTGCAACGACTGGTGGCTCACGAGAAGCAGACAATGTTGAGTCTCGACGTTTCGCAGGACGACTCGACCGATGAGGCTACCAAGCGACTCGAGTCATTTCAGATTCAGGACGGGGACAAGATCAGGATCTTCCCTATCGCTCCGTATACGCAGAATGCAATCTACCTGGAGGGCCACGTCCTCCGCCCTGGGAAATATTCGTTCCACGACGGCATGCGGGTAACCGATCTCATCAGTTCCTACAAAGATCTTCTGCCCGAGCCGGCAGTGCAGTATGGCGAGATTATCCGCCTGAGTTCGCCGGATTTCCGTCCGACGGTGCAGAGTTTCAATGTGGGTGAGGCGCTGGCCGATCCCGCCAAAGCGCCATTGTTGCAGGCTCTCGACACAGTTCAGATTTTCGGGCGCTATGATTTCGAGAATCCGCCATCCGTCTCGGTGTTGGGCGATGTGCGCGTTCCAGGAACTTACAGAACTTCGGGAGATATTCATCTTAGCGACGCGATTCATCTGGCCGGCGGGCTGACCCCCGATGCGGCGACCATCGATGCCCAGGTGTTTCGCTATTTGCCGGACAGCACGCTGAAAATTCTCAACGTCAAGTTGGACAGCGCGCTGGACGGCAGCCCGGCCGACAACATTGTCCTGAGCCCGCGGGATCGCGTACTCGTCCACAAGAATGCGGCGGCTAGCGATCCGCCCACGGTATCCGTGAAGGGAGAAGTGGCGCGGCCGGGACGCTACCCGTTGACCGGGGAGATGCGGATATCGGATGTGATTCGCGCCGCCGGCGGTCTGAAGCAGAGTGCCGATATTCAAACCGCGGATCTTACTCACTATGTTTGGAACGACGCCAAACAGGTGACGGCGAATCAGGAAGTGATCACGCTCGCGGATGCGCTCCACGGCGAACCGGAGAAGGATCCTGCGCTCAACAACGGCGATGTGCTTTCTATTCGGCAACGGCCAGGCTGGGAGGACCTGGGCGCTTCGGTCACGATTCGTGGAGAAGTTGTGCACGCCGGCAGCTATGGAATTCGCCCTGGTGAACGGCTGAGTTCGGTGCTGCGGCGAGCGGGTGGCTTCGCCCCCGGAGCATATCCGTATGGAACCGTATTGCTGCGACCGGATGTTCAGAAGCTGGAGCAAAGATCGTATGGGGAGCTGATCCAGCGCATTCGCGCGCAACAGTCGACTTTGAAATTAACGGCAACGAGTGTGAGCGACCCGGACCAGAAACTGTCGGCGGAATCGGGGTTGGTGCAATGGCAGACCGCGCTGGACAACCTGGCGAGTAGTCCCCCCACCGGGCGCGTGACGATTCAGGTTTCCACCAACCTGAAGAATTGGGAGAACACTCCGCGCGATGTGACAATGAGAGGGGGTGACATTCTGATCGTTCCGAAGCGTCCCAGCTTTGTGTTGGTGCAGGGACAGGTATATGGCCCGACGGCGGTGGCGTATCGTCCCGGCAGAAGTGCCAAATGGTATCTGTTGCAGGCGGGCGGGCCCACGAATATGGCGAACAAGCGGGCAATTTTTGTGATTCGCGCCGACGGCACCGTGATTGGGAAAGGCAGTTCCAATTGGATTACGGGCGACGGCTTGAGTGTCGCGTTGCAACCGGGCGACCTGATTGTGGTTCCCGAAAAGGCTTTGGGTGGTCCACCCATCTGGAAGACCTTATTCCAGAATGCGCAGGTCCTGAGTTCAATTGCCACCAGCATAGTTCTCGCTGCGGCCTATTGAGGCAGTTCGTGAATCGATTTCTGCGATCTGGGTGGATCAAGGCGATGTTTTTTCTGGCAACAGCGGCGGTCGCGTTGGGGCAGTCTATCCCTCCCCCGGAGCCTGTTGCGGTCAATCCGAAACCCGTGAGTCAGAAGCCGGCAACGACCGCGCAGCCGGACGACCCCGCTGGTGCACCCGATTCTCCAGAGGCGCCCCAACCTAACGATACGCGAAATACACCGTTGAACCTGCCACGGGCGTTCTTGCACGACCAGATTGGCATGTGGACCAGCCCTTTCCGGGCGCGATTCACGGACGCCACGTGGCTGGTGCCGCTCGGAGGATTTGCGGCGGGACTGTTGGTTACTGACAGTGTTACCAGCAAGCACCTTTCAAATGATCCCAATACGCTCCTGCGCTATCGCCACATTTCCGACTACGGTTTGTACTCAATGGCCGGGGGCGCAGGTGGCCTATACGTTTTGGGGCTGATGACCCACAACGATCATCAGCGCGAAACCGGCTTTCTGAGCGGCGAAGCAGCGATTGACGCATGGGCCGCAGTGGAAGCAATCAAGTATGCTACCGGACGCGAGCGCCCCTACAACGGCAACGGCACGGGTCCATTCTGGAGCGGAGGTTCGTCGTTTCCGTCTGAGCATGCCGCAGCAGCCTTTTCGATCGCGGGAATTGTGGCGCACGAATATCCCAGCCCCTTCATGAAATTTTTCTCCTATGGACTGGCCACGCTGGTGGCGGCGTCGCGGGTTAATGCCAAACAACATTTTCCATCGGATGTTCTGGTGGGCTCGGCCATCGGTTATCTGACCAGCGAGTACGTCTACCGCCATCACCACGATCCTGAATTGCCGGGAGGGAATTGGGAGATGGCGGCATTGCGGCCCGATCGCCCATCGCACTGGCAAGCTAGGGATATGGGTTCGCCCTATGTTCCTCTGGATAGCTGGATCTATCCTGCATTAGAGCGGCTGTCTGCTATGGGCTACATCGGCAGTGGGATTGCGGCAATGCGTCCATGGACGCGCATGGAGTGCGCGCGACAACTTAGCGAAGCTGGCGACCGCATTACCGGCGACGAAGAGAATGAGAGCGAAGCGGCGCACTTATACGAGGAGCTGCGGCGGGAACTTCGCCACGAACTCGGCTTGCTGGGCGGCGGCGACAACGCCGAAGTGCGATTGGAATCAGCCTACACGCGAAGTACAGAAATCGCGGGCCAGCCGTTGACCGACGGTTATCACTTTGGCCAAACTGTTATCAATGATTTCGGGCGCCCTGAGGAGCGGGGATTCAACAACGTTTCAGGACTGTCTGCCTGGGCCACGGACGGGCCCTTTGCCGGCTACATTCGCAGCGAATTTCAGTATTCGCCGTCCGCGCCCGCGCTGCCGCTGGCTGCGCGCGAGGCCATATCGACCGCGGACTTCTCTCATGACATCATCCCGCCGCCGTTTCCTGTGCCGCCCGATACACCAACATCTGCCATTGACCGTGGCCGGCTGCTAGACGCGTATGTCGCAATGAACGTCTCCAATTGGCAGTTCTCTTACGGCAAACAAAGCCTCTGGTGGGGCCCGGACGAAGGCGGAGGCATGATGATCAGCGACAACGCCGATCCCATGACCATGTTCCGCATCAACCGGGTCACACCCTTCAAGCTTCCGGGCTTTCTGGGAATTTTTGGACCAATGCGCGTGGAATTCTTCATCGGACAGCATACCGGCTACGAGTTCATGTTTACACCCATGGGCCTGGTTGGACAGTATGGGGAATCCCTGCACCCACAGCCGATTACGCATGGCGAGCGATTCAGTTTCAAGCCTACTCCCAACTTCGAATTCGGCATGTCGCGGACCACGGACTATGGGGGACCGGGGTATCCGTTGACCTGGCACACGTTTCTTCGCAGCGTTTTTTCAACCGATCAAACGATACCTGGTGCGGCTAACAAACCGGGATCCCGCCGGTCGGGCCTGGACTTCAGCTACCGCTTACACGGACTGACTTTCTACGCGGACGGTTTTACCGAGCACGATACGATCAGTCCCATCGTCGGTCCGGATGTGGCGGCCTGGCTGGGAGGGATTTACATTCCCCGGCTGCCCGGGCTGCGCAAGATGGATTTTCGCGCGGAGGGCGTTTATACGGATCCGCCGATTGGCGGAAACGTTGGATCCGGCTTCTTTAACTACAACCCGACGTGGATCTCGGGGTTTACGAATTCGGGCAATTTAATGAGCCATTGGGTCGGACGGGAAGGCCAGGGTGTGCAGGCATGGACCTCGTATTGGTTTACTCCGCGGAACAAACTACAATTTGAGTTCAGGCATCTGAAGGTCAGCCATGAGTTCATCCCGAACGGCGGAACTTTGGCGGACGGCAGTGTCCGCGCGGATTTTTGGGTTCGATCGAGTTTCAGCTTGTCCGCCGTGGTGCAATATGAAGCGTGGACTTTTCCAGTGATTGCAGCGACGAAACAGTCGAATGTAACTTCATCGCTGCAATTGTCGTTCTGGCCAAAAGGATATTCGCGTAAAAGCAGTGCAGACCAATGAGCTCAACCGTTGATCGGTGCCGCTGCCGTTAACCTTATGGCGACCAGGGAAATCACGAAGCAACAGCCGAAATTCAACGAGCCCGACCTCGCTCAAGAACTGGCGATCGAGGTTGAAGACGCGGGACAATACCAGGCGCGAAGAATCGCCAGACTGGCGTCGATCTGGCGCGAGCGTCGGTTTGTGTCCCGGTGCGCGGCGGTGGGGCTGGTTACATCTCTCATTATTGCCTTTCTGATTCCTGTGCGCTATACCTCGACGACCCGCCTCATGCCGCCCGATCAGGCAGGTGCGAGCATGGCGTCGATGCTGGCTGCCTTAGGCAAGGGTGGCAGTGAATTGGGGGTCATGGGCAGCGAATTGTTGGGTCTAAAGACTTCGGGCGATCTTTTTGTGGGAGTCTTGCATAGCCGGACGATTCAAGATCGTCTGGTCAACAAGTTCGACTTGCGTAAGGTGTATGGTGAGCGCCGGTGGGAAGACGCGCGAAAAGTCCTGGAAAAACGGACCGATATTTCTTCCGACCGCAAGAGCAACATTATCACCATCACGGTGAGCGACCACAGTGCGCAGCGTGCCGCGGAAATGGCGCGAGAATATGTCGCCGGGTTGGATGGAATCGTGCTCACGCTGAATACGTCCTCGGCGCATAAAGAAAGGGTGTTTCTGGAAGAGCGGCTGGGGCAGGTGCAGCAGGACCTGGAGGTGGCGGAAAAGGAGTTCGGCAATTTCGCCAGCAAGAACGAAGCTATCGACGTGAAAGAACAGGGCAAGGCGATGATTGGCGCAGCCGCTGAAGTGGAGGGCGAGCTCATCGCAGCCCAGACACAACTGGAAGGCCTGCGACAGATCTATACCCCAAACAATGTGCGCGTGCGCACGTTGCAGGCCAGGATTGACGAGTACCAACGGCAGTTGCAGAAGTTGGGGGGGCAGGATTCCTCGGCTGCATCGTCCTCAGCTTCGAACGCCTCGCCTTCATCCCCATCGACCGAGGATCTCTATCCATCGATCCGGCAGCTACCCATTCTCGGAGTCGCATACGCCGACCTCTACCGTCGCACTAAAGTGGAAGAGGCCGTCTTCGAGACGTTGACCAAGCAATACGAAATGGCGAAGGTGGAAGAGGCGCGGGAGACGCCGAGCGTCAAAGTCCTGGACGAGGGCAACATCCCCGAGAGCAAGTCATTCCCGCCTCGAATTCTAATCGGGTGCATCGGCATCTTTGTATTTGCTATGGCGGGAATCTTCTGGGTTCTGGCGCACGACCGATGGCAACGAATCGATCCGGATGATCCCGGTAAGGCGTTGGCGACGGAAGTGATGAATACGATCTGGAGCAACCTGCCGTGGAGGCCTCGAACTGGAGTTAACGTCCAATCGATAAAAGAAAGTGTTTTTCGCCGGTTTCACAAGGGCGACGAAGATTAGATGGACGAAGATTAGATGGACGAAGATTAGATGGACAAGGATTAGATGGACAAGGATTAGATCGTCCCGCCGTATTGCGTCAATTGGGTGTCAACCGCGCCACAAGATCAGGGCAATTGCAAGAATTCTGAAAACAGGAGGAACGACCCGCGCGGCTCTGACCGCAACTACAAATGGCAAACCTGGCTGAAAGATGTGTTACCTGGACGAAGTGCCTCTTTGCTATTCGCGGGCTGAAACCGCAATCGACTCCTGAGGAACTGGTGAACTTCTGTCTCGCCCAGCCGTTGGCTCCGCTACAAATACGCAGCGAACTGCTTGCGCTGGCAACGGAGGTCGCGAGCCTGGAGCCCCGAACCGGGATGGAGATTGGCACTCATCTCGGCGGAACTCTCTTCTTATTTTGCCGCCTGGCTCATCCCAGCGCCCGCATGCTGAGTCTCGATCTGTATCGCGGCCGGCTGGGCGGCATTCGCAAAATGATTTACTACTCGTTTCTGCGAGGGAGCCAGCATCTCGACATCGTCACCGGCGATTCCCATTCTTCTCCCACGTTATCGACGGTCGCGAAAAAACTCGGCCCGGCCAAGCTGGACTTTCTGTTTATCGACGGGGATCACAGCTATGATGGCGTCAAGCGCGATTTCGAGATGTACTCGCCCCTGGTACGAGCCGGCGGCCTGGTCGCCTTTCATGACATCGTTCCGCATCCGCCGGAGGCGCAATGTCACGTCAACGAATTCTGGGTCGAAGTCAAGCAACGCTACCGGCACAAGGAGTTCATCGAAAGCCCCAACCAACAGTGGGCCGGGATCGGAGTGCTGTATGTCTAAATTTAGAGGGGGACAGGCCTGCCTCCAGTGTTCTTACGTCAATATCGTGACCGACAATTCCGCCACCACCAATTATCAATCGGTCGGTGTATATCTGACGGGCGATACGATTAACGTTCGTGTGGATTCAGCCTCCATTTGCAGCTATTCGAGCTGCGGCCCCGCACAGATCAGTGACTTCGGGTCGAACAACACGATCACAGGCTACAATAAGTCCGTTGAAACGGCGTCGACCAATTTCGGAACGGCAATTGCGAGCACCCAGCTATATACGGTTTGGCCGAATGCGAATGCCGGTATTGTGTTGGAATTAGCTTTGTTCCAGATGACAGCAGGGGTGGGATGCGGTGCCGGGAGCAACACTGCGACTCTGACTTACTCCTTCAGCGACCCCACTGGCACTGTGCACAGTGCCATCGCGGGCCCAACTCTGACTATTTCGGCGAATGGCAGCCTCGGCAGCTTTGCCAGTTCCACTGTGTCTCTTCCCGTGCATGGAGCAAGCGTAGTTTCATGGTCTGCCTCATCGACTTTAGCTTCAGCCGGATGTTCAGCCGACCCACAGTATCAGGCGATCATAAAAGTTCTGAACTAAAGATGCTCGAAGAAATCAAAGCCGAAGGTGCAGATCAACTGTATTTGGACCTGATGAAACAGTGTCTAACGCGGTCCATTTTTCCGGAATCATATCGACAGATCCGGGGACGTCCTTCCAGACGGGAACACCCCGTGGCTTGGGCTGTTTACCCGATGCTGACGCCCGCCTTAGACAAGTTGAACCTGAAACTATTTCGTTACGCGCCGTTCGATCAGGCGAAACGGGCAGAGGGAAGTGATTGGCCGGCTGAGGCAGATACGATGGTTGGCCTCAAACGGCTGGAGAATCTACAGTTCTGTGTTACCGAAGTGATTCGCAGGAATGTGCCCGGCGACCTCATTGAAACCGGCGTATGGCGCGGCGGAGCGAGCATTTTCATGCGAGCCGTTTTGAAGGTGTACGGTGACCGCAACAGAGTGGTTTGGCTCGCGGACTCGTTTCAGGGTTTACCGAAGCCGGATGAACGATATCCCCAGGACGAGGGCGATCGGCATTGGGAATCCAGTCACATATTGGGCATCTCACTGAAAGAAGTGAAGACAAATTTTGCACGTTACGGATTGCTGGACGAGCAGGTGCGCTTTCTGGCTGGCTGGTTTAAAGATACGCTCCCGACAGCGCCGATCAAACAACTTGCAGTCTTGCGCCTGGACGGCGACATGTATTCCTCGACCATGGACGCCTTGCAAAGTCTGTACCATAGAGTCTCACCCGGAGGGTATGTCATTATCGATGACTATGGATGCATTCCAGCCTGTAAAAAGGCTGTGGACGACTTTCGCACCGAGCAAAAAATTACGGAACCGATGCGAGAGATTGACTGGAGTGGAGTTTTTTGGGAGAAAAGTCGGTAATTGCTGGCTCCTCCACGAGTCCGTTGAATGCTCAACGTTCCAAAGCCAACCCCGCGAACACTCCGGTCGCAACTGCCCCGTCCTTGCTTAAACGAACGAAGCGATGACTTTGTCCAATGAAACCGAGATCTTAAGTGCCGCGGGAATCCAAGCCCGAATTCGGCAATCCATCGGTGGATTACTTACCGGGAAGAGCCTGAAGGCGAAGGCGCTTCGCGGCGGCGCCTGGCTGGGATCAAGTAGTCTGGCCGAGCAGGCTGCTCGTTTCGTACGCAACTTGATTCTTGTTCGACTTCTGGCTCCGTCTGCATTTGGGACTGTAGCCATCGTGCTGTCGACCGGTCTTGTACTCCAGGCGTTCACGGAAGTTGGAGTGCGGGAAGCCTTGGTTCAAAATCGCAGAGGGGCGGAGAACGAGTTTGTAAATGCGGCATGGTGGATGGCGTTCATCCGATCCCTCCTGGTGTGGACCACGCTTTCTCTGGCGGCTCCATTGGTTGCCAGGTTCTATGGGAATCCCGAGCTCACCCCCCTTCTCAGAATAGCTGTTCTAGGACTGGTGCTTGAAGGAGCCATGAGCGCCAGAGCCTATGTTGCGATAAAAGACATGAAGTTTTCGCGCTGGGCCCTGATATCGAACGGGGGCGGCATTCTGGGGGTTGTGCTCACGGTCGTTCTGAGTTTTGTCATTCGAGATGTCTGGGCCCTGGTCATTGGAACGGTAAGTGAGAGCGCGGCACGATGTGTCCTCTCTTATGCCGTCTGCCCATGGCTTCCTTCGCTCCATGTGGACAGAAAATCTCTGAAGGATCTTTTTGAATACTCCAAGGGAGTATTTGGCGTCCCGCTCTTGAGTTTGATCTTCCTGCGTACGGATGTATTTGTGCTGGGCAAGCTGTTGTCTGCCGCCCGCCTCGGCCTCTACACCATGGGAATTGCCGCGGGGCAGGTCCCGGTCGTCTTTGTCTCGAACTTGCTCTATCAAATTTCTCTTTCCACTCTGTCCCAGATTCAGGAAGACAAGGCTCGGACCAACCGGGTCATTATCAGGATCACATCGCTGGTGGCGGCAGTGGGCGCGCCCGCCCTGGCCTTTGCGTATTTTTGTGCAGGTCCCGTGCTCACGATCATCTATGGGCGCCCTTACGCGGTAACTGCCGGTCCTTTGTTCGTCGCGCTATGCGCCGCCCTGATCAGCCTGGCTAATACCCAAATTACCGGAGTGTTCTACGCCTGGGGGATGCCTGGATTGCATCGCCGATGCGTGGCTGCGATGGCTATCACGATGATTGTTCTTGTCTATCCTTTTTCAATGTGGCTGGGGCCGCTGGGAGCGCAACTTGCGAGCCTGATCTCGATCACAGTTGGTTTCGGACTGCAGTTGGAACGGATTCATCACGTTACAGGTTTGGGACTCTCCGAATATGCGATATCGATCGCCCGAAGCGCCGTGCCTTCAGCCGCCGTTGTTGTGGTATGCCTGGCGGCCCGCTTACTTTCCTGGCCGACGAACCCGCTTCGCAGCATCGCGATCGGTGCAGTCGGTTGCCTGGTGGCCTACGCATTGGTTTGTATAATGTTATTGCGACAGCAAGCACCTGCCGAGGTTCCCTCCTGTGGGTGAGGTTCTGCGGCAACGGGCCATCCCTCATACGGGGGTGGCTCGCTAGAGGCATTCCCCCGCAGCCATTTATGAAACAGACTTTAAGATTGGATCAGATCGCCGAGGAAAATCGCCAGTCTTTAGGAAGTATTCAGGGCTCGGATTCTCAGGGCTCCATGCCCAAAGACCGACCTCGGGTATCGGTGATCATTGTTACCTACCGTTCCAGCAACGAATTGCCCGACTGCCTGAAGGGGCTGTTTGAACAATCCGTGCCGATGGAGGTATTTCTGGTCGATAACGCATCTCCGGATAGCACGCCTCGAGTGGTCGCCGACTATGCGGCGCGTTACGAAAATGTCCATGCGATTCTGAATCCGGAGAATGTCGGCTTGGCGGCGGGAAACAATACGCCCATGGGAATGTGTCGGGGCGAATACCTTCTCATGCTGAATCCCGACACCATGTTTCGTGACGACAGCCTGAAGCGAATGATCCAATTCCTCGACCGCAACCCGGAGGTTGGTGTCGTCGGTCCCAGAAATGTGTACGACGATGGCAAACCGCTCGTGAGTTTCAGAAAGCGCTGGGGCATTCGTCATGTCATGACTTGGCGCGTGCTTCCGTATCGCTTGCCCCGGCTGCTGCATGACCGGTTTTCATCCTACGAAACGCAGGACGTGTTGTATGTGTCCGGCTCCTGCCTGTTGATTCGGCGCAACATCTTCGAGCGCATTGGCGGCTATGACCCGGAATATTTCCTAACGATCGAAGACGTTTGCGATCTCTGTATTCGAGTGAAGGAAACAGGCAGCCGCGTGGTTTTTCTCGGGGATGAGGAAGTCGTGCATCTTTGCGGGCGAAGCGGGGATCAGGCGCCCTACATCGTCGTTTGGCACGGAAATCGGGGCACGATCTATCACTTCCTCAAGCACGGAGGAATTGTTCAAGGCGTCGCGGTTTCGCTTTTGTTGCTCATGGCAGCGGGCGCCCGGGTGGCAATCGCGGGAGTTCTCAGTATCTTCAAGAAACGATATCGAAATGTTGCCCGCATCTATGCTCAAGTTTTCTGGGGCATCATTGCTAGGAATCCGATCTGGGAACGGAGATCGAGGCTGTCCACCTCTTCCAGAAATACCCCGTAGCAGCCTCCAGGAAATGATGAATGCCAGACGCGTGTCCATTGTGTTGCTCGTCGAATACGGCTGTAATGGAAAGGCTGCCCTTTGCCTTGCTCCGGCGGCTTTACCAAAAACAAGTGAAGGTCGACCTGGAAGACCTTGCGCTGGCGGCGATTGAGCTCAAGAAATGTGACGCTTGCGATCTGAGATTCTACGTGCCGGCGATCAGCGGGGATGAACGATTCTACGAGTCGCTTCAAAAATTCGATTGGTACTACGCTGTCGAGAAGCCGGAATACGAGTTTGCCGCGCAGTACATTTCTTCCGAAGATCGGGTGCTCGAAGTGGGCGCCGGCCGGGGGGCATTTTCAGCAAAGATCAAGCCAAAGTCCTATGAGGGCCTGGAGTTGAGCGAAGCCGCGGCGCAGCAGGCGCGGCAGCGCGGAATCCAGGTTCACAAACGCAGCCTCGAAGAGCATTCGGTGGACCATGAAAATGGCTACGACGTGGTGTGTTCGTTTCAGGTGCTTGAGCATATTCCTGAGACCAGGAGTTTTATTGAATTGTCCCTGCGCTGTCTGAAGAGGGGTGGGAGACTGATTTGCTCCGTTCCCTGGGAAGACGGCTTCACGGGAAGACAGAGCAACAATGTACTCAACATGCCGCCTCACCATGCGACCCGCTGGACTGACAAAGCGCTGGGGCATGTGGCCGAATTGTTTGACTTGCAGGTGATTGCGATTGGATATGATGTGCTTTCCGACCTGCATATTCGCGGTTATTCCACGACGCTCATCGAAAACTCTTTCAACGGGGTCTTGGGACGCCGCCATCGTACTCTCGATGGCGTCTTAAGCTCGATCCTGATTAAGGCCCCCGTCCGATTCTTGTCGCTTTTTCTCGAGACCGGTCTTCAGGACAGGGCTCTGCGGCCCGCTGGGCACTCGGTGACGATGGTGTATCAAAAGCCTTGAACTGCTCACGCTAGCGGAGGAAACGTCGGATGACGTCCGTTCTGTTCTATAGCGATGCCGCTCAATTTGGGGGGCATGAAGCAATGACCGTCAAGGCGGTCCGGCATCTTTGTCAACAAAACGGTCTCACGGTCACCTTCGTTTTCTATGCTGGTAACGAGCGTCTAAAAGAACAGTTGGAGGTCATCCAGGGATTCTCGAGCAACCTCTCTTTGATGCCATTAGGTTACAAAGCAAGAACCTTACAAGCTCTGCGGTCGCTAATCAGTTGGGGAAGGATTCGGCATATTAAGAACGTGATGAGGCAGGTTCATCCGGATGTGGTTGTAGTAGCGCAGGGGCGCATCGAAGGCGGCAGTATGGCCTTATTGGCCGCCAAGCGGGCGGGCTACCGAACGATCAGTTATCTCCCGGTCGCTCATCCAGTTTCCATTTCCGGCAAGCCTTTCGCGGTAAAGATTCGCGAGGCGATCAACGGTTATTTTTATCGTTTACCGGACAAGATTATTACCATCAGTGAGAGCGCGCGCCGCGCGCTGGGGGAAAGGGGCGCCACGCCCAATGTCGTAATAGTTCCGAACGCCGTCGAAGGCCCGCCGATTGAGCAATCGGACCGGCAAGGATTTCGCGCTCTTCATGGCATCAAGACAGACGAATGCCTCGTCGCAACCATGGGTAGAATTCATTTCAGGCAAAAAGGCCAAGACTTTGCGCTTAAGGCGATAGCACGCTTTCGCCACGAACTCATCGACTTTAAGTTTCTCTTCGTGGGGGAGGGCCCGGATGAAGATAAGTTCAAGGCTATGATCGCGGATTTCGATTTATGCCCGCAAGTGAAGGTTGTGCCTTGGCCCCAATACCCGACAGAGGTCTATGCTGGCATCGACCTGCTTTTGATTCCCTCGAGATTTGAAGGGGTTCCATTGGTGATGCTGGAGGCTATGTCGTACAGACTCCCGATCGTCGCTTCCAATACGGACGGAATGGCCGATCTCCTGCCTCAGGAATGGCTATTCCCGTTCGGAAACTGCGCCGCTTTAATCGAGACTCTGCGACGCGTCCGAAAGAGCGCGAATGCCGACTTGTTGGAGACGCACCGGAGTCTGATTCTCAGCGAATTTACGATGGAAAAGTTTTGCAGCAACATGAGAGCGGCAATTTTCGATTAAGCTCCCACCGGAGCCAGGTTCAGCGCGAGGGCTTGCGAACATGATCTCACTTGGGCTCGCGAACACGATACTAATCGCGTCGCTGATCATATCGGTGAGCGCCTACCTGTTCGTCAGCCGCCGCGAAGGAAGCTATCTCAACATCCTTACGCCTTCATTTCTCACAATTATTCCGGCCTATTATTTGTTGCCGCTGTTCTTCGCTCAAGTGTTCGGGAATGATGCTCGGCCCTACGCTTACATTTACGTCTATACGACTCTGGCAGTTGAGAATGTCGCCTTTGCGTATGCCTATACGCGACCGGTTACGAGAGTCGTTCGTCTTCCATTCGGATATTCATACCGGAATTTCGGCTGGCTCGCCTTGGGCGCTCTCGCCCTCGCTGTGATGATGTATGCGCCTATCCTAATGGAGTTCCCGGAATACATTCTGGATCCGAGGCAGATTTATACGCATACGCGAACCGGGTTTGGCCTCAACTTCTACACGTCCAGTGTTCTCGCTTATCTCGCGGTCATCCTCATCTTGTTCAGCGGGCGTTCTCGATTGGTTAAGGGAATGGTGATCCTGGCTTCCGGCGCGGTTCTTGCCCTGCACGGCAGCAAGGGTCAGGTGCTGTCATTGGTTCTCCTGATCGCCGTGTTCGAAGTGTATGTCAAAATGCGCAAAGTGAAGTTCCTGCCGGCCTTGTTCGCAGGAGCCGCCATGGGATTTTTCGCTTTGCTCCTTCTGGCCGCGACCATGACCCTGGGGGAGAGCCCCGCCGAGGTCTTGGAGTCGGTTAGTTCCTATTCGGACTACACCCGAAACGCGATGATGGTGATTGATGCAAACTTCCCCGTGCAATACGGAAGGCTCACGTTGGAATCTCAGATACTGGGCCGCATCCCGCGCGCGCTCATGCCCGATAAGCCCAAGAACTTTGGAGGACTGTATCTGGATGATTGGTTCTATCCGCAATCTCTCGATGAAGATGTGGGGTCGCCAGACTTCGGAATCGGAGTGCAGTATGCGGACTTCGGAGTCCTTGCGATTGTTTATCTGGCGTTATTTTCCATCTTCCGGGGATGGCTGGCTCGGGTCTTTGTCGATCGCTTACGCGTTTCCGGTCATCCCTCGGATTTCGTCCTTGTGGCATTCCTGGCGGACATTGCGCTTATTCCGGTGGGTGGAATTGGGTGGCTGCTTCCGGAAATAGTGTTGATCGCGCTGTTTCTGCGTTTCGCTTCGAGTCTCGGGGCGGACAAGATCTACAGCGAACGAATCAGATTCAAATCTCGGGATCGAGGGCAGCAACGGGTAACGCCCACCGACAGCCTGGAAGGGATCTGAGTGATTCTCTACGACGCGCGCTGGATCGGCAATCACGGTATCGGCCGATTTGCGGCCGAGTTACAAAATCGCCTTCCGAATCTGGCGGCGTTTCAAACTGGCCGTAGGCCGTGGCACCCGTTGGATCCGATTTTTCTGGGATATGCGCTGCTGCGAAGAAAGCCGCCGCTATTTTTCAGTCCGGGCTATAACTCACCATTGGGCTGGCCGGGGAAATTTGTTTTCAGCCTGCATGACCTGAATCATCTGCGCGTGCCCGACAATTCGAATGCGGCGAAACGGGCTTACTATCGCGTGATCATCAAACCAGCCTGTCACCGGGCCGCCTTCGTGCTGACCGTTTCGGAGTATTCGAAACAAGAAATTTGCGCCTGGGCAAGGATCGGCGAAGAGAGAATCGTCAATGTGGGAAACGGCGTGGGCCCACCGTTTGTGGCTTCTGGGAAGAGATACGAACCGGGCTACCCCTACTTGCTGTACGTAGGCAGCCACAAGGCGCATAAGAATCTGCCGCGTTTATTCAAAGCGTACGCGACTTCGGGAGTTCGCAACAGGGTTCGGCTGATTCTAACCGGCGAACCCGACGCAGAAACCTCGCGCGATCTGGGGAATCTGGGCCTCATGGACCATGTGACTTTTATTGGATTTCCGAACAATGAAGAGTTATCCGCTTATTATCGCGGAGGGTTGGCGGTGGTTTTCCCTTCGCTGTATGAAGGGTTTGGATTGCCTGCGTTGGAATCCATGGCATGTGGGACGCCGGTCTTGACTTCGAATGTCTGCTCTTTGCCAGAGATCGTGGGAGACGCCGGAATTTTGGTGGATCCGCGGGATCTGGAGTCGATCGCAGATGGGATCCGCCGCCTGGTGGAAGACACCACTCTGGTCGCAGACTTGCGTGAGAGAGGACAGCAAAGGGCGCAGCAGTTTACCTGGGAGAAAACCGCGGCGAAGACCTTCGGGATTCTTCAGCTTGCGCTGGCGGAGGCCGCGCCGCCAGCGCTCGCGGAGGATTGACAAAAGTTGTTCCAGCGCTGCTGACGAGGTTGCCAGTCCGATCGAACTTCTTTATACTTATGCGTCTTAAGAATGGAACTCCGGGTCCCTTGCGTCGTCCTAGTTCCGGGTCCCCTCTGCGAGGAACAAAAACCGAGTGCTTGCCAGGCGTTTGGGCGGTAGTAGTGTGTGTGTCATTTTAGCGTGGAGTCTGTTCGGCTGTGGCGGATCCAGTACGCCTACGCCGCCGTCGGTCATTCAACAGCCCAGCAGTCAAACTGTGACGATTGGGCAAGTGGCGGCGTTCAATGTTACCGCTGCCGGCGGACCGCCGCTCGCTTACCAGTGGCAGCAAAACGGGCAACCCATTCCGGGAGCGACCCAGTCCTCTTATACGACGGCGCCCACCACGACCGCGGACGACGCATCGCAGTTTCTAGTGGTGGTTAGCAATTCCACAGGTCAGGTGATAAGCGCAGCAGCTGTGCTCTCGGTACATCCACCACCCGATGTGACTACTTTTCATAACGATAACCTGCGGACAGGCCAGAATGGGAGCGAGACTTATTTGACCCCGCAGAATGTCAGCGCTGCGACATTTGGCAAAGTGGGATTTCTGCCCACGGATGGTAAGGTCGATGCGCAGCCCTTGTACTTGTCCAATGTATCCGTGCCGGGATCGGGAACTCACAATGTGGTTTACGTGGTCACCGAACACGACAGCACCTACGCTTTTGACGCCGATACGTTCGCAATGCTCTGGCAGGCCTCCGCTCTGGAGGCAGGAGAAACCTCCAGCGACGACCGCCAATGCTCCGACGCTGTGACTCCGGAGGTGGGAATTACCTCTACCCCTGTGATTGATCGCAGTCAAGGCCCTAATGGGGCGATTTATCTGGTTGCGGCAACGGAGGACAGCGGCGGCAATTATCACTTTCGACTGCACGCTTTGGATGTGGCCGCCGGAAAGGAGTTATTTGGTGGACCGAAAGAGATTCAGGCGCAATATCCAGGGACGGGGGACGGGACAAACGGGGTAAGTGTGGTATTCGATCCCGCACAGTACCTTCAGAGGCCGGCGCTGTTGTTAGCCAACGGGACAATCTATACCACGTGGGCTTCGCACTGCGATGTTGAGCCGTATACCGGGTGGGTAATCGGCTATAGCGAGTCCACCTTGGCACAAGCGAGCGTCTTGAACCTCACGCCGAACGGGAACCACGGAGGCATTTGGATGGCAGGAGACGGACCTGCCGCCGACAGTGCGGGCTACGTGTATTTGATGGACGGAAATGGCTCGTTCGACACGGCTCTGAATAGCAACGGGTTTCCAAGTCAGGCAGACTTTGGCAATGCTTTCGTTAAGATTGCACCGACCGCTCCCCCAACAGTAACGGACTTTTTTGCCCCTAGTAATACGGCCGTTCTGTCAGTCGGCGATTTTGATATCGGGTCGGGAGGCATCTTGTTGTTGCCTGACCAGGTTGATGATGCGGGCAAAACGTGGCATCTCGCTATGGGATCGGGGAAGACGGGGATGGTATACGTGGTGGACCGGGACGACATGGGAAAGTTCGATTCCACGGTTGACAATATCCGGCAAGAGATTCCGCCATGCTGTCCGATATTCGGCGGGCTTTACGGACCCATGTTCTCGACGCCGGCGTATTTTAATTCAACCGTATATTTTGGGGCGGTGGGCCAGCCGATTGAGTCGTTCTCGGTCTCCAATGCCCAGCTTTCTTTGCCGTACAAAATGCTCTCGAGCAATTCATTCCCGTATCCCGGCGCCACACCCAGCATTTCGGCTAACGGAGTCTCCAATGGTTTGCTTTGGGCTGTGGAGAATGGAACGAGCGGAATACTTCACGCCTACGATGCCACCAATTTGGCCAACGAGGTCTACAATAGCGGTGTCAATGCCGCGCGCGACCAATTTGGATCCAATAAGTTTATCGTGCCCACGATCACCAACGGCAGAGTTTACGTCGGGACCCCAACGGGGGTCGTTGTTTTCGGACTGTTGCCTACTACGCGATAATCCCTAGTCTCGACTTCGCCACACCTGGCATATCATCGAGTGCAGGAACTTGTCTGGGCTCACGGCATGGCGACTGTGTCCGCGGCGCAAAATCCCTCTAGAGTCGGGTGGGCGATCTTTCGGGTCTACGGTCTCGACTCGTTTTGTTGGTTCTAACTCCAGTGGCAAGGAGCCAAAAAATATGCAACCCAAATACAGAGTGTTGGATAACTGGCCAGTAGTAGGAATATTTTCCCTGAATATGTATCGGACGATCGCCGTTGTCCTCCTCGCGAGTTCTAATTTGATTGGTCAGGTAGGAGGTACCCATACCTGCGTGGTGGATGGCCTTAAATACATGACCGTTCAGGCTGCGGTCGCCGAGTGTGCGGGAGGCGGCTTGGTCGTAATCCCGCCGACCTATGCGGGAGAAGAGCCCAGTGCGAGTCCGAATGTAATGGATTTCCGCCACGCCGAACGCGTTAAGGGACTTACCCCGGTTACGGAATTTGGCGTGAAGGGCGATGCCGTAGCGGGAAGCAACGGGGCCAGCGAAATCGGTTCTGCTTCGTTCACGGCAGCGTCGGCTGCGTTTTCGTCAGGCCGTGACGTCGGAAAGGCGATCGTCATCACAGGCGCTGGACCTGAGAATGCCTCCCTCACAACGACGATTAAAACTGTCGTCAGTCCTACGCGGGTGACATTGGCGGCGCCGGCGGAATTCACAGCCGGGAACCTGACCTACTGGTATGGAAGTGACAACACGTCTGCACTCCAGGCGGCTTATAAGTCAGGGAAACCGCTGTTCTTGCCGCCGGGGAGATACTTGTTGACGGGGACTGTGAAAGGTGCAACCCCCCTGTTCTTGACGGGTGCGGGGGCGGAATCGGTCCTTATCGACGACACCGCCCTGTTTGACGTGCACGGGACTGGCGGGCACTACCTCGACAACTTGCGGCTACAGGCGGCCACAAAACTTACTGCAGTTGCACCGAATGGATTTCCGACCCCGCACGCCGGTACGCCGGTGGCAGTCGACCGACAGGGCGCTGGCGTTGGATACCAGCCGGAGCCGGGAGATAAAGATATCTGGGCCAAAGCGTCGAAGCAGCAGCAAGCGCAACGAATAGGTCCGACCCTAACCATGTCGTCGGATGGAATCCATATCTACCGAATCACCGGCGATCTGGTCTCGATTTTGCTTTTCGATGTGCAGTTTTCTGAAGTCGCGCTCTGTGATTTTCGGGGCGGCAGGAATTTTGTGGGCGGTATCGCTCTTTGGCACACACCGAAAAATGGCCAAATGAACCGGCAAGACAGCATTCACAATAATACTGTGCGATATGCCAGCTTCAGTGGAATCGTGTGGGCGGCTGCGGAAAAGGTTTCTATCCGGCATAACGTGGTCGAATTTAGTGGCGAGAGTGGCTTCAAGAATTATTCCAGCCAGGGAGATGGAACCTACAACACGGAAATCCTGGTGGACAACAATCATAGTGAGCATAATCATTACGACGGATTGGACTTGTCCGAGACCTATCCCCATACGGGGACACAGAGAACATCGTCGGTGGTTTCGGGAAACTTGAGCGCATTCAATGACAGAACCGGGGCGTTCGGGGACGGAGTCGGATGGAAGTTGATCTACAATGCTTTCGAAAACAACGGACTGGCGGGGATGTCGCTGGACATGTCAGACAGCACTATTTCGGGGAATACTCTAACCCACAACAACCGGCTCCACGATCGCAGTGCACATCAGATCATCCTGGGGCCCGGCGTTGCCAGCCGAAACAACGTGATTGAACAAAACCGAATCACGGCGGAGGCGGCGGAAGGGTCTGCTATCTTTTGGTCGGCGGCGTCCTCCGGAAATCAGATCAGCAATAATGTTGCGACTGGAGGTGCGGTCTTCAAGTTTGAAGCGCCTCCGGCTTCATCGCATGGCAACTCGGATAGTCGTGGCCGCTATCCGGATCGATGAAGATATTTTGGATTAAGCGCCGATATGGCTGATCGACCTATCGTGAACTGAGAGGCCGCGCTCCGGGACTTTTTCTAAAGGGGAATGTTTTTCTTAATTTACGCGCAACTTTTTTCTCGCAAATGGGTTCGTCTTCCCAATGCGCTTATTTGCTACCGTTATCGGGCGCGGTGTCCTCATTGCGAGTTTTTAGCAGCGAAATATTACTTGAACAGCATGTCTTTGGGCTGGATGGCGAGCCGCGCTCGCGTGCAACGAAACGGATTTTCCTTGTGGAGGGCGCTTCCATCCGCTTAGGGAAATCCCGCGCAGAGACCGCTCCCGCGGCATTGATGTCACTGGAGGAATAGGCAGTCGTGAGGATAATCACGAAAGGGTGTGATGCGAGATGCCAGCAACTGGTTTGCGGTTGACACCCGATGCGTTGGCCTCTACGCTATAGGTGAGTTCAGCTTCAGATTCGGCCAGGCGACGACAGATTACAAAGTTGAGCCAAGCGAATTGTGGGCTGCTTCCCTTCCATGTGTTGGCGCCATCACTCCGCTGGCGAGTCGCGCAGTGCGGACAAGTCCTGCACCCAGACGTGCGCAGCAAAAGTTCTCAAAGTATTGGGCCAGCAAACCCGGGCGAAGTTGCATCCAAAAATTCGAGAACAGAGCTAACGTTTCGGTCCATGCAGATCTGCCCGATCGATTTGGAAGGGTAGTAATGGTACAGCTTTCGATTTTGCTTTTGACGAAGAACGGCGCGCCCGACCTGGAGCGCTTGCTGCCCGCAGTTTATGGTCAGGAAGGTGCGGAGCCCTTTGAAGTGATTGCGGTCGATTCCGGTTCGACCGACGACACGATGACCGTCCTGCGCCGCTTCCCGGTGCGAGTGGAGCACATTCCCCCTGAGGAATTTCGTCACGCCCACACCCGGAATTTTGTTGCTGGCCTCGCAAGAGGAAAGATTCTGATCTTTCTATCGCAGGACGCTGTACCCACTTCCGATGACTGGCTGAGAACGATGATCTCCAATTTCGAGGATCCGAAAGTGGGAGCGGTGTATGGACGGCAGTTTCCCAAGCCGGGCTCTTCGCTGGAACGCCAGGACGCACTTGATGCGGTCTATGGCGAACAAAGGGTTGTGAAAGACCCGGCCCATCGCAACGGTGTGGGATATCGCTTCTACCACTTTTCCGACGTGAATGCTGCGATTCGCCGCAGCGTATGGGAGGCGGTGCGCTTCCCGGAAGATCTGAAGGTGTTCGAGGATCTGGGTATCGCCAAACTCATACTCGATGCGGGTTGGAAGATTGTTTACGAGCCCAAGGCTGCCGTATTCCACTCACACAGCCATACCACGGTCGGCCTATTCAAGCGCTACTTCGATATTGGTTACACGCTGAAGCTGTTGAAAATCTGGGATGCTCCGGGAACGAGAAAATCGCTGCTTCGTGACGGGCTGAGATTGGTGAAGAGCAAAATCAGGCGCATCGGAGACCGTTCGCCGGAGCGGGCGCCGGAAAGAAAACTGGCGGGGCAAGGCATCCGGCAAGATATCGCAAAGTCGGCTGGACTATTTCTAGGATTGAATCAGAGTTACATCCCGCTTGTGCTGAAGCGGCGGCTCAGCGCATTTCGGGTATATGAGGGAAACAAAAAAGAGGACAAAATCAGGCGCTTCGTCATTCTGCTATAGGAAGAGTCGATTTTTATGATTCGCAGTCGCCTTAGTTATGTCAGCTTTTACCTGAAAATCCTAACGTTGTTGCTGCCTGCCTGCGCATACGCCATCGCGGTGAAAGTGCGCTTCGGTTTCAATCTTTTCTTTCCTCATAGCGCCCCCGGGGGGTTGCCGTCGTACTGGGGCATAATGCTGCTGACCACGATCGTGTGGGCGATCGTCGCGGAAGAGTCGGGGCTGTGGCAAGTGGAGCACTTGTACGCGCCGGGCAAGAAAAGCCGCCGATTGCTGGAGGCGCTCGCCTTCACCTACGCGATTGTAATGGCGCTGGGTTTCTTGTACCGGCAGGCAAGCTACTCGCGGCTGGTCATTGGCATCAGCGCGGTGGCGCTTTTTGTGCTGGCGACTGCGGCCCGCATCGCCTTCCGCGTATTCCTGGAATTTCTGCGCAAGAGCGGCAGGAACGAAGTCAGGATTCTGATGGTCGGAACCGACCGGTTCGCGCGCCGCATAGCGACATCACTGCAAAACGGCGAAGTTTTTCCGTGCAAGGTGGTCGGCTTTGTGCGGTTGCCGGACCAGGAGATCGCCGTCGAAGGACCGGTGTACGAGGCCGATCAGATTCCAACATTCTCTAATGGGCACTCCATCAACGATGTGATCATTGCGCTGCCCGCCGGCCGTTTAGGCGACGTGCAACAAATCACTCCCGCGCTGGAGAAGTTGTGTGTGCCGACAAGAGTCGTCGTCGATCTTGGGGAAGGTGTGGGAGTGCGTGATCGTCTGATCGACTTGGGTGGAATTCAGATGCTGGATCTGCGGCCTACGCTGGCGGAGACGGGTTCCTATCTTTTTCAGAAGCGGGCGTTTGACATTGCGTTGTCGATCATTGTGCTGCTGGCGACCTTGCCTCTGAGCATTTTGGTTGCAATCGCCATTAAACTGACGAGCCGGGGTCCGGTTTTCTTCAGACAAGAACGTGTGGGACTTAACGGAAATGTGTTTCGAATGCTAAAGTTTCGCACCATGCGGATGGGGACGCGGGAGGAAGAAGCTACACGTTGGACGTGCGAGGATGATCCTCGGCGAACCGCCGTGGGAATTTTCTTGCGCAGAACGAATCTGGATGAACTGCCCCAATTCATCAACGTGTTAAAGGGGGACATGAGCATCGTCGGCCCGCGGCCGGAGCGTCCCCATTTCGTGGAGAAATTTCTTGACGAATTCGACCGCTATAACTTCCGGCATACCTTCAAAGTCGGTATCACGGGCTGGGCGCAAGTCAACGGCTGGCGCGGCGATACTTCCATCGGGAAGCGGGTCGAATTCGATCTCTACTATCTTCGTAACTGGAGTATCACCTTCGATTTGCAGATCGTTACCATGACCTTGTTGCGTATTTTCAGCAGCAAGAATGCGTACTGATCTGCCGCTTGCGACGCCGGCGTCGTTCTTGTTTCCGCTGCTTCTGTCTCCGGTCTCCGTTTCAGGGCAACAGAGTTGCTGCGAGCACAAGAACATCCGCATTATTCGGCAACGTGATGCTCTCCAAGGTCTTCGTCGCATTCAACGGAAACTGGTACTCATACAGGTTGAACGTGCGATTGTCTTTGGTGCCATTGTCGAAATTGCGATAAGCCATGGCGACGGCTTCCGATTCGCCCTTGTATTTTTGCGGGGTATACCAGTCGCTGAAGCTTTGAACAAATTTTGAGCTGGTTCCGTCGGTGTAGTTCACGGTGAAAGTTTGGGATGCCTGGTTGCCCTCAATAGCAGTCCCAAAGATCCTTAGTGCGGAATACCGGCCTTGCGTCAGCGAAATCGATTGGCCGCCGCAACGGACTGCGTCTGGGACATTCGCGGCTCCGAAGTTGAAGAGTATCCCGTTAAACACTCGGGACGCGGTGAGCAGGTTCGCGGAATAGGAATAGCCTTGGCCATCGAGACCGCCGGTGGTATAGCTCGAACCGTCCGCGTAGATTCCATTTACCGCAAAATCTGCGGACAGATTTACAGGCGTGCCCATTCCAGTCTTACCCAATGCTGCACTTACCGCCAGAGTGAGAGTCAAGGTTTCAGTGATGGTGCCAGACGTGCCGGTTACGGTGACAGACGTGAAACCGGTGGCGCCAGAGGCGCTGGCCTTAAACACTATTCTTCGGTTGTTCCCTGTTCCCTGGATTGAAGCCTGGACTCCTTTCGGAAGAGTCGAGAGAGTGAGAGTTACCGCGCCGTTAAAGCCGCCGATGTCCTTGATGGTGATCGCGGCGTTGGCCGATGAATTCTGGTTCAGGAAAACGCTGCTCGGTCCCGAGAGTGTAAAGCCAGTGCTGCTCACGGCGGTATTGATCGCGCTGGCGTATTGCGCGGCCTTGCCGGTGCCGACGAAGTCGTCGTAGAGCCACATGAATCCGCCGGTGATGCCACATTGATTGTGCCAGCCAGTCATAATGCTCTGGACCTGGCTGGGCGTGTCGTCCGCATCCCAGAGACCCGGAAAGACGGGAACCGCACCGAAATTCCATCCCACGCAGGGATTGTTTCCGCTGCCACCGGCATAGGCTTGCAAGTGCACGCCGTCGGCGGTGCCTGGTAGCTGGCTGTTGATCTGCGAAACCACATTCGTCCAGTAACTGCTGTCGTCGAAGGCGTCGGGCAGGACGTGATAGCCCAGTTGGCCGAGCATCACGCCAAATGAAATCGTGGTAGAAGAATTAAAGCTGTTCTCGTCGTCGAAATCAATGGCATCCAGTGCGGGAATGGCGGCTTTCAGGGCCGCGAAGTCTTTATAAAGGATGCTGGTCGGGCCCGTGCCTTGAGAATTGACCAGGGCGGTGATGTCTTCCCAATCGCCGTAGTTGGAAGAACCAATGCTGAACGTGACCCGCTTTACAGTGCCCTGTTTCAACTGCGCCATGTCCGAGGCAAAGTTGGGATAGTACTGATTGCCGACATATACTCCGCCGGAGGTTAAGGGAAACTCTCCGTTGAAATTCAAGTCGCCGGTGCTGCTGACCTCGACACTCCAGACGATGGCTTCGGTGAAGCCGGAATTCTCGATTTCGGTGATGTTGTTGGCCGCATTCTTATAGAACGGGCCACCGCCGAAGATGCCGGTGTATCCGGTCTGAGCCGACGTTGGAATGCAGAATGTCGTCACCAGGAAGATGAAGAGAAAGATTGCAGCGCCGAGCGGGGCGGCCGGACGGGAAGAGTATAGAAACCGGATTCTCATAGGAGCCTCACCTAATCTGCTGAGTCAACGCTGGATAAGGCTCCCGCCGCAATGGGCGCGACCCTTCGCCTTTTGACAGCGTTAAAACCCTACCTGTCTCCTCACTATTTTGTCTATCCCTCGAAAGTTTTTTCGTCTTGGGGCCGTACCGCTTCGCGACGTTGTAGGAGAATGAAGGCATGACTGGGGTGAGGATGGATGTCTGGCTGTGGGCAGCGAGATTTTTTAAGACGCGGCCCTTGGCGAAGCGGGCCTGCGAACTGGGCAGAATACTTTCCAATGGGCAACCGGCTAAAGCGGCGCGCGAAGTGCGGGTGGGAGACCGATTGCGCGTGAGTAATGAGGGCGGAGATTTTCAAATTGAAGTCCTAGCGCTCAGTGAAGCTCGGGGGTCGGCGGCGGTGGCGCGGACACTCTATCGCGAAAGCGAGGAGGGCCGGGAACTGCGGCAGAAGGTTGCGGCAGAGCGGAAGGCGATGCGGGAGTTCGAATTGCTGCCGTCGGGGCGGCCATCGAAGCGGGACCGCGCGCATATCATTCGGTTCCGCGGGCGGTCATAGGGCAAAACCACCGAGGGCCCCGAAGGCACAGGGAGATCACGCAACCGATCCCAGATGCTTCCGGCAGAGAAATATTTCAGACTCAGGCAGCCGCGAGTGTCTCACGCGCTTCTATCAGCATTCGCATGCCATATTTTGGCCGCAGCGTGATGAGCGGCTCGGGTTCTACCCGGTGTCCGGGAACCAGCGTCAATTTCCATTTCTGTGCCAGGGTCGCGAGCAGGAGTACCCCTTCCATCCAGGCAAACGATTCACCGATGCATTGGCGAACTCCGGCGCCGAAGGGAAAATAGGTCAGCTTGGTTCGGCGCGATCGGGCGTCAGGCGTGAAGCGTTCGGGATCGAAGCGAAGAGGATCGGGAAAGAAGCGGCCGTCGCGGTGACTGATGAACTGGCTCATCAGCACGGTCGTCTTGGCGGGCAGGAAAAAATCTCCTAACTGAAAATCGTTGCGCGCGTAGCGGCCCATGGCCCACGCGGGCGGATAGAGGCGCATCGATTCGGCCAGAACCATTTCCACATACCGCAGACGAGGGACATCATCGAAAGTGGGCAGCCGGCCTTGGAGTTCGCGATCGATTTCCTGGTGGAAGCGGTGCTCGCACTCTGGATTCTGCGAGAGCAGATACCAGGTCCAGGAAAGTGCGTTAGCAACTGTTTCGTAACCCGCGAGAAAGATTGTGATGACCTGATCGCGCAGCGACTTCTCCGCGCTGGGACTTTGATCGGGCGAAGAGGCGAGCATGAGATCGAGCAGGCTGCCGTCATGAAAGCCGCTCCGGCGGCGCGCGGCGATCATCCGGTAGACGACAGCGTCGATCCGCTTACGTGCACGCACAAATGCAGCCAGGCCCGGCGGCCGCAGGTGCACCAGCCATTCCGCAGCCGGCAGCATGACCAGAAAATTGTAGAGACCCATGATGCGGTTGATGGCGCTGGCCAGTTCGTCGGCCTCGTCGCCGGCTTCCCGATGAAGATCGGTGGCGAAGAGGGTTTGTGCGATCACGTTGAGCGTGAGATGCATCATGTCGGTGGCGATGTCGCGTTGTTCGCCGGGACGCCAGCGATCGCGCAGATTGGCGGCTTCGCGGACCATCACGTCGGCGTATGCCGGAATGCGCTGGCGATGAAACGCGGACTGCGCGACCTGCCGCTGCGCGCGATGTTGCGCGCCTTCGCTGGTAATCATGCCTGCGCCGAGCAACATTTTGGTGCGCCGTACGGTGCGTTCTTTGATGAAGTTGTCGTTCTGCACCACGAGCACTTCGCGAATGTAGTCCGGATGATTCAGGAAGACAATGTGATGCCAGCCGATTTTGTAATGCGCGATGTCACCGTAGTCTTGCGCCAGTTTTTGGAAAAGGAAGATCGGATTCGCCGGACGCAATCGGCGGAGGGCGAACCAGAGCAGGTTGCGCTGGAAGCCGGGCGGAAAGCGGTAGCCGATGGGAACCCGCACATCGTTGCTGGCCGCAGTCGCCATTTGGTTAGTTTACTTTGTTTTGCGGAGGGCGGGGGCTGTGGAGTACCGGATGCTCTCGTCCAGGTTGTACGGGGAGAACGTCGGAGTGGATAACGGCTTTCCACTCGAACGATGTGGCCGCACGCGTCGCTTCGCTCCGCGGGGCGGATGAGGCGTCCGCCCCCTCGAGCCTATCGTACCGACGGAGGCGATTTCTGCAACTGGTCCAGTTCGGTCAGAACTTCGGCGCTGTGGTGGATGGGATCGACACTGGTATAGGACTTCGCGATTTTGCCGTTCGGATCAATCAAGAACGTGTGACGAGCGGCGAACTTCACTACGCCGAAATTGGTGAGCGATCCGTAGGCGTCGGTCACTTTGTGGTCAGTGTCTGAGAGCAATTTGAAGTTCAGGCCTTCTTTGGCGCAAAACTTTTTGTGCGAATCGACGCTGTCGAGGCTCACGCCCAGCACGGCCGCATTACGCTCGGCAAACTTGGGTTGATCGACCTGAAAATTATGTGCTTCGCGGGAGCAGCCGGGAGTTTGATCTTTAGGATAGAAGTAAAGGACGACCCACTTCCCACGATAGCTTTTGAGGCTGACAGGAGCAGACTCCTGAGAAAGCAGGGTGAAATCGGGAGCGCTGCTTCCTTCTGAGGGGGGCGCCGAACGCGACAGGAGGCGGGGGACGAGTACGACCAGCACCACCACTACTATGAGCAGCAGCACGATCCGTAACATGGAATCCTCCGCTCGCTAGAGTCCAGACACTTGCTATGCGAACTCCAACTCAATCTTCTTCGTGGCGCGATCGAGCTTCACGATTCGAAAACTGCGAACCTGTCCGGTGCGCACGGGTTCGGCCTTGGCGGCAGCGCCAGAGCCGCTTTTCCAGCGTGCTTGCAGCATGGAAGTCAGCGAAGAAAGATCGGCTTTGGATTCTTTCGGCGCTGCTTCCTTGGCCTGGGTTGCGGCTGTGTTGCAGTTGGCGTGGATTCCTTCGCCGAGTTCCACGCGTGCTTGATCGGCGGAATCATCGGTTTGCATGAGCCGGCCCGTGACCACATCGCCTTCGTTGTGCTCGGCGAGGTATTCGTCGAGGCCAGTCGGGACTAGTTGCTTCATGCCCAACCGCATCTGCCGTTTTTCCAGGTCGATGGCGATCACTTGGGCCTTGACGATTTGCCCCACGCGAAGCACGTCCGCCGGCTGGTTGATTCGTTTTTCGGCGGTGATGTCGCTGACGTGAACCATACCTTCAATTCCCTCCGAAAGTTGCACGAAAGCGCCGAACTTGGTGAGGCTGGTCACCGGTCCCTCGACTGCCGAACCGATTTGGAAACGTTGCGCAATATCGGTCCACGGGTCGCCCAGCGCCTGCTTAAGTCCCAGAGAAATACGGTGCTCGACGGCATTGACTTGCAGAATGATCGCCTCGACGATCTCGCCGGGCTTTACGACGTCGCTGGCTTTCCGAATCTTGCCCTTGGACCACGACATCTCGGAAATATGAATCAGGCCCTCGATGCCGGGCTCGAGTTCGACGAATGCTCCGAATTCCATGAGGCGCGTCACAGTGCCGCGCACGCGGTCGCCGGGCTTGAATTTCGTGGAGACTGCCTCCCAGGGATGCGGTTGCAGTTGCTTCAGACCAACTGAAATGCGGCGCTTATCGCCTTCGGATGCGACTTTGAGCACTTTCGCTTCGAGTGGTTGCCCCACTGTGAGCACGTCAGCCGGTTTGTTGACACGCCCCCAGGCGATGTCGCTCACGTGCAGCAGCGCGTCCACGCCGCCGAGATCGACGAATGCGCCGTAGTCGGTAAGGCTGCGCACGGTGCCGCTGACCACTTCCCCTTCTTTGATCTGCGAGTAGAACTTGTCCTTTGCTGAACGTTCTTCTTCCTCGGCAACGGCGCGGCGATCCACGACGACGTCTTCATCGGTCACGTCGAGCTTGATGATGCGGCAGCGGATTTCCTGGCCGACCAACTTTTCCATCTCGGCGGCATCGCGAACTCCGCTACGCGAAGCGGGCATGAAGGCGCGCACGCCTACGTCTACGCTGAAGCCGCCTTTGATGAGGCCCGTGACGGTGCCGAAAATCGTGGCTTTCTCGGCGAAAGATTTTTCGAGGCCGGTCCAATCCATGGGGCGCTCGACTTTGAAGCGCGAAAGTTCGTAGTAGCCATCCAGATCGCGGCCCTTCACCGTGACCAGGGCCTTGTCGCCGGGCTTCAGCGTTTCTCCTTGCAGCGCGGTCAGCGGCAGAATGCCTTCCGATTTGTATCCAATGTCAAAGAAGACCGACTCGGCGTTGACGGCGATCACTGTGGCCTGAAGTTGCCGGCTACCGTCGGTTTTGCGCGAACTGCTCTTCTGATACTGCGAGAGGATGTCGCCGAAATTTTCTGTGTTTTCGGGGACGGGTTGGGTTTCTGGATTGGGCGTCACTGGATCAGACATGAAAGGTTGCAGCCCTCGTCGCGGGATAGGAATTACTTAGGATAACACTGCGGAAGTGCAGTGCGCCTTGGTACTCCGGATGTTCTTTGCAAGCTTGCGATTTCTTGGCGAATTTTGCGGTTAAAGCTTTTGATCGCAAGTTCGCGAAAAAACGCCGCTAAGAACGCGAAGGAGAGCTCTCCCTAGATTTAATGCGAACCCCATTGTGGATCGTCTTCTGGCCTGACGATTTGGCCGTCGCGCATGTGGATGATGCGGTTTCCGTACTTCGCGGCTTCTGGGTTATGCGTAATCATCAGCACGGTCTGACCTAGTTCCTGGTTCGACAGGCGCAACATCCCCAGCACGATGTCGGAATTCTTGGAATCAAGATTGCCCGTGGGTTCGTCAGCCAGTACGATGGCGGGCCGGTTGATGAGGGCGCGCGCCAGGGCCACGCGCTGCTGCTCGCCGCCGGAGAGTTCTGACGGGCGGTGCCCCAGGCGCTTGGTCAGACCCAGCAGGTCGGTGATGCGGTTGAAGTGCCCGGGGTCTGCGTTACCGTTGCCGGAGATTTCCTGCGCAACCTCAATGTTGGAACGGGCGTCGAGGGTGGGCAGCAGATTGAATTTCTGAAAGACGAAGCCGATCTTGCGCTTCCGCATACGGGTTCGTTCGGCGTCGGAAAGTTTGGCGAGATCGTCGCCATCGAGCACGACGCTGCCGCCGTCAGCGCGGGTGAGTCCGCCTAATAAATAAAAAAGCGTTGATTTTCCGCTGCCCGAGGGACCGACTACGCTGACGAACTCGCCCTTCTGGATGCTGAAGGAAATGCCGCGCAGGGCTTCGACCTCAATTTTGCCCACGTGATAGGTCTTGCGCAGGTCTTTCGCTTCAATGAATGCGGGGCTCATGCCTGATAAGAATCTTACACGATGGGCATTCTTGGTAGCGCTGGCGTCCCGCCGGCTCGCGAGAGCGTACTCAAACCCTGTCAGGGGATCCGGTGCTCGGCTGGTGTGGGGGCGCGGCATCCCCACGACAGCCGCCGAGACGGCGGCGCTACGATTTGCCTAGCTGAATAAATAAAGGAGTTCGAAGTTCAGGCTGCGCCGATTTGGTTGGGAATTGGGTTGGGCCGTTGCTGCATGCGTTTGGGGCCGCGCTTGCGCACCAGCAATAGCCGAATGCGTTCCAGCAGGTCGACGGGCGCGTACATGCCCTTAGTGAGAAAAACGTCGGCCTGCGAGTCGTGATCGTAGATGCGGACTTTGCTGGAGATAAGAATCGCAGGCGTGTTCGGCGAGAGATCTTTGATCTGGGCGATCAGTTGAGGGCCATCGAGACCAGGCATCGCCATATCGGCAATCACCAGGTCGACACCGCCTTGTTGGAAACGCGTTAGAGCATCTTCTCCGCGCGAGAAACTTGCCACGCGGTAGCCGCGGGTTTCCAGCATGATTTTGCGGTGGGAAAGCGACTGTTCGTTGTCATCGACACACAAGATCGTGCGCTTGGGTTTCATCAGCCTTTCGCAGTCCATTGGCGCGATGGAAACGGCGAGTCGCGAAAACCAACAGAAGCTTTTCTCAATATGAAGAATGTCAGAGCGAGATGAATGCTAACGGGAAGCCGGCGCGCTGTAAAGTGCCGCCGATGCTAATGGGACGTTCTAGCTATTGATTATTGTGGAGTGGGTTTCGTGTCTGTGTTTGCGGCAGCTTGCGCAACTTGGATTAGAGGAAAAATTCGGCGCGCATGACCTCAACGGCGTTGCCGCCGACGCGAACGTTAACTACCCGGTTATCGTGTCGCTTTTCGTGAATGGACGAGCGCACAAAAATACGGCTCGGACGCAGCATCTCAATGCCCTGCTCGATCAGGACGCGCTCATCCGGTTGGGCGACTTCGTGCCTTACCATCCACGCGGCGGCGCAACCTGCAGCCGACCCGGTGGCCGCATCTTCGCCGTTGTAGAACAGCATGCGAGCATGCAAACGGGCTGCCGGATCGACGATTTCGCGAGACACGAAGTAAAAGAATTTTCCGCCGGTTCTTTTCAGATACTCGCTGCCGCGATTCAGGTCGACCCGCAAGTTCTGTAGGACAGCCAGGGATTTCAGAGGAACAATCGTATAGGCGATTCCCGTCGAGACAGTTTCGATGGGGAGCGCGGGATCGAAATCTTTCACGTCTAGTCCCGTCGCATGGGCAACTACCTCATGATCGTGCTGCATGCCGAACACAGGATCGATCTGCGTCATTTCTCCGAAGATTGGCTCACCCGGCGAATCTTCGAAGCGGACGGGAACCTTGCCTACGTTCAACTCGAGCACGATCTCTTTCCCGCCGGATTCTGCGCGCAGCGCAAACGCCGTTCCCAGCGTGGGATGGCCAGCGAAGGGTAACTCTTCCTGTACAGTAAAAATTCTTACGCGCAAGCCCCGCTCACGCTCGGTTGCAGCGTCGCGTGGAAAAATAAATGTCGTTTCCGAAAGATTCATCTCCTTGGCGATCGACTGCATCTCCGAGTCGCTCAGTCCTCGGGCGTCAGAAAAGACGGCGAGGGAATTGCCTTCGAGCGCTCGCGAAGTAAAAACATCCCATTGCGCCATGGCCAGACGCCGCCACGATTTAGGCATGAACTCTCCAGGAATTTCGATGTCTTCGCTGTCAAAGAAACGATGCGAGGCCTGTGGCTGGCGATGCAGAAAAGTTCAAAGAGGAGGAACTTCGCACCTATGGGGCGTTTGACACCCATTCTCAGCGCTTCTATCCTAGCTAACATGATTCTGCGTACTCTCCATTCCGTCGAATGCGCGATGTATTGTTGTCGTCTGTCGCCGGCGTGTGGATAGGGAATCAGCGAGATTCTTCCCAGCCCACCCGGTCAAAAACGGGTGGGTTTATTCTTATCCGCTTTGCCAAGTCTCAAAATCCGGGAAGGCCGATTCGAATCCTGTGCGAGTCGAAAATCATCATTTGAAATAACCTTTGAAAATCGTCTTCACGAACTAACTTCACGAGTTAAAAGAAGGAGATCATCAATGACTACCGCGACTGAAACGAATACAATTCCCCGCATTAACGACACGGCTCCCGACTTCACCGCCGAAACCACGCAGGGCACGATTCACTTTCACGACTGGATGGGCGACGGCTGGGCGATTTTATTTTCTCATCCCAAAGACTTTACCCCGGTCTGCACCACCGAACTTGGATACATGGCAAAGTTGCAGCCGGAATTTGCCAAGCGCAACGTGAAGATCATTGGCCTGAGCGTCGATCCTGTCACCAACCACAGCAAGTGGGCTGCCGATATTGAAGAGACACAGGGTGCGAAGGTGAATTATCCAATGATCGGCGATCCGCAGTTGAAGATCGCAAAGCTTTACGGCATGCTGCCCGCCGAGGCCGGCGAAACCTGCGAAGGCCGCACTCCCGCCGATAATGCAACGGTGCGCACAGTTTTTGTGGTCGGGCCGGACAAGAAAATCAAGCTGCAACTCAGCTATCCCATGACGACGGGGCGGAATTTCGACGAAATCCTGCGGGTGATCGACTCCATGCAGCTCACGGCGAAACACAAAGTGGCGACGCCAGTGAACTGGAAGCCGGGCGACGACGTGATCATTACCGGCGCAGTTTCCAACGAAGAGGCGCAGCAGAAATTTCCGGGCTTCAAGACGGTGAAGCCGTATTTGCGAACGACGGCGCAGCCGAAGTAGTTGTGAAACGTGGTGAGTGATTAGTGGTCGGTGGTCAGCAGGTTCCGATTCGAGAGCGGGGCACCGATTACTGCTCACTGCTCACTGCTCGCTGTCCACTGGCACGGAAGCGCATGCGGTCCGGTGATCGTCCCGGTCTTCAAAACCGGCGGGCGGCGGGTTCCCCCGTCACCGGTGGGTTCGACCCCCACTCGCTTCCGCCAATTTTAGTTTCACCCTTTCGGGTCGTTCGTCGTTCTCGGGTGCGCCACCCGCCCTGAATAGTCTCCGGCTTGCGGACTATCACTTATTGAATGTGTTCCTGCCGGAACACATCGTCATGACGGGGAAGGGTGTACGCTTGTGTCATGACAGCTAAGACTAAGAAAGCAAAGCGGCGGGAGGGCAGCCCGGTCCGGGAAAGGTCCCCTGGCTGGGGACAGAGGGACGTTCACCAAACTGTGTTGGGCGAAAACGGGTGAACGTCCCGTCAGATGTCCCTTTTTTTCAAATCCCATGATACAAGCAGCATCAGACCCGCCCTTGCGAAAGCGCAAGGACGGGGCACCCACAGTTCTGGAACTATACGCAAGGTCAAGAACTGAAGGGATGGGCCACCCGCCTCGCGGTGCTTTGTTGTGGCGATTACACCGCCGATTCATGGGCCTGATTGTGATGGGATTGGCGGGCGTTTTGCGGTGCCGATTGCCGGCACGGAAGCGCGGCGATGCGGGCGTGGGGCGGGTGGCCCGGCCTTGTCCTTTTGATTTAGCGTCCGGCTCCAGAACTGTGGGTGCCCCGCTCTTGCGTTTTTTGCAAGGGCGGGTAGGATGCTGCTTGTACCATGAGATTCCCAGCCGAGTCAAATTCGGCGCTGTCGGCAGCACCGCCACCCACCCTCGCACAGGACGCGAGGATGGGGCACCCGCTGTGTTGGTATCGGCGACATCAAAGGCTGGGCCACCCGTCACCCGCTGTGTTGGTATCGGCGACATCAAAGGCTGGGCCACCCGTCCCAGACTGGAAGCCCAAGTGCGGGTGTCGATAATGCATCCGGCGGCCCGACTGGGAATGTGATCGGTATCAACTACAACAGTTTCATAACGACGTATCCAAATTTTGGAGGACCCAACGGCCAAGTGAGCATGATGTTTCATGAACTGGATCATAATTATGAGGGAACAAGTGGACCGGACAGCGGTAGGGTAGACAATATGGCGCATGCGGCTCAGATAGAGAATGATTGTACGTATCCGCAGGTCGCGACTCAGACCTCGACGGGGCCAGACCAGATTCCTAGCTCTCAATGAGAATGATAGAAGAGATTCCACCGGAAGGGAGGATGCGAAACGTGAACCTACCAATCGTACTCTTACCAGTGCTTCTACTCTTTTCTGCCGAAACAAACATCCAGCCAGCGATCGCGAACTTGGAACTGCAGTCGCTGAAAGCTGAGTATCGAGCGGGAGAGAAGATTCAGGTCGAATATAAAATTCAAAACGTTGGCGGCGCCCCTTTCTATATGAATCCGAATGTCGCTCAAGTTGGCGGCATGGATGCGGGCGTTCGGTTGGCGCTCTTCGATGAAGCTGGGAATCCCGTTTCGGGACAGATTGTTGGAGATGTACCCGTTCCTGATTATTCGAAAGTTCCGGATCTCTGCGCCTACATCCGAGAGCGATGGCTCTTGCTGAGGCCAGGAATGTTCTACGGACTAAACACGTATTATCCTACAATTGTGACCCTAAGACCTGGACGATATCGGCTCTTGGCCACCTACTTCAACAACCTGCCGAGTCTGGTAACACCTGCGCAAAGAGAATCCATGGATTCCCTGCCCTATCCGGTACTCGTGAAGGAACTTCAATCGAGGGATGTCTGGTTTACGGTCGTAAAATGATGGTTGACAACAGTGGGGACAATCAGAATCCGCCGCGTGTGCTGGTTGGCGCTGGGATTGACAATAATATGGACAACCCTAAGCGAGCGGTTCGGCCCAGGCTCGGCGTCGTCCGAATGTGATCCGGCACCTCGGGTCCGATTTAATCAAACTAAGCGGCTCAACAGGCCAGTTCAGGACCCTCCATGCCTTGCAGGAAAGTTCGCGCGGAAAAAAATCACCGGCTATGCCCGACCAATCATGTTTGCGAGGAATCCGACCCAACACTTGGGACCTTGAGCGGGAATCTGGTCTGCGATCCTTCGCAATCCGTTAGCTGGTTTGGTGACGCCTTTAATGTCCTACGTTGCCATCCGTGGCCTTGCATGTTGTTGAATTTACGTTTCTGAGCGGGTTCGACCCCCACTCGCTTCCGCCAATTTTTCGCAGGCCTCCTTCAGCAATTCTTCCGACACTTCCCAACAACACATAGTCCGGCTGTGGCGTGCTGTCCGGTAGTGGACATTGGGTTCCAGCAACGGACACTGGACCTGGCACCCGTAAACATGACTTCAGGCGTATCTCCCAATGCTTCAGGCACTTAGATCTTTCCGCCATCTGGAAGACTGGGTGCCACTGCGTTACTGATGGATATCGCACGCCCAGAGTTCAAGCGCCAGAAACTGCGCCGCCAGATTATCGGCGGAGTGGTCGCCGCCGCGGCGGTTGCGGTATTGATCCTGGTTATTCTGCGACTCAAGCCGGCTGCGCCTTCGGTGGAGCGCGGGACCGTCTGGACCGACACGGTGAAGCATGGGTCGATGCTGCGGCAGGTGCATGGGCCGGGGTCGCTGGTCCCGACGCAGGAAGCGGTTCGGCAGATTCCGGCCGAGACCGAAGCGACCGTTGTGCGCATTCGCATGTTGCCGGGGTCGCAGGTGAAGGCGGACGCGATCCTTCTGGAAATGAGCAATCCTCAGGTGGAGCAGGCGGCGGTGGACGCGCGCCTGCAATTCCAAGCGACGCAGGCGGAGTATCAAAGCTTGAAGGTGAAGCTCGAAAGCGATCTGATGACGCAGCGAGCCGGCGCCGCGACCGTGAGCGCCGACTATGGGCAGGCGTCGCGTCAGGCGGAAACGGATAAGGCGCTGTATGACCTGGGAGTGATTTCAGGGCTGGCTTACAAGGCGTCGAAGGGGAAAGCGGACGAACTGACGCTCAGGAACGATCTGGAAAATCAGCGGCTGGCGATCAACAAGAAGGCCATCGAAACGCAACTGGCGCAGGAACAGGCGAAGGTGGATGAGGCTCGGACGCTGGCTGAGCTGAAGCAGAAGCAACTCGATGCGTTGAAAGTCCGCGCCGGCATCGACGGTGTGCTGGTGGATCTCCCGTTGCAGGTTGGGCAGCATGTTCAGCCCGGAGTCATGCTCGCGAAAGTGGTGCAGCCCGATCACCTGATGGCGGCATTGAAGATTGCCGAGACGCAGGCGCGCGACGTGCAGTTGGGTGAGCCGGCGGCGATCGACACCCACAACGGCATTATCGGCGGGACGGTCATGCGGGTGGATCCGGCGGTACAAAACGGAACCGTAACCGTGGACGTCAAACTTACCAGCGAAATGCCCAAGGGCGCGCGGCCCGATTTGAGCGTGGACGGCACGATCGACCTGGAGCGCCTGGACAATGTTCTCTATGTGGGGCGACCGGCATTCGGACAGGAGAACAGCACGATCAGTTTGTTCAAGCTGGATTCCGATGGCAAAGAGGCGACACGAGTGCCGGTAAAAGTTGGACGCGAGTCGGTGAATTCGATTCAGGTTTACGAAGGGCTGCATGAAGGCGACACCGTCATTCTTTCCGACATGTCACGCTGGGACAAGACCGACCGCATACGGCTCGAATAACAGGCAGACATCTAACGGGCACATATCCGGAATTAGAAATTACAACCGCGAGGGACATCGCCTATGACTGACGCCGGGCAGACGCTAATCCAGATACAGGAGATGACGAAGGTCTTCTACACCGATGAGATCGAGACTCATGCGCTGTCGGGTGTTCACCTATCCATCGCGAAGGGGGAATATGTGGCCATGTCGGGGCCGTCGGGCTGCGGCAAGTCGACATTGCTGTCGATTATCGGCCTGCTCGACACGCCCACGACGGGCAGTTATTCGCTGAATGGGAAGTCGGTGGAGAATCTGGATTTCGCCGAGCGCTCGCGGATTCGCAATCAGGAGATCGGATTCATTTTCCAGAGTTTCAATTTGATTGGCGACCTGACGGTGTATGAAAACGTCGAGCTGCCACTGACTTATCGTCAGCGGATGACTACGCCGGAAAGAAAGAAGCGCGTGATGGAAGCGCTCGAACGCGTAGGCATGGCGCACCGGGTGCGGCATTATCCGTCGCAACTCTCCGGCGGTCAGCAACAGCGGGTCGCTGTGGCGCGTGCTTTGGGCGGCAAGCCTTCTATCTTGCTGGCGGACGAGCCGACCGGAAACTTGGATTCGCGCAATGGCGATGCTGTGATGGAGCTGCTGCAAAACCTGCACCGCGAGGGTGCGACGATCTGCATGGTGACGCACGATCCGCGCTTCGCCAAGCACGCTCAGCGCGAGGTGCATCTGTTCGACGGCAAAGTTGTGGCGGAAGAAGAGCTGCAGAAACTGATGGCCGATACGCACGCATGAGCGGGAGGAAGCGGCGATGAACGGGCTGTTTCAGGATATTCGCTACGCATTTCGCCAGCTGCGCAAGAGCCCGGCGTTTGCGTTCACGGCGGTGCTGATACTGGCGCTGGGGATTGGCGCCAGCGTGTCAATCTTTGGTTTTGTCGACGCTGCGCTGATTAAACCGCTGCCTTATCCGAACCCTGACCGGCTAGTCTACGTGACGGAAAGTGTCGCGATGATCCCGCGCGCGAATCTCTCTTATCTCGACTACCTCGATTGGAAGAGACTCAACCAGGTTTTCAGTTCACTGGATGTTTTCCAAGACAGCGGTTACCTGCTGCGCACTCCCAGCGGCACTGAACCAGTTTCGGCGATGCGCGTGAGCGATGGTTTTTTTCACACCCTGGCAATCGCCCCAGTTCTGGGCCGCGACTTTTATGCGGGCGAAGATTTGCCAGCGGCGCCGAATACTGTGATGCTGAGCTACGCCACCTGGCAAAAACGGTTCGGAGGAAGAAAAGATGTAATTGGCGAAACCGTTGCGCTCAGCGGCGTTCCGTACACGATCATTGGTGTGCTGCCGGCGGACTTCCAATTTGCTCTGCGGGGAAGCGCGGAGTTCTGGACGACCCTTCACCTCAAAGCCGACGATCCTAGGTGCGGTCGAGGATGCCATCAACTGACTGGGATCGCTCGTCTGAAGGACGGGGTTACCGTCGAAATGGCGCGGGCAAATATGAAGACCATTGCCCGGCAACTGGAATTGCAATATCCCACTACCAATCGAGGCCAGGGCGCTTTTGTGGGGACTCTTGCCGAGGTCGTAGTTACGGATATCCGTCCCATTCTGCTTGTGCTGCTGGGTGGCGCCGGATTGCTGCTTGCGATTGCCTGCGTGAATGGCTCGAGCCTGCTGTTGGTCCGCTCAGAGAGCCGCAGGCGCGAAATCGCGGTGCGCGGTGCGCTAGGTGCCTCGCGTGGGCGCCTGATTCGGCAGTTCACCACGGAAGGAGTGTTGTTGGTAACGGCAGGCAGCGTACTGGGCCTGATGATGGCCCAAGTTGCGATGCGGATCCTCCTGCGGCTGATCTCGAAAGAGATGATTGACGGTATGCCGTATTTAGCGGGGCTGGGCTTGAACCTTCACGTGCTCACCTTCGCGGGTGCCGTCTCGTTAAGCGCTGTATTTCTGTTTTCGGTCACGCCTGCGCTGCGCTTGCCGCTGACAGAAATACGGGAGGGCTTGGCCGAAGGTGGTCGCGGGTCGGCCGGAACCTTATGGCGCCGTTTTGGCGCTAATCTGGTGGTCGTTGAACTGGCGATTGCGGTCGTCCTTCTCGTTGGCGCTGGCCTGTTGGGGAAGAGCTTCTACCGCTTGCTGCATGTGGACCTCGGATTCCAAGTCGACCATCTGGCCACGATGCAAGTTCAGTTGTCCGATGCCAGGTATGCAAAGGACGAGCAACAGGTGGCAGTCGGACGGCAGATCATCAGCCGGGTTGCCAGCTTACCGGGCGTGCAGTCGGTCGGCATCACGGAAATCTTACCCGTGAGTTACAACGGCGGCACAACCTGGATCCGCTTTGTGGGCCGGCCCTACAACGGCGAGCACAATGAAGTGCTCGAGCGCGATGTGAGCTCCGCTCTTTTCGCTACGCTCGGGGCGAAGCTGTTGCGGGGACGGTACTTTACCGATGATGAGGACGCGTCCAAACCTCATGTGGCTCTCATCAATCGGACTCTAGCCAAACAATACTTTTCCGGGGAAGACCCCATCGGCCAAAAAATCGGCGACACCAACCTGTCGCCGAGATCGACCTTCGAGATCGTTGGCGTCGTGGACGATGTGAAGGATGGGCCGTTGGACTCGGAGATCTGGCCGGCTGTCTATTATCCGTTTAACCAGAGTCCCGACCCTTACTTTTCTCTGGTCGTGCGTGCTTCGCAGGCCGAGGAAACTCTCCTGCCAACGATGGCGGCCGCGGTGCGGGAGATCGATCCTGATATCGGCACGGAAGGCGAAAACACGATGATCCGCAGAATCGGCAATTCGCCGTCCGCCTATTTGCACCGCTCCTCTTCCTGGCTGGTGGGCGGGTTCGCGCTTCTGGCGCTGTTGCTGGGCGTGGTTGGCCTTTACGGCGTGATTGCGTATTCGGTGAGCCAGAGGACGCGCGAAATTGGAGTTCGCATGGCGCTGGGGGCACAGCGCAGTTCGGTCTATCAACTCATTCTGACGGAGGCGGGCTGGCTGACGGGATTGGGCATCGGCGCCGGATTGGTGTGCTCGGTCGGGGTCGCGATGCTGATTCGCGGATTGCTTTTTGGAGTGGAAGCCTGGGACGCAGGCACGCTGCTCTCGGTTTCTGCTGTGCTGACGCTGGCCGCGATGCTGGCCAGCTACATCCCGGCAAGACGGGCGGCGAGAGTCGATCCTATGGTGGCGCTGCGATACGAGTAAGGCTTGGGAAACGCAAATGATGACTGGATTCAGTCAGGATTTTCGCTACGCGATGCGGCAACTCGGGATGGCGCCGGGGTTCGCCGCGGTCGTGGGAGCGGGACTCATGATTCGCAGTTTTCAAAACCTGCGCGCCGTGAACCCTGGATTCGATTCTCACAACGTTCTGACCATGAACGCGATGATCTCCCGAACAAAGTTCCCCACGCCTTCGCAGCAGATCGGGTTCTTCGAGCGGGTGCTGCAGCGGGTGCGGGCATTGGCCGGCGTGGAATCAGCGGCGGTCATTGACGATATTCCTTTGGACAACGAAGGTTCCCACCAACCCATTGCCATTGAAGGCCGTCCGGTCGTGCCCATGTCGGAACAACCGGAGGTGGACGTCCGCCTCATCAGCACCGGTTACATGGGCGCAATGCACATTCCAGTTCTGCGCGGTCGCGATTTGAATGAGACCGATCTTGCGGACAGACCGGCGGTGGTTGTGATCAGCGAGTCCATGGCGCGGCAGTTTTGGCCCGGCGAAGATGCCATCGGTAAGCGCCTGACGCTTACCTTTTTCCCCGGTACTGTCCGCGAAGTGGTGGGAGTGGTGGGCGATGTAAAGCTTGACGGCCTCGACCAGACGCGTCCCAGCGCAACTCTCTATTTTCCGCTGGACCAGGTTTCCGTGCCGGCTTAATGGCGGGTGGAGTTCATTCCCGATGACGCTGGTGGTGCGCTCAGCCGCCAGTTCCGGCGGACTGGTTGCTGTCGTGTCCAACGCGGTGCATGAGGTTGATCGGGACATTCCATTGCGCGACATTCTCCCCATGGACGAACTGGTGAAGAACTCTCTAACTCAACAACGGTTCAACATGCTGCTACTTGGGGCCTTCGCGGCTCTCGCGCTGCTGTTGGCTGCGGTGGGTATTTACAGCGTGCTGTCGTACAGCGTGAAACGGAGCGTGCGAGAAATCGGAATCCGTCTGGCTCTGGGCGCTCGCCTGGGCGACGTGTTGCGTATGGTCGTGATCGAGGGCATGAAGCCGACCTTGATCGGAGTGGCCGCGGGAATGGCAGGTGCACTGGTTCTCGGGCGCGCGTTATCGAGTCTGGTCTACGGGGTGCGGCCGACCGATCCCATCACTTTTCTGGCAGTGGCATTGCTGCTGGCCGTCGTCGCGCTAATCGCCGGCATTATGCCAGCGTATCGCGCGACCAGGGTCGATCCCATGGTGGCGCTGCGGTACGAGTAGGAGCCAGGAGATTGTTATGAACGGATTCTTTCAAGATTTGCGTTACGCAGTGCGACAGTTGCGCAAGAGTCCCGGATTCACCGCCGTAGTCGTTCTTTCTCTCGCATTAGGCATTGGCGCGAACAGCACCATCTTTAGCGTGCTCGACGCGGTTTTATATCGGCCTATGCCCTATGTGCATCCCGATCAACTGGTGGTGATCTGGCAGACCGAGCAGCAGCGTCCCGATTCCTTCCAGCCCCCTCCGAATCGGGCTGACGCGACTGATCGCCGGGTTTCTGGTGGATGTGAAGCCGACCGACCCCGTGACCTACGCAGTGGTTGCGATGGTGCTGATCAGTGTCGGACTGCTCGCCTGTTACGTCCCAGCGCGCCGGGCGACGAAGGTCGATCCGATGGTGGCGTTGCGCTATGAGTAATTCCGACTGATGAACGAGGGTGAAATGATTCAACTGAAACAACTCGACCGTAGCTACAAGACGGGTGCGGGACGGACCTGGGTGCTGCGGCGCGTGAATCTCGAGATTCGCAAAGGCGAGTTCATCACGGTGATGGGGCCCTCGGGAGCGGGGAAGTCATCTCTGCTCAACGTGCTGGCACTGTTAGACGATCAGTGGGAGGGCGAATACTGGTTCCGCGAGGCTGCGGTTCACGACATGAAACGCAAGCAGCGCAGTGAACTGGCCAAGAAAAGTATCGGAGTGGTCTTCCAGAGTTATCACCTGCTGGATGATCTTACGGTGCAGGAAAACATCGACCTGCCGCTTTCTTATAAAGATATTCCGCGCGGGCAGCGCCAGAGTCTGGTGGCCGATACGCTCGACCGCTTCCAGATCGTTGCCAAGAAAGATCTGTATCCCAGCCAACTTTCCGGTGGGCAACAGCAGTTGGTGGGCGTGGCGCGGGCCGTCATTCACAAGCCCACGCTTTTGCTGGCCGACGAACCCACGGGCAATCTGCACTCCGGTCAAGCCAAGGAGATCATGGAACTCTTCCGCGAACTGAATCAGCAGGGAACAACGATTGTGCAGGTGACTCACTCGGAGGCCAATGCGGCCTATGGCAGCCGCACCATTCAAATGCGGGACGGTTGGCTGGTGGGCGACACGAGCGATCCGAAGCTTACGCAGCCGACGGAGGTCAACGCAAGGTGAATGTCTTGGGCACAAGTTTGTTGCGAAGGGGACTGGCGGCGCTTTGTGTATACGGAATGCTGGTTTCGACGATGCCCATGGCTGGCGCGCAGACGGGTGGCTCGCAAACCCCGGACGAGGGCGTCCCGGGCTCCGCAAATGTCCCGAACTCAACAACCTCCCACGGGTCCTCGACACTGGAGATGCCGAAATCGCACAATCCGTTCAATGCGTATGCGGCGGATTATGTCTCCCGGCCGTTGCTGGCGAACTCGCCGCGGCTTGATCGTTTGGTCCGCGAGGGCAAGCTATACCTCTCGCTGAAAGATGCCCTTGATCTCGCTCTGGAAAACAATCTGGACCTGGCCATTGCCCGTTACAATCTTCCGATTGCAAACACGGACATTTTGCGCACGCAGGCTGGCGGATCTTTTCGCGGCGTGAACACAGGCGTGGTGCAGGGAACTCCGGGCGGCGGCGTAGGTGGCTTTGGCACGGGCGCTCCCGGCGCGGGCGCCGGCGGCACCAGCAGCGGCGCGGGTGGCGCGGGCGCCGGCGCATCTGGACTCGTGCAATCTACTCTCGGGACGGGAACGGCAGTGTCGTCCTACGATCCTTCAATCAACGCGAGTGTCGGAGACGAGCATCAGACTTCCCCGGTCGTTAACCAGGTGATCTATGGAGTCTCGTCGCTGCAACTGAATACAGGGCAGTTCAACCTGAGCTATTCGCAGGCATTCGCCACCGGAACCAGCATCGGCTTCTCCTTCAACAACCTGCGCCAGACGACCAACAGCCCATTCTTCACCCTGTCTCCTACGTTAAGCGCTGCGTACCGCCTCTCGATTCAGCAGGAATTGCTCGCTGGATTTGGCTTCGGGCCCAACCTGCGGTATTTGCGAATCGCCAGGAACAATAAAAAGATTTCTGACATCGCTTTCAGAGATCAGGTGATTGCGACCGTGACCCAGATTGAAAACATGTATTGGGATCTGGTGAGCGCGTACGAGCAGACGCAGGTGAACGAACAGTCTTCCGCATTCGCGCAGCAAACGCTGGAGAATGCGCGCAAGCAACTAAAACTCGAGAGCATTCCTGAGATGGACGTCCTGCGGGCCGAGGCCGAAGGGTCCCGGCGCGATCAGGAATTGACAGTGGCTCGCACCAGTCTCCAATTGCAGGAGACACTTATGAAGAATGCCATTACGAAGAGCTTGGACGATCCGGTGTTGGAGGCGATGCCGGTTATACCCACCGACCGAATGGAAGCCGTGCAGCCGCAGCCGATTGAGTCGACCGAAACTATTCAGCAGTTGATTGCTGAAGCATTGCATGACCGGGCGGAACTGGCGGAGTCCGACGTCGATCTCGTGAATCGGCAAATCAGCCGCCGCGCCGCGCGCAATGCTCTGCTGCCATCGCTGGCGCTGGTGGGATTTTATTCTGGCGCCGGGTTGGCGGGCACGCTGAATCCGGTTTGTACCGAGGCTTGCACCACAAATGTTCCGGCCGATTTCGGGGGAGCGTTAAGGAATACGTTCAACAATTCGTCGCCCGATTATTATGTTGGACTGAATCTGAATATTCCGATCCGCAATCGAGTAGCAAAGGCCGACCAGTACCGCTCTGAACTTGAATACCGGCAGGCCGAGTTGCGCCTGGAGCAATTAAAAAAGCAGGTACGCATTGAAGTTCGCAATGCGCAGTATGCGCTCGAACAAACCGCTGCACGAGTGCTGGCCGCCCGCAAGGCCCGCGATCTCGCCCAGAGGACATTCGATATCACAAAGAAAGAGCAAGACCTGGGCTCCGGATCGAGCTATCAGACGCTATCTGCACAGCGAGATCTTTCACTGGCCGAACTGGATCTGGTCACGGCGATGACCATTTTCCAAAAAGCAAGAGTGGAACTTGACCGGGCAACCGGGACGACTTTGGAACATAATGGCATCCAGCTGCAAAATGCGGTGAGCGGCATTGTTAGTGATACGATCACCGCCGCGAGCCCCTAACTGGTCATGCAGATTTTCACTAAAGCCGTGGCATTTTCCGCCGTCGGTCCCGCCAGAGAAGCGCATGAGCGGCCCCGCATTCTGGCGGCCGACGATCAACCACATGTGCTTGAAGCGCTCGATCTCCTCTTGCGTCCCCAGGGATATGAGGTCGAGACCGCGAGATCGGTTGCCCTGGTGCGCAACGCGCTGGCCACCGGTTCTTATGATGCATTGCTCATCGACCTGAACTATACGCGCGACACAACCTCGGGAAAAGAAGGGCTTGAGCTGCTTTCCGAGATCGTTGGCCTCGACAGCGCCACTCCCGTCATCGTGATGACCGCATGGGCCAACATTGAACTGGCGGTCGAGGCAATGCGCCGTGGAGCTCGGGATTTCATTCAGAAGCCCTGGGAGAATGACCGTTTGCTTTCGATTCTGCGCACGCAGGTCGAACTGCGCCGGGCGTTGCAGCGGGCGGAAAGACTGGCGGCGGAGAACCGGCTGCTACAGGCCGAGGGACGGCCCGAATTCATTGCGGCGGCGCCCGCCATGCAACCGGTGCTCGAAGCCCTTGCCCGCGTCGGACCGTCCGACGCGAATGTGTTGATCACGGGCGAGCATGGCACAGGAAAGGAAGTCGTAGCGCGCACGCTGCACGCAGTTTCGGGACGAGCAACGCGTCTCATGGTCTCGGTGAATACTGGGGCCGTGCCCGAGGCTCTCTTTGAAAGTGAACTCTTTGGCCATGTGAAAGGTGCATTTACTGATGCCCGCACCGATCGCATCGGGCGCTTCGAGCTGGCCGACGGAGGCACTATATTTCTCGACGAAATTGGCAACGTACCGCTGCGGCAGCAAGCCAAGCTGCTGCGCGTGCTCGAAGCGGGCGAGATCGAGCGGGTCGGCTCGTCGCGCTCCGTGCGCGTCAATGTGCGTGTGGTCTCGGCCACCAATGTCGATCTGCGAGGGGCGTGTGCTTCCGGCCAGTTTCGCGAGGACTTGCTCTTCCGGCTGAATACGGTCGAGATCCACGTGCCGGCTCTGCGCGAACGGCGCGAGGACATTCCCGCACTGGCCCTCCATTTTCTGATGCGCTACGCCTCGCGCTACCGGCGTCCGATTGAGAGCTTCGATGCGGCCGCATTGCAACTGCTTTTGCAATACGCCTGGCCGGGGAATGTTCGAGAATTGGAACATACGCTGGAGCGCGCGGTGCTGATGTGCCGGGGCAACGAAATTCAACGCGGCGATCTGGGATTGGACATGGTGCGGCCGCAAGGCCAGAACCTGGAAGAACTCAGCCTGGAATCGGTGGAAGCGATTCTGATCCGCAAGGCGTTGCAGCGTTCGCAGGGAAATGTGAGCCAGGCCGCCGAGACTCTCGGGCTTAGCCGAGGCGCTCTCTATCGGCGGATGGAGAAGTATGGGCTCTAGCCCGCAAGGGATGACCAATCCCGGTGCGCGCAAGCCTTCCAAAAAGCGGGTCCGACTGCTGTATGAACGGCGAGTGAGTCTGTATGCTCTGCTGGTAGCGCTTCCCGGATTGCTGGTTGCAGGCCTTTTCATTGGGCTGCAACCGTGGACATTGGGTTCGAAATTTTCGCTGCTCTTCGCCCTCCTCTTTGTGTGGTGGTTGCTGGCGATGGCGCTTCAGGAACAGGCCACACGGCCTTTGCAAACTCTGGCCAATGTGATCTCGGCATTGCGGGAGGAGGATTATTCCTTTCGGGCTCGAGGCGCGGCCACCGACGATGCGCTGGGCGAACTCTCCATTGAAGTGAACGCCCTGGCCGACCTTCTGGCCGATCAGCGGATTCGTGCTATTGAAGCCACAGCTCTGTTGCGCCGTATTGTTGAAGAGATTCAGATTCCGCTTTTCACCTTTGATCCCAATCAGATTTTGCGTCTGGTGAACTCCGCGGGGGAGCGCCTGCTGCAACAGCCAGCGGTACGACTAAGGGGCCTGACGGCGAAAGAAATCGGGCTGGCTGCCTGCATGGACGCGAAAAATGAGACTGTGGTTCCGCTGCCCTTTCAGGGTCCGAATGCGCGTTGGCTGGTGCGGAGAAGTTCTTTCCGCGAAAAAGGCGTGCCGCACACGCTTATTGTTTTGTCGGATGTTAGCCGGGCTTTGCGGGAAGAAGAACGAGGCGCATGGCAGCGCCTGATTCGCGTGCTCGGACACGAACTTAATAATTCTCTTGCGCCGATCAAATCAATTGCAGGTTCGCTGCGGGCACAGATTTTCAACGCTGCGCCACCGGCCGATCAGCGCGAGGACTTTGAACGCGGGCTATCGATCATCGAGACCCGTGCCGATTCGCTCAATCGCTTTTTGCAAGCCTACCGGCGCCTCGCCCAGACGCCCCCACCGGTCGTGCGAAAGACACAGATTGCTCCAATCGTTCAGCGGGTGGCTGCGCTCGAGGCGAGCTTGCCGGTGCGGGTCATTCCCGGTCCGGATGTGGAATTGATGGTCGATCCCGATCTGATCGAGCAGATGCTGATCAACCTGGTACGGAATGCAGTGGAGGCAGCTCTGGAGATTCAACTTCCGGCGGGCGGCCAGAATGCGGGTAAATCTTCGCTCACTCGCGAACCCGCGGTCGTCGTTCGATGGGAGCTTGCCGAAAAAGATCTCGTGCTTATCGTCGAAGATAACGGGCTCGGGTTGGGCAATTCTGCCAATGTTTTTGTTCCGTTCTATACGACTAAGCCGGCCGGAAGCGGAATTGGTCTCGTGCTTTCGCGGCAGATCGCCGAAGCGCACGGCGGGTCGATCGAACTGCTCAACCGCACGGACCGGCCGGGGTGCGAGGCGCGGGTCGCGCTCCCGCGCGTCTGAAGGTCCGTAACCATTACCAGACCCACGCTGGTCTTCTAAACGGATACCACTCCGGCACCTATCATCCGCGCCTCAAAACAAAAAGGGTACGTGGGTTTTTACACGTACCCTACCCCTCCGAAAAATGTTCCCCGCCCGTATGAAATTACGGGGGAAGGCCCACCGGGCGGGACCGGAGTTAGAGCGCCCGAATCATACAGGAGGCCGCGAAATTCGCTGCCACCTGAATGGTGCAGTGGCATGGCACGTCCGTGCCATTCCCGGTTGGACCGACTGCGTCTAGGATTGTTCTTGAGCAGCACTTGGGGGAGGGCTGATCAACATACGTCCCAAGACTTTAGCGAGTCTGGGGCGTTTTGTTTTGCCTTAATATCGTGGGCTTCCCCTCGCCTTCGATCTATGGCCAACATCCTTTATGGAGTGAATGGCGAAGGCGCGGGTCACTCTACGCGCGCCAAAGAGGTGCTCATGCATCTCGTTGGTCAGGGCCATGACGTTCATGTCGCTTCGTTCGATCGCGGCCTGGAAAATCTCGCGCCACACTTCGATGTCACCGAAATTTATGGCTTCCGCTTCGCCTACGTCAATAATCGCGTGCGCTATAAACGCACCATCGCGAAAAATCTGATTACCGTCCCGCAGGCGGCTAAGAGCTTGCATCATCTTTATGATCTCGTCGAGGAATGGAATACTGATCTGGTCATTACTGACTTCGAGCCGCTGACCTGCCATGTGGGACACAAACAACGCATTCCGGTAATTTCCATCGATAATCAGCACTGCCTTACGAACGCAGTTGTTTCGTATCCCAGGCAGTATCGCCGCGATGCGGCGGCCGCGAAACTCGTGACTCAACTGATGACGCCGCGCGCTAACGCTTATCTCGTCATTTCATTCTTCAAAGCGCCGATTCGCAAGCGCAAGACATTTCTGTTTCCCCCGCTGCTGCGGCATGAAATCCTCAACGCCACTGCTACGCAAGGCGATCATGTGCTCGTCTATGTGACTTCGCCCGCACCCGCGCTAGCCAAGCTGCTAGGCTCAGTTCACTGCCGTTTCATCGCTTACGGCTTTGGCCGCGAGGGGCAGGACGGCAATATCGTTTATAAGAAGCCGTCAGCTGACGGTTTCTTCCGCGACCTGACCAGCGCCGGCGCGATCGTTGCCAACTCCGGTTTTTCGCTTGTCACCGAGGCCCTGCACCTAGGCAAGCCGTACCTGGCTGTACCCGTGAGCCACCAGTTCGAGCAGATCTTCAATGCGTATTGGCTCGACAAATCAGGCTTCGGCGCCTATTGGGAGGAATTGAATAAAGAGCGAGTCGAGGCTTTTCTCTACAACCTTCCGCACTATCGCGAGGCTCTGGCGCAATACCCGCGGCAGGGAAACGGGGCTTTGCTCGCTAAGCTGGACAGCCTGATCGCCGGCTATACGTCGGCTTAATGTCAGACAGATGACTTGAACGAAGGTAACCTCGAATCCTCCAGCACGAGCGATATCATGATTCGAACATCTCGTTAGTACGGATTGCGAGCGCAGTTTGCGGCTGGAGGGATTACCGATGCTGAGATGGCGACTGTTCGTCTTGCTGGGAGCCGGTGCTTGGTTGTGCGCCTTCTCGGCGCTGGGGCAGGACACGCAATCGATCGCAGACCTCGCTCGCCAAGCCCGTCTGCAAAAGCAGCATAAAGAGGGGCAGACGCAAAACTCGGCGAATGCAACTGGCGCTGCGCCGGCCAAGACGGCCCACGTCATTACCAACGATGAGATTCCTGAGCGCGTCGGATCGACGCTGACTCCGGCATACGCTGAATCTGAGGAGCCCGGCTACACTACGGGAAACTCGGGAGCCCGAAAGGGTCAGGCAGATCCTTCTCAGCCAGATCCATGGAAGACGCAGATTTTGGCGCAGAAGAGCGCCATCGCATCGTTAGAGGAGCAAATAAAAAGCGCCAGCGACTCCATCCATTTTCCCGCAGCCTGCCTCCGTAACTGCGCGCAACGGAATGAGCGAGAGATCCAGAAGCAGGATCAGGTGGAGAACATGAAACAGCAACTCGAGGAACAGAAGCAGCGCCTGGCAGAGATGCAGGAGTCCGCCCGCAAACTAGGCTACGGCAGCGCAATCTACGATCCGTAAGGAAAACGATCCTCGGCCAATTATTGCAAGAGGCACGATTTCCACATTCCTCAAATCTGGCCATTTGTGCGAAATTAGTCCATGCCCTTAGTGGTTCGCCCGTCACCCATTCATTCCGTCGGCGTATACGCCGCCGCTCCAATCCGTAAAGGAACCCGCATCGTTGAATACACTGGGGAGCGCATCACTGCTGACGAAGCCGATCGCCGTTACAATGGCTTCTCCCGCACCTACCTCTATGGGCTGGATGACGGCAAGACCGTGATCGATGGCGAGGGTCTGGGCGCCTATCTGAATCATTCCTGCGATCCCAACTGCGAGGTGGACGAGATCAAGGGACGAGTCTGGATTTTCGCTATCCGCGACATCGCCGCCGGTGAAGAACTGCTCTGGGACTATAACCTGTACGACGATGACGATCCCGCGCCCTGCCACTGCGGCTCGAAAAAATGTCGCGGCACGATGTATTCCCGGGAATGGATGGCGAAGATGAGGCGCCAGGCGGCCCGCAAGAAAGAGCAGGCAGCAGCCCGAAAACGCAAGACCACCAACAAAACCAGGCGCAGTCGAAAATCGGCGGCATAGAATCCTTAAAAGTTCAGTTCTGACGAGTTTCCGGAAGATGCCTAATTCGTGCGTAACTTTAGCGCCGCGGTGGCGGATGTATTTGGTGTGCGCGGCTTGGTGTGACATTTGTCATGCCCTTCCGATGACGATCTCCACTTGTGGCGCAGAACGAGTCGCGACAACATGGAGCGTGAAAAGGGCGGTTCTATGAGATCGAGCGTTCTGATCGATCCAAAAAACGAATCCAGCCGGGTTGCCGATTGCGACTTGCTTCGTCTATTCTTGGTGCGCTGGGACGTGCCTGCCTTCTTCGCCCGGCTCCCGGTTCCCTCTGGAGTTCGCCCATGACGTTGACCCGGTTTGTGACGAAGAACGCGTTCCGCAACAAGCGCCGCAGCATTCTTACGGTGTTGAGCGTCGGCGTCTCTTTGCTGCTGCTGACGTTCATGATGACCGTGTGGAACGGTTTCTACATCGATAAGGGCAGTGCCGAATCCACCCGCCGACTGGTTACACGTCACCGGGTTTCGCTTACCAACCCTTTGCCGGCCTTCTACCGGGAAAAAATTCGTGCCGTCCCCGGAGTCGTCGCGATTATTCCGAACTCCTGGTTCGGGGGCTTGTACATTGACGACAAGCCGGAGCACTTTTTCGCTCAGTTCGCGACTGATCCCGACGAACTGCCCAAGATCTACCCGGAAATGCAAATACCTGCCGATCAGCTTGCGGCTTGGCAACGCGACCGGGCGGGAGTCATCGTGAACGATGCGCTGGCAGAAAAATATCATTGGAAACTCGGCGACCGAATCGTGCTGCTGGGCACAATCTATCCCATTAATCCGGAACTCACGATTCGGGGCATTTATCATTGGCCGACCACGAACACCACGGTTTACTTCAACGAAAAATATGTAGAGGAAGCCGTGCCGACATTTAAGGGAACGGCTGGCACGTTCAGCATCATGGCCGCCTCATCAAACGACGTGGCCAATATCGCGAAAACTGTCGATGACATGTTCCGCAATTCGCCGCAGCCCACCAAAACCGAGAGCGAAAAAGCCTTTGGTCTGAGCTTCGTCAACATGTTGGGTAACGTGAAAGCTTTTATTCTTAGCATCTGTCTGGCGGTTGTTTTCACGACTCTGCTGGTTACCGCGAACACCATGGCCATGTCGATTCGCGAGCGTACCCGGGAAGTGGCCGTCCTGAAGACATTGGGATTCGAGCGGCAGACGATTCTGGGATTGTTCGTAGGTGAATCAATGGCGCTCTCGATTGCCGGTGGAATTTTCGGATGCGGCTTCGCCTGGCTCCTGCTGTTCGTGTTCAAGGCGTCTCCCATGGGCTTTTTCCTGGCAGCGATGAAAATTACACCGGGAACGTTGGGTGTGGCGCTGCTGGTTTCGGCCATGGTCGGCTTCTTCAGTTCGCTGGTTCCTTCCTACAACGCATCGCGGGTGCAGATTGTGGAAGGGCTTCGTCACATTGGATAGGGAATATTGCGCAGAGGAATTTCAGGACAGGGAATCGGGTATCGGGATTTTTATGACGCTGAGCAGTTTCATCGTGCGCAACGCTTTTCGCAACAAACGGCGCAGCCTGCTGACCATGGTCAGTATCAGTTTCTCGCTGCTGTTGCTTACGTTGATGATTTGCATCTGGCGCTCGTTTTACGTGGATCAGGTCGCGCCCGAAGCGTCGCGCCGCGCGATTATCCGGGATCGCGTTTCGCTCGCGTTTTTTCTGCCCGCGTACTATCGCGATAAGATCCGCAGCGTGCCCGGTGTAGTGGCGGTCGCGCCGATGACCTGGTTCGCGGGGCGTTATATCGACGATCGGCCGCAGCACTTTTTCGCGCAATTGGCCACTGATCCCGACGAATACTTGAAGGTGGCTTCCGACAAGATCGTCCCGCCGGATCAGTTATTGGCCTGGCAGCGCGATCGCGCGGGAGCGCTGGTCGACGTCACTCTGGCGAACAAGTACGGCTGGAAGATTGGCGACCGCATCACGTTGCAGGGTACGATTTTTCCAGCCGACCTAAATCTCACCATTCGCGCCATCTATCATCGCGATCCGCCACAGAACGCCCTTTACTTTAACGCGAAGTATCTGGAAGAGTCGGTCGGTTGGTTTAAGGGCCAGGCGGGTTGGTACTCCGCTCAAATCGATTCGGCAGACGATGTGGCGCGAGCCTCCAAGGAAATCGATGACATGTTCCGCAACTCCCCGCTGCAGACGAAAACTGAAAGCGAAAAGGCTTTCCAGCTTGGGTTTGTGGCTTCCCTGGGTAACGTGAAGGCGTTCATCCTGGGAATTTGCGGTGCGGTGGTATTCGCGATTTTGCTGGTATCGGGCAACACCATGGCGATGTCGGTTCGCAACCGCACTCGCGAAGTGGCGGTATTGAAAACGCTCGGCTTCACCAGTCGGAGTGTGCTTTCGATCTTTGTCGGCGAATCGATTGCGCTGTCCGTTGTAGGCGGGGCGCTGGGAGTTGTGGCGGCGGTCCCGCTGATATGGCTGCTCACGCGGCAATTCATTGCACTCGGAGTTCCGCTCGCCATGAAGGTGACCGGCCCAACCGCGGCGCTGTCGCTGGCCGTGGCCTTGACCCTGGGTTTAGTAAGCGGATATTTACCGGCGTACAACGCGTCGCGCATGAACATTGTGGAAGGCTTGCGCCACATCGGATGAGTTGAGAAATTACTATGGCGATACCGATTAGCTATAACGTTCGAAACTTGATTCTCCGCAAGGGCCTCACCATCATGACGGCCCTGGGCATTGCGCTCACCGTGACTACTGCGATCTTTCTGATGGCATTGCTCGCCGGACTGCAACGGGCGTTCGTGAGCAGTGGTGATCCGCGGAATGTCCTGGTTCTGCGTAAAGGCTCGGAGGCAGAACTTTCAGGCGGCTTCGACGCCGCGCTCTTTCCCACCCTTAAGACGCTGCCCGGCATCGCGAAAGACAGCCGCGGCGAGCCTATGGCTTCCGGCGAACTCGTGGTCGTCATCGTGCTTCCGCGCAAAGATGGAACCGGCGAAGTCAATGTGACCGTACGCGGTATGATGCCCGACGGACTCGAACTCCGCCCCAGCGCAAAGCTCGCCGAAGGCCGATGGTTTCAGACCGGGCAGCGCGAGGTCGTGGTGAGCCGTTCGATTCGCAGCCGATTCACTCACACCAATATTGGCGACACGATGGAGTTCGGCAAAGGCTCGTGGAAAGTCGTCGGCGTGTTCGATGCGGGCGGATCGGCCTATGAATCTGAAATCTGGGGTGACGTGAACCAAATGTCCTCCGACTTCGACCGCCAGGGAGGCTATTCGTCCGCGTATTTGCGCGCGACCGATCCCATTGCTGCCGACGCGCTTACCAGGCGTGTTGCCGACGATCAGCGGCTCAAATTGGAGGGCGATCTGGAGACTGCGTATTACGAGAAGCAGACTCGATCTGGCGGTCCCATCAAATATATCGGCATTGTCGTGGCCTTCATCATGGCGATCGGCTCGATTTTTGCGGCCATGAATACGATGTATGCGGCCGTGGCGTATCGCGGGAGAGAGATTGCCACGCTCCGGGTCATTGGATTTTCGCGACCCGCGATTTTAACTTCGTTTGTCTTGGAATCGTTAATGCTGGCGCTGCTCGGTGCACTGGCGGGCATTCTGCTCATGCTTCCATTCAACGGGATGCAGACGGGAACGTCGAACGCGGTGACCTTCAGCGAAGTTGTATTCGCCTTGACGATCACGTGGCAGGTTGCGGCTTATGCGCTGGCGTTTGCTTTGATTATGGGATTCGTGGGCGGGCTGGCGCCAGCGTGGCACGCGGCGCGGCAGAATATTTTGAATGCGCTGCGGAGCTAGACCGCTACGCCGGAAACTATTTTAGGACTTAGAACGTACTTACCCCTATGGCGATTGACACAAAACATGAAGACTTGCAGAGCTTGCGGATCGATCGCACGCAACGCGGTGATTCTGGCGGCGAACCGCCGGCCTGGACGCGGCGGTACATTCTTACTGGCATCGCGGTGGTGGTATTGCTGGGGCTGATCGCGATTGTCTACCGTGCACTCTCCTCCGATGTGCCGGAGGTCGAAGTGGTTCGTGCTGCCGCGGAGACCAGTGGCAATGATGCCGGCGGCACCGTGCTTTCGGCGACGGGCTACATTGTGGCTCATCATACGATCAACGTAAATTCGAAGGTCACTGGACGGCTGTCTTGGATCGGCGTCGAGAAAGGCGACAAGGTCAAAGAAGGCCAGGTCCTGGTTCGCCTGGAGGATCAGGAATTCCGCGCGTCGTACGAGCAGGCCAAGGGCGCGGTGGCGAATGCACACGCTTACCTCGATGAACTGCAACATGGATCGCGGCCGGAGGAGGTCCAGCAGGCTCAGCATAATCTTGACGAAGCCCGGGCGACGCTCGTCAATGACAAGCTCACGCTCGACCGCACCAAAGAGTTGGCGGCCAGCGGGGTGGTTTCGCGCCAGCAACTGGACGATGCCACTGCAAAATTCGATTCCGATCAGCAGCGCGTGAACTCTCTCGAAAAGGCGTTTCAGCTTTCGAAGATCGGTCCGCGGGCTGAGGAAATTGAGCGGGCTCGGGGCGCGTTGTTGCAGGCGCAGGGTCAGCTCGACTACGCGCAGTCGCAATTGGATGCCACGGTCATTCGCGCGCCCGTAACCGGCACCATTCTCGACCGGACGGCGGAAAAGGGCGAGCTCATCACGGCGCAGTTTGCCAGCGCAGCGGCGGGCGGACCGCAGGGATCGGTCGTGTCGCTCGCCGATCTAAACGATTTGCAAGTCGAACTCGACATTGCGCAGGCGGACTTTGCGCGCCTAAGTCCTACGCAAAAGGCGAAGGTAACCACCGACGCGTATCCCGACAAGGAATATGACGGAGTGATCGCACAGATTTCTCCCGAGGCCAACCGCCAGAAAGCCACCGTGCAGGTGAAAGTGCAGGTGCAGAATCCGGACAAGTATCCCGACGTGCAGTTGCGTCCGGAAATGAATGCGACTGTGAAATTTCTGGCCAACGAAACGCCGAAAAATGCGAAACAGTCTACGGGTGTATATGTCCCATCGGCCGGCATTCACGACCGCGACGGAAAGAAAGTCGTGTTAATCGCCTATAACGGAAAGGCTGTCGCCCGCGAAGTTCGTGTGGTGGGCCAGCGTAGCGATGGGGCGCTAGTCGATGGGCTGGTTGGCGGAGAGAGCGTGATCACCACCGCGCCGGCTACTTTGAAAGACGGAGACAAAATCAAAATCAAGGGGCAATCATAATTATGAGCACAGTTGCGCAAGCCAACATTGCGACGGGTACCAAAGTCGTAGAAGTTCACGGCGTCAGCAAAATCTTCAGGCGCGATGCGTTTGAAGTGACGGCGCTCGACGACGTGTCGATCGACATTGCCAAAGGCGAATTCCTCGCGCTGATGGGACCCTCCGGCTCAGGCAAGACCACGCTGCTGAATATGATCGCGGCCATCGATCGGCCGACCAAAGGCCAACTGCTGGTGCAGGGACAGGACATTTTCCGCTTCAGCGACTCGCAGATTGCGCACTGGCGAAACGAACACATCGGCTACGTGTTTCAGACTTTCAATCTGATTCCGGTGCTCACGGCGTTTGAAAATGTCGAGTTGCCGCTGCTCCTGACCAAGCTGACTGCGCCGCAGCGCCGCGACCACGTGATGACCGCGCTTAAGCTGGTCGGCTTGGAGGAGCGAGTCGGTCACCTTCCCAAGCAACTCTCAGGCGGGCAGGAACAGCGCGTCGCCATTGCACGCGCGATTGTGAGCGATCCGACCCTGCTGCTGGCGGACGAACCCACGGGAGATCTGGACAGTCATTCCGCCACAGAAGTGTTGGAGATCCTGAAGCGGCTGAACGAGGACTTTCAGAAGACGATTGTGATGGTGACGCACGATCCACACGCGGCATCTTATGCGCACGTGACCCGGCATCTGGAAAAAGGGATGCTGCTGCCGCCGGGGTAGGGAAGGCATGCATGTACCGAAATGCACTCGCTAAATCATAATCACGCCAGGCTATTTCGCTGCCTTACTAAGTCTTAGCCCGCGTTGGCGACAAGTCCGGTTTCGCCGGTTCTAGCCTCAGGCTCCGCGGGCATTTCTGCGACCCAACGCCAGGCCCGTCTTCCGTTTAGCAACACTGCCTGGGCCTCGCCATACTCCACCAACCGGTTCAGGACGGTCGTGACCGACGCCATAGGATCCTTATGCCGAGCCAGCAGCGCGGGCATGTTCTGCTGAAAATAGTCGCAAATGTCGCGGGCATTCATGGCGTGCCCGGCCTGCATCAGGATCATGCGGCAGGCCTTGGTGAACCCGGGCTGGCGTCCGCTGCTTTTGCGGTCGACCATTTCCAGCAATTCCTCGCTGAGCACGTCGTCGCCAAACAAACTCGCCAATCCGGAGATGGTTTGTTTGACTGTGCCAATGCGCTTCATGACCTCGGAGCGTTGTTGCAGCAACTGACGGAGTTCGCCATGCGCTTGCCGAATCACTTCCTGCACGTGGCCGACGTCATATCTCTCGATCGGTCGAACCAAACCGGGTTGAACCGAGCCGTTTTCCTTCTGCCCGTTTTCCATACGATCTCTCCCCAATTCTTCGAACGAGTCACTCATACCGAACTAATCGCTGCGAACCAGTTCTGGCGGCGCCACCCAAACCGGCGTCTACACACGCAGAGGTGCGACTCCATTTCTTTACATACCGGACGTGGCATCCATCGTGCGAGGGCAGAACTCGCTTAGGGATGTATACGCAGAGCATCGTTCTGGCGTTCCCTCGATTTTCGAGTAGGAATATCTGAAAGATGCCGGGTCTCGTGACATTAGACGCGGCTATGGCGGATCGGTTAACAAGGGTTTCCTCTTGCCCTCTGGAAAGCTCGAACCTGGTCTGTCGAAGGGAGCCTGAACCACTAACACCTGCCTCCGTGAGGTTCTTGGCGCCCCTGAAGAGAAGTTCGGATCATTCTTGCTTCTCTCTAATCCAAATCTCGTCACAACGCAGGCCCCCGGCCGCCGGTACGATCGGGCCGATAACGGACGGTTTCAGAGCGGCGCTAAACTCCTGCTCGCGAGATTCCGATGGTAACAAGTAGGGAAGCCATCCTCCGTGTCAACCGTTGCAAAACCGGCCGTTGCCTCCACGCCCTTGCGGGTGCTGCTGGTGGGGACGAAAGAGGAAGACTTCTTTCTGATTCGCGAGATTCTGGAGCGCACTCGCAGCATGCTCGCCGCTGACCTGGACCATGCCCACTCACTGGATGAAGCCCAGGCGATGCTCCGCCAGCAGAGCTACGGCTTGGTCTTGTTCGAGCACGAAACCGGAGACGTGGAGGCGGTTCACCTGGTGGCTGAGTTTCTGCACGTCGGCGTAACCGTTCCTTTTATCCTACTGACGGAAAATGCAGACGAGAAGACGATCGCCGAACTCATCGGTGCGGGGACCTGGAATTGTGTGGCCAAGTCTCACCTGGACGGCGCGACATTGGTCCGCACCATTCGCAACACCTTGGCGATGCATTCTTTGCAACAGGAACAGCAGACTGCCGAGGAATCTCTGCGCAAGCTCTCGCGCGCCGTCGAGCAGGCGGCCGACGCCGTAATGGTAACCGATTGTGACGGGATCATTGAATACGTGAATCCGGCATTCGAGGCACTGACTGGCTATACCCGCGAGGAAGCATACGGCAAGACCCCACGGATACTAAAGTCGGGTGAGCAACCGCCCGAAATTTACCCGCAAATGTGGAAAGCAATGCTTGCGGGCAATCCCTTTCGTGGTGTGCTGGTGAACCGGAAGAAGAATGGAGAGTTGTACTACGTGGAGCAAAGTATCTGTCCGGTGCGGGATTCCACGGGGCGCATCACCCACTTCATCTCCAATGGCCGCGATCTAACCGAGCGAATGCGACTGGAAGCGTACCTGCTTCAGTCGCAAAAAATGGATGCGATCGGAAATCTCGCCGGCGGCGTTGCGCACGATTTTAACAATCTCCTAACGATCATCACCAGTTATGCGGAGCTGGCGTTGGATGCTGCGCCACACGAGAGCCCGCTCGAATCGAAGATTCAGGAGATTCTGCTGGCCGCGCGCCGTGCCGCAGAGTTGACCCGCCAACTATTGGCCTTCAGCCGCAAGCAGCCCCAGGCGTTGCGGGTTGCAGACCTCAACCAGGTAATCGCACGCATTGCCAATACACTTCCCCGGCTCATCGGCGAAGATATTGACTTCACTTTTACGCGAGGCGAGCGCCTGGGTCCCGTGCGGGTTGACCCGTTGCAGATCGAGCAAATTCTGATGAACCTCGCCGCTAATGCTCGCGATGCCATGCCCCAAGGCGGTCACTTGCGAATTGAAACCTCTGACGAGCATCTGGATGAGGCCTATGTGCATTGCAAGAAGGCTGTGATTCCTACGGGACGGTATGCGCTGATCACAGTCAGTGATGACGGAACCGGTATTCCGGCTGAGCATTTGCCGCACATTTTCGAGCCTTTCTACACAACCAAACCTTTAGGCGAAGGCACTGGCTTAGGCCTCGCGACCGTGTATGGAATCGTGAAGCAGAATAAGGCATTCATCTGGGTCTATAGCGAACCCGGAATGGGTACAATCTTCAAGATTTACCTGCCCTGTGTGGGAGATCGAGAGAAATTGATCGAGACCCAGAATCTCAAATCCGAGGGCGCGATTCGCGGATCGGAAACAATTCTTCTGGTGGAAGACGAGCATGCGGTGCGGCGCGCAACCGCTGAATTCCTCAACCTGCAAGGCTATACGGTCCTCGAAGCCAAGGATGGTCTGGATGCGCTGGCAGTCGCCAGAAACCATTACTCAACCGTTCACCTGGTCGTGTCTGATGTCGTGATGCCGAATATGAGCGGCGGTCAACTGGCGAAAGAACTGTCGCAACTGCGGCCGGATACTAAGCTCTTATTCGTCTCCGGCTACGCCGGCAAGACTGTGCTCGACCACAATGTCGTCGACCTTGAGACCAACTTTCTTCAAAAACCCTACACCTTGAAACAGCTTTCGGAAAAGATACGCGCCGCTCTGCGCCCAACCGAAATGAACTCGCAGTCGGCTTCCACGCAATGCGCTGGGCAAGCTCACTAAGACAAGCTCAATAAGGCAAGCCTGGTGAATTGCCCGCCATCTTCTCAGACTCTATAATCAGCCTTCGCGACTTCGCAGGAAACTTCAATAGCCAGCGGGTCCGGGGGACTGGTATTCCAATCACCGCGACGAATCAGGATCGTCCCAACCCACAAGCGAATCCGGCATCGCTGCTCATTCTGATTTCACTCTGGCTTGCGATTTACGCCGCGGGCATGTTTACCCCTCCGTTGCTCGATGACGTGGATACGATCCACGCAGAAGCGGCGCGTGAAATGCTTCTCCGCCATGATTGGGTAACCATGTACACCAACGGGCTTCGCTACATGGAGAAGGCGCCGCTGATGTATTGGAGCGTCGCCGCCAGCTACGAACTCTTCGGAATCAGCGACTGGAGCAGCCGGCTTCCGCTCATGCTAGGTTTGTTGGCGCTCGTGCTGGCGACTTATCGCCTGGGCAGTTATGCGCTCGGCGAACGGGGCGGCTTCTATTCCGGCGTTGTCCTGGTGACGTCGATCGGGCCCTACATCTTCACTCGCTTCCTGATCCCCGATGTGCTGGTGGGGCTCTGGCTGGTGATTTCATACCATTTGTTTCTGCGATCTTTAGAGGAAGATCGTCCGACGCGACTTACCTGTTGGGGATTCGCAGCGGCGTGCGCCCTGAACGTGCTCACCAAAGGCCTGATTGGGCTGATATTTCCCATCGCTACGATCGCTCTGTACTTGTTGCTGACCCGGAATCTACGGCATCTGGCAAAGCTACGAATTGTTTCCAGCACCGTCGTTTTTTTTATCATCGCGGCTCCCTGGCATATCCTCGCCGCTATTCGCAATCCGCCCCAGGGCGAGGCGCGCGGATTTCTATGGTTCTACTTCGTCAATGAACACATCATGAGATTTCTGAACAAGCGGGTGCCTCCGGGATATGATACGGTTCCACTCGTTCTCTTCTGGGCTCTGCTCGTTCTGTGGCTGGTGCCGTGGGCGGTGTTCTTGCCACAGGCTCTATGCGACGTTCCGATTCGGTGGAATGAGTTAGGTACGCCGATGGATCGACGCCGACGTGCCAATCTGCTTTTTCTCCTGTGGGCTTTGGTGATTCTTCTGTTCTTTAGTTTTTCGACCCGGCAGGAGTACTACACCATTCCAGCGCTTCCAGGCATTGCTCTGCTGACGGGAGGATGGCTGGCGCGGGAATCCGCCGCGGATGCCACCGAGCGCGAACGCCGCGCCGGGCGGCGCTCTTCGCTTGTTCTAATGATCGTCGGATTGGCTTCAGCCGTGCTTGGTCTGGCACTTCTTTCTGTTACTCATCCGCCTGCGGGCGCCGATCTTGCGGACCTGCTGAAGACCAATCCGCAAGATTACGATTTCTCGCTGGGCCACGTTCTCGATTTTACGCCGCAAGCGCTGGGAATGTTCCGCGGGCCGCTGCTCGGTGCTTCTCTGTCTCTGTTGTTTGGGACGTCTGTGAACTGGTGGATGCGGCGACGGAACCGGCCGGTCTGGGGAAACGTGTTTCTGTCATTGATGATGGTCGGCTTGCTCACGTGTGTGCATACTTCGTTTGCGCGATTTTCGCCGATCCTGTCTTCATATGATCTCGCGGTGGCGATTGAGAAAAAGTTTCAACCGGGAGATCTCATTGTTGTGGATGGCCAGTATCATCAGGCTTCCACTCTGAATTTCTATACTCATGTCCCGCTGCGAATATTGCACGAACCCAGCGGCAATCTCTGGTACGGCGAAAAGTTTCCCGATGCGCCGCATGTGTTCGAGACTTCGCAGTCATTCGCCGCTTTGTGGCGCGGGTCGGCTCGCGTTTTCTTATGGACAGATCAGGGCGATCCTAAAGAATTGGCGGGAATGCCGCACTTCTTGCTGGCACGCAGCGGCGGCAAGTCAATATTTATCAATCGAGCGCCCTGAACAGATCGTGTCCTTGGCTTCCGGTTATAATCGTCCTTCCGCAATGGTCCTTCGTCGATGATCTTTGGGATTTTCACCGTTCCTGCGGTTCATCTTTTTTGGCGTGCGCTCTTGCTTCTTGCGGCTGCGGGTTCGTTTACTTCCACCGTCTATCTGGTCATGACTCTGGTGGCAACTTCCCGTCATGTGCGCCGAGCGCGACCGGCGCGGGCGGCCGCAGCCGCAACACCCCCCCAGTCGCTGCCGCCGGTTACGATCTTCAAGCCTGTCCACGGTATCGAAGAACAACTGGCAGCCAATCTGGAGAGTTTCTTTCAGCAGGACTATCCCGACTACGAAATCATCTTTGGGGCGCGAGATTCGAATAACCCGGCCGTTAAGATCGCCGAAGAAGTCCGCACGCGTTATCCGCACATTCGCAGCAGAATCGTTATCTCGGGACCCCCGATGTGGCCGAGCGCCAAAGTGTTCTCGCTCGATAAGATGATCGCAGTCTCCTTGCGGTCCTACTTCATCATCAGCGACAGCGACGTGCGGGTGACGCCCGATTTTCTGCGCAACACGATTCCGCCATTGCTTGACCCAGCGGTCGGACTGGTCACTTGCATGTATCGCGGCATTCCGGCTTCGGATTTCTGGTCATGGCTCGAGGCGTTGGGACTCTCGGTGGAAATGTCATCTGGCGTGATGGTTGCGGACATGATGGAGGGCATGCGCTTTGCCCTGGGCCCGGCGATGGCCGTGCGCCGTGACGCCATCGATGCCATTGGTGGCATCGCCGCTATCGCCGATTATTACTCGGACGATTTCGAATTAGGCAATCGCATCTGGGCGAAGAATTACAAAGTGGTTTTGTCGCACCACATTGTCCGCAACGTTCTGACGTCGCGCTCGTTGTTGCGCACCCTTGGCGATCAACTGCGCTGGATGAAGAGCACGCGCTATTCGCGCCCCGCAGGCCACGCGGGGACCGGCCTCACTTACGCCGTGCCGTTTGGTCTCCTGGGACTGCTCGCCGCCGGGGCACTTGGTCATTGGCGGCTCGGAATCGGTCTGCTCGGACTGGCCTGCCTGAATCGCATGATCCAGTCGGTCGTGGTGGGATGGTTCGTAGCGCGCGATCCGCGCGCGGTCGGTTATTGCTGGCTTTACCCTCTGCGTGATCTTTTCGGTTTCGTGGCGTGGGCGATCAGCTACACCAGCCGAGATTTCTATTGGCGCGGAGAGATGTACAGGTTCGGCAATGGCGGAAAAATTACGGCGCTGCAAAGGCCGCGAGTCGGTTAAGTAGCGCCGCCCTCTCGCCGAGCCGCGCCCGTAAGCGAGAACGTGGCGAAACCTTCTGACGGAAGTTTAGCTTTCGGCGCCGAGGGCGAGACGCCTTCGGGACTGCCGCCGGGACGGCGGCGCTACGAAGGAATGCGCGTCAGCCGTCCCTGCTTCAGTTCAAAGCGATCGCCGCGCCAGGTGACGGTGTGTCCAGCGAAACTTGCAACCCAAACTGCGACTGCGATGAAATCGCGGATCGGAAGCAGCCATAAGTTCTTCGTCAGACGCGCATCGCGCAACACGGACCTTCCAATTACCAGGGCCACGATCGATCTCAGCAAAAGCATAACCCCCAGAATCGCCCACGACCATGCCGCCGCGCCGGCCGCGATCAAGGCGAGCAATGCCCACATAAGGCCGTACGTTGAAATCAGCCCGATGTAGCCTCCTTTGCGCGCGTCGCGCACGCCGCGTGCCCAGCGCAATTGATGAGCCCAGAACCCTCGCAGGTCATACGCCGGAAGGCGCGTCTCGACGACCACGTCGGAAAGTTGCACTTGCAAGCCGAGATCGGCGATCCGGCGCCCGATTTCGTAGTCGTCGGCGAGAAAGTCAACAATCGCTCGGAACCCGCCAATTTGCGCGAGATCACTTCGACGGAACGCGAGCGTCGATCCTAGTCCAAAGCGAAGTCCGCCCTCGAGTTGACGCGCGACCAGCACGCCCGGACAAAAGTCTGTGCTGATGCCCAGAGCCTCCAATTGCGATCCCAATGTATTCGCAGCGACGCCGACGTACAAACACGTCACCATCCCCACGCGCTCATCGGCGAGCGGGGCGACGATTCGCCGCAGATAATCGGGCTCCACGCGAATGTCGCTGTCATTGACGATCAGGTGTTCGAAGTGCGCTGCCGGCAACATCTGTTCCAGGTTGCTGACCTTCACATTCGGCCCGAGTTTATTCGCCGAGACGACCAGGCGAATCGTGTGGCTCGGAAACTCCCGCTGTAATTGCCGGACGCTGGCCACCGCCGGGTCGTCGGAATCGCTGACGCCAAAAATGATTTCGTATTCGGGATAGTTTTGCAGGCAGTGACTGCGAAAGCTTTCGTAAATGTCAGGGTCGCTGCCCTTCAGCGGCTTAAGAATCGAAACCGGAGGAAGAGCCTTTGTGGGGCGGACAATTCCGTCCGCCTCTTGCCGCCGAAGAAATGCCCGCGCACTCCGCAAGCAGATCAAATAATAGATCGAACTCGACAGGCAGCCGACGCAAGCAACTATGATCGTGGCGGAGTGGAAGATCCTGACGATGTCGTGCATCATGCGCGAAGGCAGGCCAATTATTCGTATCGCAACGATTCTATCGGATCCAGATTCGCCGCTTTCCACGCCGGATAGATCCCAAAGATGAGGCCGACTGCGGCGGCCGCGCTGAAGCCGAACGTAGTCCAGAACATGGACATGCGGGCTGGCAACGAAGGCCACAGGAAAGGGATTACCCAGACGACCAGCGCGCCGGCGCTTACGCCGATGATGCCGCCGACCGCGGTCAGCATGATGGCCTCAAGCGTAAACTGCAAAAGAATATCGCGTTTGCGCGCGCCAATCGCCTTGCGCACGCCGATCTCGCGGGTGCGTTCGGTCACACTGACCAGCATGATGTTCATTACGCCCACACCGCCCACAATCAGTGCAACACTGGAAATCGCAAACATGCCCACGAACAGCGCGCCGGTAATCTGGTTCCATGCGTCGGAGATGGAGTCGGACGTGAACACGGCGAAGTTGTCCGGCTTATCGACGGGAACTCTACGCCGCCGCCGCAGCAGTTCGCGAATCTCGTCGATGGCCTTCGGCACATCGTCATGCGACGTGGCTTTTATGCTGATCCAGTGCTGCTTGATTTCCGGATGCAACTTGCGCAGCGTACTGAGGGGCAAGATGATTTTGTTGTCTTCCGGATTCTTGCCGCCGCCGAATACAGCCTTCACCTGCTTCATAACTCCGATTACGGTAAAGAGTTGGCCTTCAATGTTGACTTCTTTCCCGAGCGGGTCGGTAACGCCGAATAATTCGTCCGCCGTTTCGGAGCCGAGCAAGACCACAGTGGAGCGATGATCCTCATCCACATCGCTGAACCAACGTCCGGTCGCGATTTCAAGATCGAAGACGTCTTTGGCTTCGGGCTGATCGCCTTCGAGAATCGTGTTCTTCGCCTTCTTGTCCTGATATTTCACGGCAAACGATCCAATGCCCAGCTCAGGACGGAAATAACGAACGCCCGCGTTGACCGCTTTAACGTGCGGCAGATCTTTCATGGCAATGGCATCATCGGCGGTGAGTTCTTTGCGCGTGCGCATCTCTTCGGTGGGGCGACCGAAGGTGAAGGGCTCAAGATGGAAGGCGAAAACGACGTCGGAGCCGATGCTGCTGACAATGTCGCGAACGTTGTCGTCGAGCCCGCGCCCGATCGACGATACGCCGATGACAACCGCGACTCCAATCACGATCCCGAGCACGGTCAGCGCCGAACGCAGCTTGTTGCCGCGAATGGTATCGCCCGCCATGCGAAGCACTTCTCCGAATTCATCTTTGCGAATCATAAGAGATTGTGTAATTAAGTAATTTTGTAATCGGGTAATTGGAAATCCATGAGTCCGATGTTCAATTAGACAATTACAAAATTACCCCAATTACTAAATTCCTTCACATTTCAAATCGCAGCGCCACAATCGGATCAAGCCGGGCGGCTTTGCGCGCCGGATACACGCCGAAAAATACTCCTACGCTTGCCGACACCAGCAGGCCCGCCGCGACTGCCCACAACTTGATGGACGATGGCATCCCGATCAAAAGGGTAACCAATTCGGCCACCGTCGCGCCCGTGAGCACTCCCAGAATGCCGCCGATCAGAGCCAGAATCACGGCTTCGATCAGAAACTGCAAAAGCACGTCGTCCCGCCGCGCGCCCAGCGCTTTGCGGATGCCAATTTCGCGAGTCCGCTCGGTCACCGAGACCAGCATGATGTTCATGATCACAATGCCGCCGACCACGAGCGAGACCGCGGCAATGCCGATCGTCGCCATGAAAAACGTGCTGCTTAGCCCGGACCAGATTCCGAGCAGGCTGGCATTGGTTTCGATTTCAAAACTGTCTTCTTCGCCGGGACGATCGTGCCGATGGGCCCGCAACGCTATGCGCGCTTCGTCGATTGCCTGGTTCAGCGGAGCGCCAGTCGCAGTTGCCTTTCCCCAAATTCCAATGCTGCTGTTATGCGATCCGTACTGCTTCAGGTAAACAGTCACGGGGATGAGAACATAATTATCCGCACTCTGCCCTAGAGTTTTCCCTTTCTTTTTTCCCACGCCGATGACCTGGTAGGTCCAGCCGTCCACACGAATTTCCTGGCCCAGCGGATCGGCGCCACCCAGCAGATGTTCCACAATGTCGGTGCCGACCACGGCTACCTGAAGATGATTCTCGAGGTCGGTATCGTTCAGCATGCGCCCATAGGTCAAGTCGGTATCGAGAATCGAGGCGATCGATGGAGTGATGCCCTGGATCGTCGTGTCGCTAATCGATTGTTCGTTGTGCTTGACGCGGCCCGTACCGCGCATCAACGCGCCGACATACTCGCAGTGGCGGCAAGCTTCGAGCACGGCCTGGTAGTCCTCGAGCACAAGGTTCTTGCGCTTTTCCGCAATGAGAAGATGCTCGACGTTGGTCTCGACCGGCGACATTTTGCCGATGATGAAGACGTCCGCGCCCAGATTGAAAATCTTGGTAGCGACGTAATCCTGAATTCCCGAAACGAAGGTGACGACGGCGATGACCGCCGCAATGCCAATGACCACGCCAAGCAGCGTGAGGACAGAGCGCAGCTTGTTCGCCCACAGCGAGCGCAACGCGATTCGGATGGCTTCGGCGATGTTCATAAACTCGGCTTCCGGCTCTCGGGCTTCCGGAAATTGCAGGTGTCGAACGGAATCAAGTTTACCAGTCTATTCCGAGGTTCCGAAGTAAAAGGTGCCCAGAAGCCAGAAGCCGGAAGTCGCATATAATCATCCTGTAGGCAGCCGGACCGGACGGCCGCTCTCCGTATCTTTGCTGGAAACGGCGAGGGCGTGGAGGGAGGAAAGTCCGAACTCCGCAGAGCAGTGTGCCGGATAACGTCCGGGAGGCCGGGTTCAAGCCCGGTTGACGGAAAGTGCCACAGAAAACATACCGCCTCGGCCTTCGCGGGCTGCGGTAAGGGTGAAAAGGTGCGGTAAGAGCGCACCGCCGCGGCAGTAATGCAGCGGGCAGGGCAAACCCCACACGGAGCAAGACCAAATAGGGAGGAAGTCTCGCCGTCGCTGTAAGTTCTTGGCCGCGTGGCGAAGAACTTAGAGCGACGGCGGGACACGTGCCGGCTCGGCGCGTCAAACCTTCGGGTAGGTCGCTAGAGCCGCACAGCAATGCGCGGCCCAGAGGAATGGCCGTCCAGCAGGAGCAATCCCGCGGACAGAATTCGGCTTACAGGTCCGGCTGCCACAACTCATTGTTACCTGCATACTCATTTCTTAACCAACTTCCTCCCAGCGATTTGGCGCAGCCTTGCATCAGCCCATGTCCAAGAAAGGAAGGATCGTCATCTGCACGGTGAAAAAGAGCTCGGGACAGTGGAAATAGGCGGCAGTAGCAGTTGCGGATCAATGCAGCTCTGTGGGAAGGGACGCAGGGGAAATTGCAGAAGGTGATTTTCCGGCTCGGGGCTAGACCCCGTAAAACGTTAACTTAACATTCCTTCCGGTTTGCCGGTGACTCGGACGTACTTCCATCAGTTTCCGCTAAAAGCTGGTGTGGCGATGTCACTTCGATGAGTGCCCAACCATCAATCAGATAGCAGCAAACGAGATTTCCGAGTGGCTGAGTTTTCACCACGAGCGCATGGGGATGCGTTCCTGAACGTCCGTTCCCGGGTTGAACTCGTGAACCTACGTCCGACCCTATCCAAAGTGAGTGGCACCCAAATGGCGAAGCTGGAGGTATATCGGAAACATTTTCCGTCGCTCCGACGATATTGGCGCAGGGTCGCTTCAGGTCGAGACGCGACGTTATAATGTCCTTATGTCAGCGGCGGGTGGCTCTCCTCTTTATGCGCGGGTTGAAACGGTCCTCGCCGGCGAGATTACCGATGGAGACCTGAGGGTCGGCGACCAACTGCCGACTGAAGACAGCCTCATTGCGCGATTCGGGGTCAGTCGCATCACTGTTCGCCGGGCTATTCAGAATCTTGTGCGCCGCGGTCACGTCGAGATTCGCCGCGGCAAGGGCACGTTCGTCGCAGCGCCAAAGATCACGCAGGACCTTAAAGATCTCAGCGGATTTGTCGAAGATATGCACGCGCTTGGCCGCAAGCCAACGGCCCGCGTACTCGGTAAAGAAATCGTAACTGCCAGCGCGACCGTGGCACGACAGCTTGCGCTGACAAGAGGCGAACGCGTCGTTAGAATTCGTCGCGTGCGCCTGGCAGATGGCGTTCCCCTCTCCTTCGACGAGACCTACCTGCCGTTAGAAATTGGCAAGAAGATCGCCACGAACAATCTGAAAGTCGAGCCTATCTTTTCGCTCCTTGAACGCAAATACGATGTCCCGCTGATCGAGGCGGAGTACAAGTTGGACGCCGTGGCCGCTGAGAACGAGGTTGCCAGGGCGCTCAAAGTGAAACCACGGAGCCCGATCTTTCGCGTTGAAAGAACTTCCTACTCGACAGGCAACCGTCCAGTCGATTACGAAACACTGCACTACCGGGGAGATCTTGTCCGATTCGTCACACGCCTTGTCCGAAAGGCTTCTGGCTGAAATCTTCCCGTGGCGTGCGCAGCGATCATTTCTTGCTGAAGTAGCGGTCGATAGCCATCGGCCCACAACCACCGAACACGAGCGCCGCGAGGCAAGCAAGATAGAGCAGGTCAACCTCGTACCCAGGCGGGCCGAACTGGGCCCGGCCGGAGGCCACGCCCAACAGCTTGATGGAGCTGAATCCATAGGGGAGATGGACAGTGAAGATTGCTACGAAAAGAAGCCCAGCCATCGCTAGACTAACCAGCGGAACGAAAGCTCCCAGCAAGACTGCCAGGCCGCCGATGAGTTCGGTCAGGATGGTAAGCCATGCCATGAAATGAGGCACCGGCACGCCGATAGCGTGCAGGATGCCCGCGAAGACCTCAGGCCCCTTGTACAGTTTCGCGAAGCCATGCTCCATGAACCCGTAGCCAACAATCAGCCGTAGCGGAATCGGAGCCCAAACAGCGACCGAATGTCTTGTTAAGAATGGAAAGCGGCTGCTCAAGAACGCAAAACGGCTGTTGCCGTCCCGTTTCAAAGATTGAGTAAGTTGGACCATATTCAAAAAGCCTCTCGATTGGTTGATCGTTATCGAACGCGCGAAGCGTCGGAGCGAACTTCGCAACCTTCATCTCTACATATTATGATGTTATAATGTCATTTAAGTTGCAGAATTTCAAAAACTTGTTTGCCGACGTTCTCGCTTCCCGGAGCTGGAATGCCTCGGGAAGAAAGCCTCGTTGGCGATCTCCGTCGATTCACTTCGTCGCATGGCTTCCACATTCTTGCGCATCGGCTGGAAATTCCGCTGCTTGCGATCGACTCCCACCGCAATGCAGTCGATCAACGAAAACGAATTCGAGTGTTTGGCGAGCACGGGAGTGAACACTCCTGAGACAATATTCCCAAATCTCGCCTCCGATATTCGAGACTGTAGTTGGACCCGGACGGCAGCCGTGTGAGAGAATTTTGCGAATAAACGGCGCGTTGGAGCCGAATGCCTGCCTTGATTTCCCGTCAATTTACCGGTTCTTCGGTTTCCCGTCCTGGGCTGGGCGCAGTTCTAATGATCTGCTGGTCGCTGTGTAGCGGTACGGGACAGGCACAAGACGCGCTCAAAAGCGCTCCGCCACAAGAACAGCGAAGCGGGATGAGCACTGGGGTAGCGCATGCTCCTGTGAAGGACGCCCTGTCGCGTCCCATTACGGCAGGTGGTTTTGTCGATGGAGCGCCGGTGGTCTTCCGCGACATCACGCATGAGGCCGGCCTGGACAGGTTTCGGCATAAGTCGGGAACTCCAGAAAAGACCACGATCCTCGAGACTCCCGGCTCTGGTGTTGCTCTGCTTGACTATGACAACGATGGCTGGCTCGACATCTATCTGCTGAACGGATCCACGTTTCCTGCACTGAAGGGCAAGGAGGTTCCTCCCCACGCAATGCTGCTGCACAACAACCGCGACGGCACATTTACCGATGTGACTGAGAAAGCCGGAGTAGCGAACGAGCGCTGGGGATTTGGTGTCGCGGTCGGAGACTTCGACAACGATGGCTGGCCTGACATCTACGTTTCCAATTTTGGCAAGAACCGGCTTTATCACAACAATCATGACGGCACCTTCACGGATGTGGCAGAAAAGGCCGGAGTCAGTTTGGGCGGTTGGTCCACTGGCGCGACGTGGGGCGACTACGACCATGACGGTTTGCTCGACTTGTTTGTCCCTGGCTACGTGAAGTTCGACCCGGACAATCCGCCAATTCCAGGCAAAGGCAATATTCCGCGGGGCTATTGTCAGTTTCGCGGGATTGAGGTGATGTGCGGCCCGCGCGGGCTGCCGGGCGAAAGTGACCACCTGTTCCACAACAATGGGGACGGGACATTCACCGACGTCAGTGTAAAAGCAGGCGTTTCCGATCCGAGAGGATATTATGGCCTCGCCTCGGTATTCATTGACGTGGACGACGACGGGTGGGTTGATCTGGTAGTCGCTAACGATTCTGTTCCCCGATATCTTTACCGGAATAAGCACGACGGTACATTCGAGGATATTAGCTATCTTTCCGGATTTGCCTTAAACGACGAGGGGCGGGAACAGGCGTCCATGGGGATCGGGGTCGGCGATTACAATCGCGACGGTAAAGTTGACTTCTATGTCACTAATTTTTCTGACGACTACAACACGCTTTTTCGCAACGAGGGCGAAGCTAGTTTTTCCGATGTGAGCTTTGCGGCAGGCGTCGGCAACCAGACGATTCCCTTTCTCGCATGGGGAACAAGCTTTCTGGACTATGACAATGACGGTCTTCTGGATATCTTCGTAGCCAATGGGCACGTCTATCCCGGAGTTGATAAGCAAGATTGGGGTACGACCTGGGCTCAACGTCCGCTTTTGTTTCGCAATCTGGATGGATCGCGGTTCGAGGAAGTGCCTGCGGCAACGGGCAGCGGCTTGGCAGATGTGATCTCCGCTCGCGGAGCTGCGTTTGGCGATTTGTTTAATGACGGTCACATTGACGTAATTCTCAATGTGATGGATTCGCCACCCGTGCTTCTGCGCAATGTGGTCAAGAATGCCAATCATTGGTTGACGTTGAAGCTGGTTGGCGGAACCAAGAGCCCGCGCGATGCCATCGGAGCGAAAGTGTTCGTCACCGCGGGCGGCGTGCGCCAACGCGGCGATGTCTTTAGCGGCGCTAGTTATGCGTCCAGTTCGGATCAGCGGCTTCACTTCGGTCTGGGTACGGCCAACAAAGTGGATAAAGCGGAAATCGATTGGCCGAGTGGAAAAAAGGAAGAGATTCGGATTCCGTCCGTCGACCACATTTTCACGGTGGTCGAGGGCAAGGGCATCGTGACACCATGAAGCAGCAACTGCAACTCGCGCTGCTAGCGACGGCCTCCCTTCTTCCTATTTTCAGCTTGATTGCTACTGGACAGCAAGGCTCGACGACGGCCCGTGCCGACCAGGGACCTCCCGGCACATTCGTCGATGTGACGCAGCGGCTCGGCGTCAACTTTCAATACAAGTCGTCGCATACTTCCAGAAAATATCTCCTCGAGACGATGGGAGCAGGAGTCGCTTTGTTTGATTACGACAATGATGGACTGCTCGACATCTACCTGATGAACGGAACGCCTCTCGCTAATCCTACGCCTAAAGGAACGATTCCTCAGAAAACGAGTCCGCAGTACTGGAATCGCCTCTATCACCAGAAGAAAGACGGGACGTTTGAGGATGTCACGGAAAAGGCAGGTCTTCAGGGAGTTGGTTACGGCATGGGGGTAGCTGTCGGCGATTACGACAACGATGGATTCGAGGATCTCTACATCACTGCCTATGGTGGAAACAAGCTATATCACAATAATGGCGACGGCACGTTCACGGACGTAACCCAAAAAACCGGAGTGGGCGGCAGCGGCTGGTCAACCAGCGCAGCCTGGGTGGATTTGGACAACGACGGATTCCTGGATCTGATAGTCCTGCGATATCTGGATTGGGACTTTGATGACTTCTGGTGTGGCGAACACAAGGAAGGCTTTCGCGCTTACTGTCACCCCGATCACTTCAAGCCCATCTCGCCGCTTGTCTATCATAACAACCACGACGGAACTTTTACGGAGGTTGCCGACAGGCTGGGATTCTCCAAACCGGGCAAAGGGCTTGGTCTGGGCATTGCGGATTATGATCGCGATGGTCGGATCGATGTATTTGTTGCCAATGATTCTATGGTCGAGTTTCTCTATCACAACAAGGGAGATGGAACGTTCGAAGACCTTGGCCTGGTCTCTGAAGTGGCTGTGGATATTGACGGGCGGACTTATGCAGGCATGGGAGTGGACTTCGCCGACTACAACAACGACGGCTGGCCGGATCTTGTTGTTACCGATCTTGCGAACCAACGCTACGCGCTCTACCAGAATAACGGTGACGGTTCTTTCAACTATGCCAGCAGCACTGCCGGAATCGGCCAGATGACGCTTTCGCATTCCGGTTGGGGCGTTCGCTTCTTCGATTATGACAACGATGGCTGGAAGGATCTCCTGATTGCGCAAGGTCACGATATGGATACGATTGAACTGACTTCTCCCAACCTGAAATATCGTGAACCGCTGCTGCTGGCTCGCAACACTGGTCACGGATTTATAGATGTATCGGCACAGTCTGGCGATGTTTTCCGCCAAGCCTGGGTCGCGCGCGGACTAGCTATCGGCGATCTGGACAATGATGGACTTCTCGATGCCGTCGTAACCACCAATGATGGCCCAATTCACATCCTTCACAACGAAAGCCAAACGCAGAACCATTGGCTTCTTCTGAATCTAGTGGGACATAAAAGCAACCGCGATGCGATTGGCGCAGAGGTCACGGTTGTGACCACGCACGGCTCACAATCCGCTACTGTATCCACAGCCGGCAGCTATCTTTCCGCGAGCGACAAGCGCGTTCACTTCGGGCTCGGTAAAGACAGGATCGCGGCAAAAATTGAGATTCGCTGGCCCAGCGGCGTCCGGCAGACATTGAAAGACGTCGCCGCGGACAAGATTCTGCAAATCGACGAGCCCGCCAGCTCCAACTCGCCACCAAAATAATGGGTGTACGCCATTCAACAACGCCGGTGCAGGTCGCGGTGATCGTTGCCGGGTTGTTTTGTATTGTTCACCTCACCGCACAAGCCGGCGATGAACTCGATCGGGGCATGACCGATTTCCGAGCCGGAAACTATTCTTCAGCGGCAGCTCGATTTGCTCGGGCAGAATCGGCATCTCCCGGTTCGACCAACGCCCTTCTTTTCGAAGCCAAGTGTTTCGTTCACCTCGGAAACTTCGCGGCTGCGGAAAAAGCGCTTGATAGCTATCTCGCCTCCCATGCCGACTCCGCGGATGCAATGTACTTGCTTGGATTTACGCTGCACCGGCAGAACCGGCCAGCTGAATCCCTTGCCACCTATACTCAGGCAGCCGGGCTTGTGCGGCCTAAGAGTGATGATCTCAAGATCGTTGGCCTGGACTATGTCCTGTTGGACGATTACCCGGATGCGATCAAGTGGTTGGAGAAGTCCGTTGAGTTCGATGCGAACAATGCCGACGCCTGGTACTACCTTGGCCGTGCCTACTACACGAAGGCTCGCTTTTCGGAGGCGCGTAAAGCCTTCCACAAGTTGCTTGATCTCGACCCACGCGACTCCAGAGCTGAGAATAATCTGGGATTGATTTTCGAAACCGAAGGTCAACCTGCCGAGGCTATCGAAGCCTATCGCCAGGCGATCACATGGCAACAGCAAAGTCTCCGGCCCAGCGAGCAGCCTTACGTAAACCTTGGAAGTCTGCTGCTGGAGCAAAGCCAGACGAAAGATGCATTCGAGCCCCTTCAGAGGGCAGTAGCGCTGGCGCCAGGTAATGCGTATTGCCACGTGAAGCTGGGGGAGTACTACCGAAAAACCGCACAATTCGAAAGCGCTCAACGTGAATTGGAGAAAGCGACAGCCCTCGAGCCCGACAACGCCACAACTCACTATCTGCTGGGCCGTTTGTACAAAGAAACTCACGCGATGGATCGTGCCCAAACGGAATTCGATCTTGCCGCCGAGTTGCAGACTCGTGCGGCCCGCTCTCGCCCATCGTCCCCGAACAACTAATTCTTGCCTTGCTTTCTACTGTGGCTTCGGTGGGGGTTGCGGTTCTCTCGGCGCTTGTGGATCCGCGGGGCCTGGCGATCCGTCGGCATCCGGTTGATTCGGATGGTCTGCCCGGTAACGTTCGAGTGATTGCTGCGATTTCTTGGCGGCTTCATCTTTAAGTTGCTGGTAGGTGGCCATCGCACTTCGTGCCTCATCAATGCGACGCAAGCGGCGATATGCAGTGCCGAGTTGATACCAGGCTTGCTCGACGACCTCCGGATCGGTGTCGGTCTTCACGGTAATCTCGAAATGCTTCGTGGCCGCTTCATCGTCGTGCAGGAGCATCTCAGCGCGTCCCAGATTGTAATCCATGTGGATCAGCCCTGGTTTTTCCCGTTGAGCGGCTTCGATCAATTCTTTGCCCTTCGCTCCGTCGCCTTTTTCCACTTCAATGGCGCCTAGTTTGTATCGAGCCAGCACGTTGTGAGGATCGATCTCGAGTTCTTTCTCGAAGGCGGCTTCGGCCTCGGCGATCTTGTTCACAGCTCGATACTCCGATCCTAGTTCTTCGTGCAATCCGGGTTGCGTCGGGGCGAGCTTGACCGCAACTTCATACTCGGCAATCGCATCGGTGTGGCGCTCGGCTTCCGAGTTTGCCTGAGCGAGCACGCGGTGCACCAGCCACGAGCCGGAATTCAATTTGAACATCTCTGCGTAACTGTTCTTCGAAACCAGCAGGTGCGCGCGGCCACGATGATACAGAATGTCCTGGTCGTCTGGTTTCAATTTTGCTGCCCTGTCCAAAGCGTCGGCGGCCTCTTCCGGCTTGTCCTGCGCCAGACACACGACCCCCAGCCACATCCAGGCTGAGGCGTCTTTCGGATCGCTCACTGTTTCCCTGGCAATGGCGCTGTGAGCCTTTTCCAGGCGATTGAGCCGGAACTCTGTGATCCCGAGGAAGAGATTCGCGCCATGCAGATGCGGCTTGAGTGCAACTGCTTTCTCAAAACTGGCGATTGCTTCTTCATAGCGGCCGCGCTCTTCGTTGACCAGGCCAAGATTGAAGTGCGCCTCGGCGAAAGCGGGCGTCTGTTGAATCACCGCAGAGAAGCCTGAGGCGGCCGCATCCAAATCGCCTGCACGCATGGCATCCGTTGCGTGTTCGAATTGCGCCGAAGTTGCAGGCGCTTGCGACTGGAGCAACGACGGAGCGGCCACATGCGCTGCGCTTAATACCAATGCTGTAAGGAATCCGAGGGAGTTGAACAAATATTTTCGGATTTGAGGCAAAAGCATTTTCATAAATTCAGAACAATTCTAAACTGCGCCAAAGGAAAAGGCTGGACGTGAGTCCAGCCTTGAATGCACCAGCCTTGAACGGACCAAGATGAACGAAAGGTATTTAGAACTCGTAGCGCAGAGTCGCCTGAATCTGTCGCGGCTGATTAATGACGCCGTGACCGCCGTTTCCGGGTACGCCGAAGTAGCTGTCGCCGGGATTACCGTCGATAGCGCCGAAGACGTGCCGGTTGAAGGCATTGGGAATATCAAGTTTAAAGAGAATATCCTGGCCTTCGCGTATAGTCGTTCGCTTAATGATGGAGAAATCTTCGTTCTTATAACCCGGACTGCGCCACCAGGAAACGACACTCGGAAGATTTCCGAAGACGTAACCGCCTCCGGCACTGAGCGACGCGGCACTAGGATCGATGTAGGCGGCGCAATTCACAGGCGTTGGATTAGTCGGACTAGCGGCGCTGGCGACGCCGTTATTAAAATTGCAGCCGCTGCTGCTCCATCCGCCCGAAAAGTTCGCGCTTCCGCCCGATACGCTCGTCAGTACGCGCCCGCCATTGGCATTCACCTGGGCCGCAGGCGACCACGATCCGGTTCCAAACGGGCTTACGCCCCCGACGAGGCTGTAGCGATAGTTCCCGCCGCTGAATGGATTTGCGGTCGCATATTCGTTGATTACAGCGGGCGAGCCGCTCTGATAACGATGCGAACCGCTGATCTGCCATCCGCCCAGAACTTTGCTGGGTACGCCGTGGCTGAAGTGCCGCTTTCCCGGTCCAGCCGGCAACTCGTAAAGGTAGCTGACGACAAAGGCGTGGGGAATGTCCTGATAGCTGACTGCTTTTTCACCTCTGAGATTGTACGGGTTCTGCGCCCCGAAAACGTTCGAGTTGAAGCCTGTTTCGGTAGAGAACGAGGAGTCGGCGTCGGTGATGGTTTTGGAATAGGTATAGGACGCCAGCAGGTTCAGTCCGTTGCGGAAACGGCGCTCCAATTTGGTCTGCAAGGCATTGTAGGTGGACTGTCCCAGGTTCTCGAGGCAGCAGTTGGTCGTGATCGTGCCGTACTGGGGGAACGGCCGCAGAAGCTGGCCAATCACATTCGATGAACTACCACTGCCCCAGCCCGGAGTGAACCAGGAAGGCACGCTGATTCCAAGCGAACTCAGAATTGCCGGCCCGTTGTTTCCATCGGAGCCGTCGACTTGGTATCCCAATGCCGTGCCGAGGCTATTGTATATTGGATTCGGAGTGTTGATCTGAGCCAGATTCGAACGCAGGCGCGTGCCATGTTGTCCGATATAACCGATGGCGAAGATCAAATCCGGGGCCAGTTGATGCTGGATTTCCAGGTCCCAATTTTGCACCATGCCCGGACGCCCATAACTGGGGGCTACGTAGTACAGGCCGTTTTGCGTGAATGTATTCAGAGCCGGATCCTGCGCGTTGCTTGGGGGCGTATAGGAGGGGAAGCCCGAGTCCAGCGACTGCACCGGCGTGAAATGATCGGCGTTCTGAAAGTTCGGGCTGGCAGTGGTACCGCTGCTCAGGTTGCTTCCGAAATCAGAGTAAGTCAGCGGCGCATAGTAAATTGTGTACGCGCCACGGACGACTGTGTTCTTAACGAAATCCGGAGAGTATGCAAATCCAATGCGCGGACCGAAGTTCTTGAAATAGGTTTTAGCTCCGGTGGCGCCTTTGCCATAAATCAACGCTCCGGGTTGACCCGGGGTATCGGGATTGGTTGCAGTCAAAGACAGAACCGATTGTGCACCGAGGGCTTCATGCCGTGGGGTTTCAATATCCCAGCGCAATCCCAGGTTGAGGGTGAGATTCGGACGAATCTTGAAATCGTCCTGGGCATAAAGCGCATAGTAGTTCTGTGCCCACCGGGAATAATGGGAGGCCACTTGCAGGCCTTCCTGGTCTGGCTGGCCCAGGAGGAAGCTGGCGAATGGGTCGCCGGTCAGCGACGAGTTGGGATTCTGACTGGGAGGCGTAAACGAAGTCTCGTAGCTCTGAAAGGTATAGGCAGGCGACGATGCCCCCGGAGACTCGACCGAATACTGGTAAGACCTCCAATCAAAACCAAAACGGAACGCGTGTCGACCCTTGATCCATGACACGCTGTCGGCCAGGACCAGAGCGTTGGGAATCTGAAGAGTGTCGTTGTTGTCGCTCCAGTTGCTATACGAAGTGTTGTATTGCGCACCGTTGAAGTTGAACTGCGGAAAGGTCGGCCCGCTGGCTCCGCCGATGCCGAGAACGCTCTCCCAGTCGGACCCATTTACGCTGGGCGCTTTGGCCGCTGTGTAGACGCGGTTTAACCCGACGGTCAGATGGTTCAGCACGGAAGGAGTGGCGATGTAGTCCCATCCCAGGCGGAAGTAATGCGTAAAGTAGTAGTTGTAATAATTATTGGGGGTGAGCGGCGCGGGCAAATCGTAGCTCAGCGCATTAAGAAAATTCTGCTCGCGGCTGTGATAGGAAAAGAACAGCTTATTCTTCTCCGTAAGATTCTCATCAATCCGAAAGCTGGTCTGGGTGGTGACGATGCTTTCCGCGCCCGCCGGATTGAGGTAGTTCGCCTGCGTTCCGCCAACTCCGAGGCTGTTGGAAGTGCCGCCAAGATTCGCCTGCGGCAGATAACCCAGCGCTTTTTGCGCGACAGCGCTGATGTTGGTGATTTTGTTTCCCGCAAACGGCAGGCGGCAAGTCTGCCCAGCGACCGTTTGCGTAGTCGAGGGGTCGAAAATCTGTCCCTGAAGAACTTGCTGCCCTGTGCAGGGATTAATGATCGGATTGTTGCTGCTGTCGACCAAGCCCGGACCCAGCAAGGCTGAAAAATCGCCGCCCCGCTCGGCAGTCGTGGGCAAGGTGAGCACGTCGTTGGTCAGCCCTTGACGCTTGCGAAACTGCTCCCAGGCAAAGAAGAAGAAAGTCTTGTCGTGCCCATTGTAGAGCCCTGGAATTCGCACTGGACCACCGAGCGACCCGCCAAAGTCGTTCTGGTGGTCCGCTGGCTTCGGCGTGATGGACTCCAGTGCCGCCATGTTCGTCGGATTGGCAGCATTCCAGGCGTTGATCTGGGCATTGTCGTACCGGGCCAGCGCATTGTTAAAATCGGTGTTCCACGAATTCGCGTCCAGAGCTTGATTGCGAAACAGATCGAAGACGCTTCCATGATATTGATTCGTCCCCGACTTGGTAGTGAAGCTTTCGACACCGCCAGAAGTGTGGCCGAACTGCGCGGAGGGTGTGGAGGTTGTGACTTTGAACTCAGTCAAGGCTTCGACCGAAGGCGCTGTCTGGTCAAACGCACTGCCGGAGTCCGATCGCTGCACGCTGGCGCCGTCCAGCAGGATTTCGGAGCCGAAGTTTTGACCGCCGGAGATTTTGGTCTCGTAAACGCCGGCTGAGGCGTGGTCGCCGGCGGTGCCTTGCCCAATGGTTCCGGGCAGCAAGAAAATGAAGGTTTCAGGGGAGCGCACGAAGCTCTGTCCCGTGTTACCCAGCGATAAAGGCAGGTCGTGAATCTGTTTGTCCCCCACGACAGTGCCGATGTCGGAGCTGTCAGTCTGTACCGTAGGAGCGTCGGCGAGAACTGACACTTCCTCCTGCACGTTTCCGGGCTGGAGGGTGATGTTCAGGGAAGAGACGGTGTTGATTTGGATTTCAACTCCCTTTTCCACCGCCATCTTGAAACCGCTGGCTTCGACGGTCACGTCATAGCGGCCAATGGCCAGATCGTTCACGCGATACCCGCCGGAGGACGACGAGGCCGTCTTATATACGCTGCCGGTGTCCACGCCCTTTAGTGTGACCGCCGCCCCGACCACTGCCGCGCCCGAACTGTCCAAAACCGAGCCCGCGATTGCTCCGCGGTCGGATTGAGCTACAGCCGTGTTCAGCGTAATGAAACTCAGAGCCCCCACCAACAATGCCGCGAACGACAGGGTCCGCATACCCATCCCCCCAGAGAAACAAGAAAGTCGCCGACAAGGTTTGGGTAACCTGGTCTGTTGCCACACCGCAACAGACAGGTAACACGCCATGCCACCGACGAAAACGCGTCCGCCTAGTACAAAGCCACTAGTACCCAAATGTCAAGTAAAAGAATTTACGGAACCCGCGTTGCGACGGCATTTAAGCATTTAACTTTCCGATTTGGGCGCGCTGATTGTGATCCACAGTCTGTGCAGAAGCTTGGCCGGTCGAAGTCTCTTGCTCAGAATGCTGAAGCTCGGCTACGAGAGTGCAGTTGGACGAATTCTGGTGTTATTCTGCAACTCAGTTTCGACTGGAGTCGACCGGGCATCGCAGCGTGCAAGAAAACCGCCCATGCTTAGACCGGATTCCACCACCTTGCGGTGGGGAGCTGACCATGCATCCAGTTTTCTGGTCTCGGATCACCGTAGCTTGCTCGTTTCTTTCCATCTTGTTTTGCTGTTGTTTCTCGTGTTCCAAAGGCGGTGCTAACTCGGCGGTGGCCACGACGTCGGGGCCCACGGTGCAGGTGGTTGAGACCACTGGCGATCGCACCATGTTGTTGCTGGCCAAGCCCCGCGTCAGGTTCGGATCAGCCGCCTCCTCCGGTTTGGTCATCGCCGTCAATGACAGCACGAAGTATCAGCAAATGGACGGGTTCGGCGCATCGTTGACAGATTCTTCTGCCTGGCTCATTTCGAATAAACTCACCGCGGCACAACAAACTGCCTTATGGCAGAGCCTGTTTAGCCCGGCGGCAGGCATCGGCCTTAGCTTCCTCCGCCAGCCCATGGGTGCCAGCGATTTTTCGGCCAGCGGTAATTACAGTTACGATGACGTGCCTGCCGGACAGGCGGATCCCAATCTGGCCAGCTTTTCGATCGCGCACGACACGGCCGACATCATCCCGCTTCTGAAGCAAGCCCTGGCGGTGAATCCCGATATCAAGGTTGTGGCTGTGCCATGGAGCCCACCAGCGTGGATGAAAGCTTCTGGCACGATGAATGGCGGCAGGATGAATACGGCGTACTTTCCCAGCCTGGCCCAGTATTTCGTGAAATTCGTCTTGGGATATCAGCAGGAAGGCATCCCGATTTATGCTGTTCTGCCGCAGAATGAACCTTTAAACACCAACCCCACATACCCGACTGAATATCTCGCTGCGACCGACGAAGCCGCATTCATCGGCGGAGACCTGGGACGGGCATTCAAAGCGGCCGGATTGAGTGGTGTGAAGATTCTGGGCTACGACCACAACTGGGACCAGCCGTCTTATCCGGAGGCGCTGCTGGCGAACTCAACCGCGTCCAGTTACTTGGCGGGAACTGCGTTTCATTGCTACGCAGGGAATGTCAGCGCTCAATCCACGGTGGAGGCTGCCTATCCCAACAAGGGCATTTGGTTTACGGAATGCTCGGGGATCACAACGTCGGGTTTCGCAGCCGACTTGGTCTGGTACTCCGAGAATTTGATGATCGGATCCACGCGTAATTGGTCTCGCAGCGTGTCCCTGTGGAATCTCGCTCTGGATCAAAACTCCGGACCGCATAGCGGCGGCTGTCCCAATTGCCGCGGAGTAGTGACGATTGACGATCATGTCTCGCCTTCCACGATCACCAACAATGTTGAATACTACGCGCTCGGGCATTTGGCCAAATTTGTGGTCGCAGGGGCATATCGCATCGATTCCAATACTTTCGGCCCCGGCAGTATTGAAGACGTTGCCTTTCAGAATCCCGATGGATCGATCGTTCTGCTGGTACTCAACTCGGGCACCAGCACCACCAGCTTCACCGTCAGTTGGAACAACCAGAATTTCAGCTATAGCCTGCCCGCAGGTGGGGTCGCTACGTTTCAGTGGAAATGAGCTTCAGTCTTTGAGAAGCCACCAGTATCGATGACAGCCCAGAAGAGCGAGTGCAGACGATATCCAACTTAGGAGCAAGTTCATTCTGATGCGCTAGAAATAGCCACAGTTACTGCGCCGGTGTGATCGTGATGTTCCGAAAGGCAACGTGTCCGGTCTCGCTTCCCTGAAGGTAAATGGGGCCTGGTAAGCCCTCACGACTGTCCAAAGCACCGCCGGTGATGCCGGGGATCTCCTGCTTATCGATAATCGTCTGCCCATTCTGCACCACTGTAATCATTCGCCCTACCAAAGTAATGTCATAGCTCTGCCACTCTCCTGGCCTCCGCGGTTGTTCCGGCGAGGCGGCGATGAAGCCATAGATACCCCCGGTGCGCATGGTCGGCCCCTCTGGTTCAGGATCATCCTCAATTTGGAGTTCGTATCGACCACGCAGGTAGACACCGCTGTTCGACCCGCGTGCACAATTGAATTCAACATGTAACTTGAAATCGTTGAATTTCGCATTAGAAATCAATTCAGGCCCGTGCCCGGGACTGACCAGGGTTCCGTCTTCAACCTTCCATGGTGCAGTTGCGTTGGGATCGCTCGGCATCCACCCGGACAGGTCCTTGCCGTTGAACAACGACATTGGCCTCCCCCATTTCGGCGCGCTCGTTCTCACTAGGCCAGGTGCTCTGAGACCCGTCCATTGCCATTGCGTACCGTCAGGCCCGGTCGTCGTTCCGGCCAAGGTGTTGCCAGACAGCTTGCCCTCGAACACCATGTCGTCTTTTCTTTCTTCCTCCTCCTTCGGCGAAACGAATGTGATGCGATCGTTTGAGACCTCAACTTTCGGAAGGTCCCGGGCGTGTCCCCAACGACTCACCAGTCGCGCTTTGAAATGTCCCTCTTCCCGAGTGATTTCCAACCAGGAGGGGGCCTCGCGCTGCGGAGTCTTAAGGGTTAAATCCCACCGACCGAGAAACGATTGGCCACTGCTCTGAGAAGGATTCTCGGCCGCGCCATAAAATGGCAGCAAAATCATAAGGATCAAAATTGCAAACACCAACACTTTTGGCCGAGCAGTCATATGTTCGCCTCTGGTTCAGCGAGTATTTGGCCATAAGATCATCGCAATCACAATAAGAATCTGGCGCTCGCATCTTGGGATGTGCATCTGGGGAAGAGTTGGTATATTCATGTGCCGAGGAGAGAAAGCTATGAATTTCGATCGCTGTACCAAGTCCATGTACAGCAAATGCTGACCTCCGGCTGCATGTCCCACGCACGAGGGCCGAACCATGATGCAGGTGCACGACGAACTGCTCCACGAATTTCAGGAGTTTGCGAAAACCGCTACCACAGCTCAATCCGTCATGGAGCGGATCTGCCAGCGGCTGCACGAAAAGATGACACGCTACAACTGGGTAGGTTTTTACCTGGTGGATCCGGCGGACGATGGCGTCTTGGTGGTTGGGGCTTACGTCGGAAGCTTTACGCCTAACTCGCGGATTCCCCTTAACGCCGGCCTCTGCGGTGCCGCGGCTAGAACCGGGGAATCCGTGGTCGTTGACGACGTCACCAAAGATCCGCGTTATCTGGCGGGATCGCCGCTGGTGAAGAGCGAGATTGTCGTTCCCATCGTGGTGAAGAACAAACTCGCCGCAGAACTTGATGTCGAGAGTTATTTTAGTGGCGCATTCGGGCCGAAAGAAAAGGATTTTGTCGAAGCCTGCGCCGACGTGGTCGCACAATATTTGGCGAAAAAATGACGCGTGGAGAGCGAAATGCACTTCGCGGATGCCAGTTCCGGTATCAACGATGCTCGGCGCCTCGTTGACAGTTCTTTCGGACTCCGTTCCAATAGATCAGTGGATTTAACCTGGGAATTTCGCCCGCAGGTTCGAACCCACGATTTCTAGATTTCAGGAGGCCTGAATGTCAGCACCCAGTCGCCGACCAGAGATTCGGCGGCGCCGTACCCGTAGAGAAAAAATTGTCCAGTTGCGCAAGCGCCTGGCCGCCGCCAAAACCGATGCCGACCGTACCCGCATCACGGCCAAGCTCCACAAACTCTCCATCCTCTCGCCGGGCCAGCCTTTGGTGAAATAGGGGGCGGGCGGTGGCAATGTCGACGCTTTAGTCTGCCGCATGCTGCTGAGGCGTATGCGGCCCATCATGAGCGATATGGCTATAAGAGACAAGAATGCGCCGCACCGATGTTTCCCAGGAGAACTTCTTAGCCTGCTCGTAACCACGTTCTTTCATGCGCTCGCGCAGAGCGCGGTCCATGAGAACGCGGTGCAGCGCGCGCATGATTTCGAATACGTTTTCGGGATTCACCAGCACCGCCGCGTTGCCAACCACCTCCGGCAGCGAGGACACGTTCGAAGTGACTACGGGAGTGCCGTGCGCCATAGCTTCCAGGGGAGGCAATCCGAAGCCTTCATACAACGAAGGAAAGACGAACATCTTGGCCTCGTCGTAGAAAATTCGCAGCACTTCAATGGGCACGAAACCGAGAAATCGCACATCGTTCTGCACGCCGCTGCGGACCACGGTTCGCCGCAGATCGGGATTGCCGGAAAGATCGTCTCCGATAATGATGAGTTTGAGATCGGGATAGGCCGAATCGCGTTCTAGTTCGGTTTTTAGCGCGGAAAAAGCCTCGATCATACGCACTACATTTTTGTGTGGACTGATTCGTCCAGCATACAGCAGAAAGGGATAAGTCACCTGGTAACGGCGTGCAATCAAGTCCCGATCGGCGGTGCTGGCGTGGCCATGTAGAAAGCGCTCATCAATCGCGTTGTAGACCACTTCGACCCGATCTGACGGAACTTCAAACAGCTTCTCGATTTCCGTGCGGGTGAAATTCGATACGGCAAAAATCCGCGCCGCTCCCGCCAGCACGCGCTTGGTCATGTGAAAATGAAGTGATCGCCAGAACCCGGTTTGCTCGCGGGCGCGCGACATGTGATCCAGCATGTCGTGTACGGTCATTACGTAGGGGCAGGGAAGCATCCGCGGCACCGAAAAAAGATTGGGAATGTGCACCAGGTCGCACTCGATCTGTCTCAGGGCGGTGCGGAATTCGCGGTAGCCTTGAATCGAACGATCCGACGTGAGGAGCGGGACGGTCTGAAAATTGGGCGGCAGTTCTCCGATTTCCTGAACTTTGGCCGGAGAGCCGATCAGCAGAAACTCGTTCTCGTGATCGATTCGGCCCAGTGTCCGAACCACGTTGCGGATGTAGGTACCCACGCCAAACTCGGTCATCCGCCGAATGTCGATGGCGATCTTCACCGCTGGCATTTAACCACAGCGGACACGAGCGAAACGAGAGGAATTATGCCGGCGAATTATGTCCGCACCTCGGCTTGCGCTTTCGCGCGACGGTCTGCATAGAGTGGGAAAGCCTCGCACAGACCAAGAACCTGCTTGCGGACCCGGCTCAGCAAAGCCGCGTCCGTTCTCTGGAGAAGCACTTCGGCAATCCAGCGGCCGATCTGCATCATCTCGCTTTCCTTCATGCCGCGCGTGGTCAAAGCTGGCGTCCCGATCCGGACGCCGCTTGGCTTCATCGGCGGATTGGTATCGAACGGGATGGCGTTCTTGTTCACGGTGATCGCAGCCTCGCCCAGAGCCTTTTCCGCTTCGCTGCCCAGCATGCCCTTCGAAAACACATCGACCAGCATGAGGTGCGTGTCGGTGCCTCCGGAAATAATGCGGAAGCCTTCGTCGGCCAGCGTCTGCGCCAAAACCTTGGCGTTGGCAACCACTTGCCACGCGTAGTCGCGGAACTCAGGTTGCATCGCCTCCTGAAAACACACCGCCTTCGCCGCCATGATGTGGACCAGCGGCCCGCCCTGCATTCCAGGGAAGACGACCTTGTCGATGGCCTGCGCGAACTCGGCTTTGGAAAGTATCATCCCAGCGCGCGGGCCGCGAAGAGTTTTATGTGTCGTCGAAGTCACAATGTGCGCGTGCGGCACCGGCGACGGATGTGCGCCGCCGGCCACCAGGCCTGCGAAGTGCGCCATGTCGACCAGGAAAAACGCGCCGACTTTGTCTGCAATCTGGCGCATGCGCGAGAAATCAATGGTACGCGGGTAGGCGCTTCCTCCGCCGATGATCAGCTTCGGCCGCTCTTTTTCTGCAATTCTTCCCAATTCGTCATAATCGATGGTTTCCGTTTCCCTGGTCACGCCGTAGGGCACGATCTTGTACGTCTTGCCGGAAAAATTCAGGTGATGCCCGTGCGTCAAATGGCCGCCATGGGCCAGGTTGAGTCCCAGAATCGTATCGCCCGGCTGGAGCACGGCTGCGTAGGCCTCCATATTTGCCTGCGAGCCGGCATGCGGCTGGACGTTCGCGTGTTCTGCGCCGAACAACTGTTTTGCCCGGTCGCGCGCCAGATTTTCAACTACGTCCGCGTACTCGCAGCCCCCGTAATAACGCTTGCCGGGATATCCTTCCGCATATTTATTTGTGAACACCGAACCCGCGGCCTCGAGCACGGCTTCGCTGACGAAATTTTCCGAGGCGATCAGTTCCAGTCCTTCGTGCTGGCGGCGAGTTTCGTTGTCGATCGCAGCGGCGATCTGCGGATCGCTTTCGTGGAGCGGACGGTACATCGCAGCAGTCTGGTTGGGCATGAATTCTTCCGTTCTTAAATTTTTTCGTACATGTTCACGCGCTGGATTTCCATATATCTCTCGGGCATTTTCAGCGGCGTAAATCCCAGCTGCGCATATAAAGAGTGGGCATCGCGAGTCGTCAGGTTCCAGCGCCGCATTCCCTGCAGCGCCGGATGCTGCACAATAAACTCCATCAGCCTCTTGCCCAGTCCGCGCCCCCGATGACATTCCAGAATGAACACATCCGCAATGTAGGCGTATGTCGCGAAATCGCTGATTACGCGGGCAAAGCCGACCTGCGCGCCGGTTCCATCATAAACGCCAAAGCACAATGAGTGCTCGATGGAGCGGGCCACGACTTCGCGCGGAATTCCTTTCGCCCAATAACTTATGGTCGACAGGAACGCGTGAATCACGTTCAAATCGAGACGCGCGCGGTCGGTGCTGATCACGAATCCGCCGCGCTGGCACTCGACGACTGTGACGGGATTGGCGGCCTGAGCGAACTGCATCTCCATATTCTAACCGCGATCGCCTCAGCATTTGGCACTTGGCATTTAGCCGGCAAAATCTCGGCGTGGCCAAATGCTAAGAGCTAATTGCTAACTGCTGCAAAACGCGGTCCGCAGAAACGACAGCATGTGCCAGCCGTCCATATATTTGTATGGAGTCTCGCCGGTCGTGTAATGCCCGCAAGGCAACACCGCAACTTTGTGATCGAGTCCGTGCTGCTCGAAAGCTTCCACCGTTTGCCGCGAGAGTTCCGGCAAGAATGTCAGATCGTACTTCGCATAAACGATAAGCGACTTGCGGGGCCAGCGCGCGAATTGCTTGAAGTACGACATGGGGCTGACGGCGAGCCACGCCTGCCGCAGTCGATCGAGATCGATCGACTGTTCGATCCCCTGCCGGATGTGGCGGGTCGACTGCCCATGCCATACCACATCGGCAACATAAGTTGACGCGTGATTGAACGTGGCCACGCGAATGCGCGGATCGTGCGCGGCGGCGATGAAGGCATAGCACGAACCCAGGCTCGTGCCCACGATCCCAAGCTGGCTGTAGCCGTGGTCTTCGAGCCAGTCGAGGCAGCTGCGAATATCGGTCACGCCCTGGCGCACCGCGTCGAGCGTGCGGCCGATATTGGCGGAGACGGCATAATCGGCGCGGCTGATTTCGGCGGGCATGCGAATGTCGTGATAGGGCATGGTCAACCGCAGCACGGCGATGCCCAGCATATTCATCACGTGACACAGACTGTTGTATGCGACCGCGTCGGCATTCCAGTGCGGCAGCAGGACAATCGCGCGGCGTCCCCGCGCCGGGAACCATCGTGCATTGACCAGATTGTTCTCGGGATACGGAGTTTTGACCGGCGAGGTGAATCGCAGGAATTCTCCGAACGTTCCTTTGACCTTGGCTTCCAGTTTTGGATCGGGGACTTCGCGCGTAGAAAAAACCTGAACCTGGCGCTTTTCCAGACGGAAGTCAGTGGGCGGGGTGTAGGAATAAAATTCGTCGCTGGCCGCCACAATGCGGCGGTTGTAATCCAGGATGTACTTCTCAGGATCATCCAGCGCCAACCTCGGCGGCTGTCCCGGACGATATCCGTTGCGGCAAGGCCAGTCCCGCGTCCACTCCACGCCCCACTCTAGCGGACGCACCACGCGGTTGTTGTCCACCGACGTGAGGCGGTGCTCCCAGTCATACATCCACTGTGCGTAACGCGAGGGCATGGTTAACTTTCTAGTGTAGCAAGCGGGAAAGCCATATCTTAGGCGGCTCATTCAATGGTCGCAATCAGCAGTTGGCGCTTGGCATTTGGCCGCTGAGTGGAAGACGGGTCGGGCGTCGGGCTTCGGGCGACAGGCCTCAGCCGTACGAAATCGCCGATCTGGCAGAAGAGTGAAGACGAAGGTCTGAAGTCTGACGCCGGTTCTTCTTAGCTGGCGTATCTTCTCGGTACCCGCTTCGAAATATTGCAGAGGATTTCGTAGGGAGTGCTGTTTGCCAGCTCAGCGTGCTCCAGTGCGTCAATGCTGAGGCCCTCGGCCGAGCCGAGCAGGATTACCTCGTCTCCCACCGCAATGCCCGGGATGCCGGTCACATCCACCAGCGTCAGGTCCATCGAGATGCGTCCTACGATCGGCGCGTAGTGTTCGCGAACAATCACGCGGCCGCGATTCGAAAGCTGGCGGTTGTATCCGTCGGCGTAGCCGACTGGCAGCACGGCAACGCGTGCCGGCGCCTTGGTCACATAAGTTGCGCCGTAGCCCAGCGGCTGATTCGCGCCGAAATCGCGCAGCGACAGGATGCGCGTCTTCCAGGTCAGGACCGGTTTCACCGGCAGACGCAACGTGCCCCCGCTCACTTCGCGTCCCGCGCGCTGAAAGGGCAGGAAATAACCGTAAAGCGCGACTCCGGGGCGCACCATGTTGTGCATATTCGGATATGACCAGGTTTCGCGGCGCGAAATTACCGCGGCCGTATTCGCCATGTGGACGAAGGCCGGCTCCAGCCCAGCGTCGTGCAGCATGCTCCGCGCCGCGTCGAAGCTGCGTTCCTGTTCGGCGACCGAGGGTGCGTCCATGATTTCGGAAGATGCCAGATGAGTAGACAGCCCTTCGAGCACCAGATGCTTTGCTGCTTTCAGTGCAGTTAGCACAGCGGGAAGTTGCTCGACCGCGACGCCGAGACGTCCCATGCCAGTATCGACTTTCAAGTGGAGCGGATGCTGCGCTACGCCCAGCGCGGCGGCTGCGTTGTCCAAAGACTCGATATGCCAGGGCTCCCACACCGTAGGAGTGAGATGCAAACGAATAATTTCGCTCTCTTCGCCACGCCAGAAGCCGGTCATTAAAAGAATGTTGGCGCGAACTCCCGCCTCGCGCAGGGGAATGGCCTCGTCGAGCGAAGTCACGCCCAGCCAGCGCGCGCCTTCGGATTCGAGCGCGCGGGAACACTCGACCGCTCCATGGCCGTAAGCGTCAGCTTTCACGACCGCGCATATCGTCACGTTCGCTCCCACGTGCTGCTGCACCGTGCGGAAGTTTTGCCGCAACGTGTTCAGCGAAACTTCCGCCCAGGTTGGGCGCGTCGCCACGCGGCTCAGGGTTTCTGCTGTGGTCGCCACTTTCGCGATTATAGCGGCAGCAGACTCGGAGCTGAGGTTACGCTGGGGCTACTCCCCGGAGCGCTCTGCGCGCGCTATTTGTAACGCATCATGCCCCTCGCCCTCTCTCGCCGTGTGGCGGCGAGGACGCCGCCACAACCGCCCTGATCACTGTCGAAGGGACAGCCGCCCGGGATGGCAGCGCTACGCTCTTGACTGCCTAATTTCCTCCGAGGAAAAAATTAACCGTGACTTGCGTCTCCACTTCGATGGCCTGGTTATTCAGGATGTACGGGCGGTAGCGCCATTGGCTGACGGCGTCGATTGCCGCTGGCACCAGCATCGGATGGCCCGATACCACCCGCAGGTTCTCGATCGTTCCCCGCCTTGCCGATGACTGCCGCGAGAATCACCGATCCCTGGATGCGCGCGCTTTTCGCCAGCGGAGGATAGATTGGCTGCACGCGGCGAATCAGGCTGCCCTCCATCATGCTCGAAGTGCGGAAGGTGGGAACAACTCCTGTTGGCCGCACTGGGGCTACAACGTTGTTTCCGCCGAAATTTGGAATTGCGGGACCATTTCCCGCTCCTGGCGAAAGTCCGGGCCCGACCCCGACTCCGGGAGGCTCTGGCGAAGGTTCATCGTCTCCCCGTCCGATGACGATGGGCATCTGGGCTGGCGGCATCAATGGGTGCCAGAGGGCGGGTTGTGTCGTACTGCCAACATGTGGCCGCGGCGACGGCGACGGGTGCGGTGCTCCCGGAGATCCCATACTCACCGGAGTCGATACAACTCTGGCTACTGCCGGCAGTCCCACCGTCCTCCAAAGCGGCAGCAAGAGCAGGCAAACAATGGCCAGCACCTGTACTCCGAACGAAATTAGCGTGGTCCATTTGCGGTGAGTGCGCTGCGACCAGGATGTTTCCAGCATGCTATCGGCAAACATTTTTTCTTCAAATGCGTTCTCCTCGAATGCAGCTTCTTCAACCATAGTGTCCTCCAGCTCTGAACTCTGTTTGCTGTTATGGACACCGTGCATGCACGCGCCGGCGACTGCGCCACAAGTAAAAAGGCCGCGTTTTTACGCGGCCTTCTGGAACTTTATGGACACCGTATGTGTCGTTTTTCGCTTCTTGCTTAGACGAATTCTTACTTGGACGGCTCCGCGGGCTTGGGCGCCGCAGGTTTTGCAGCGCCGGTTCCAGTGCTGGCGCCAGCGCCGGACTTCGGAACCGCCGGCTTCGCAGCGCCGCCGGTCGGTGCCGCCACGCCCGACTGTGTGTTGTAGAGGTCCACCACCTGCCGGGTGATATCTACGCCCTCGCCGGCAAGCAGGACCGGGCCTTGTGGCCATTGTTTGGACGTATCGATGATCATGCCAAAGCCATTGTCCTGTGCATATTTCACAACCACGGGAGCGACCTTTTGCAGGATGCGCCCGAACAACTCCTGCTGTTGGTTGCCGAAGTCTTCCTGAGCATCCTGTACGGCACGATCGAAGAGCTTCTGTTTACTCTCAATCTGCTTTTTCAGATTGGCCTCTGCATCCTGGTTCAGCTTGCCTTCCTGCGTAGTCAGCTGCTTCTTCAGAGCGTCGAGCTCGTCGTTCTGGCCCTTCAACTCGGCTTGCTTGGGTTCGAATTTTTTTTGCAGGGTTTCCAGGTCGCGCCGTCCCTCGTTGCTCCCGAAGACCGCCCCTTCCACGTTGATGGCTCCGACCTTGGTGCCGACGATGGCCGGGGGAGTGGCTGGCCCAGAAGTAGCCGGACTGACTGGCGCGGCAGCCGGAGATGACGGGGTGGCGGCGCCGGTTTGGGCCAGGGCGGAAAATGTGAAGGTAACCGCAGCGGCCAGAAGAATTCGCACAAGGATGCTTTTCATTGGATCGGTTGAACTCCTTGGAACATGGTTCCGGGAAAGATTTTTTTCGAAATCGCGCTCAGATCGCTTCTTCAGTCAACGCTGGGCCGCATTGCTGGGCCGCTTTACGAGCTCTCCGCTGCCTTAGCGGGCGCCTTCAGAAATGGCGCTCTGGACTGCCAGCATCGCACGCCCAACCTGCGCGACATGTCGTACGCCCTCACGGCTCACTCCATGGCGTGGATCTTGAACATTATAGAGACCACGCTCCCGGCCCGTCAAACCTGACCTCAGACTTGCGTCCGAGATTCTTTGCGTCCTTTGCGGCATTTCTTCGCGTGCTTTCGCGGTTATGAATTTTTCCTGGCTACCGGCAAAATTCAACAACTTTACCGCAAACAACGCTAAAACATTCCGCAAAGACGCGAAGAACCTAGAACGTGGTCGCCACCGTAAACCGGAACGTCTTGCGCGGTTCGCGCAACAGGAAACTCGGAGCGTACGTATTCACCGCCAGATGATACGTATAGTCGCCGGCCGCGCCCGCCGGGAACATGCCACGCGTAATCGGAATCGGCGGATTCGCATTATCGTCCAGACGAAGAGGATTGTAGGCCCAGTAGATGCGGAACGGCGCGTTCACTACGGGCAGGAACATTTGCAATTCCAGTCCCGTCGACATACGGGGTTTCCAATTCGTCTGGCTCAAGACTTGCAGGTTTTGTGCTGGCTTCGGATTCAGAATGTTTCCACCCGTGCAGTTGAAGCCGGTATCGAGCGTCGGGCATCCGAACGGCGTACCAATCACCAGGTCGTACTGCGCGGTTGCGATTTGCAATTGCGAGGGCCGTACGATCGCGTCGATGCCCGTATCGACGAACGGAGCGATTGCAACCGGGCCGGCAATCGTAATGCGGTATTCCAGGTTCGACCACATACTAAGATCGCCGCCCGGGAACACGATTTGGTCGACCGGAATCGGTATGGTCCAATTGCCCTGGCGCGGGTTGGCGGGATTCTTGGGAACCGGAGTGCCATCCGGATTCGTAAGAGTAATGACGTTCGAACTTGGCAGAAATGCGACGGGCGAGATCGACCGGATATCGAACCCGCGGAGGTCGTTTTCGCCGCCCATAAACGAGCGCTGGAACGGTGGCGCTACGAGTCCACCGTAGCCGCTGATATACGAACCGTTCGCGGTGAAACCAATCGTATTCCGCCGGTTCTGAACCGGAATGAATTGCTTGTATTGCACGATGGGTTGAACCGATCGCACGGTGCCGCCCAATCCTGCGATTTGCGCCCCCAATGTCATCTGGCGTCCGCTGTGGGGAGAAATTCCGCTGTCCAGGTGATTGAACGAGAAATTGGGAAAAATCTTGCTCGTGATAATTCCATTTACCGCATTCGGTCCCGAAATGCCGCGGAAGGCGATGTAGTCAAACAACGTCTTGGACGCGGTGCTGAGAGCAATCAAACTGGAGCGGTCCAGCGAATAGGTCATGCCGACGCGCTTGAACGAGCGGTGCAACTGATAACTCACCGAAGTAGTAAAGCCGACGCTCGACTGAGAATAGTTCTGCAAGTTCTGCAGTTGGGCGGCGGGCAGATTCAAAGTCTGTCCGCTGAAAATGGAAAGCTGCCGGGCCTGGTTGTAGCTGATCTTATTGCCAAAAACGGAGAACCCGAACTGTATCGGACGGTCGAACATGTAAGGCTGGGTAAAGCCAAAATTCACGCTGCGCGCCAGGTTTCCGAGACTGATCTGCATCGACAAGGTTTCGCCGCGGCCCAGGAAGTTATTGGTGGCGTAGTTCAGACCGATGAAAGCTCCCTCTAGCCCACTCACGCCGCCGTTCAGTCCAATGCTGTTCTTGCCCTTCTCTTTGACTTTCAGAGTCAGGTCAACCTGTCCATTCTTCTCGTCCAGTTTCTTCTCGGTCACATTCGGATCGTCTGGTTTGAGCTGGTCGAAATAGGAAAGCTGATTCAGTCGCAGCAGGCTCAGTTCCCACAGGCGGGAGTCATACACTCCGCCTTCTTCGAGAGCCAGTTCGCGGCGGATCACTTTGTCGCGAGTGGTCGTGTTGCCAACGAATTCGATGCGGCGTACGTAGAACTGCTTGCCCTCGTCGATGTCGATCTCGAGATAGGCCAGTTTCTTGTCATCGTCGAAGGTGGTCGAGGGAACGCCGGTGTAGTTGATATAGCCGTACTGCCCGTAGGCCTTGCGCAGAGCTTCCAGGCCTTTTGCGATTTTGTCGCGGCTGAAAATGTCTCCATCTTTCAAGGGGAACAGCGAGCGCAGGGCGGCCGTGTTGGAAATCGCCTTGTTGTTCTTGAAGGTTATCTTGCCCAGGCGATACTTGTCGCCTTCCTCGATCGGCATCGTAATATTCACGGACTTGCCCGGGCCCGCCTGCAACAGAGGAATATGCACACCTCTGTGTCCGGTGTCGTGGATTTCGGTCTTCGGGTCGCCAACGTTCGCTTTGAAGTAGCCCCGGTTCTGATATTCCGCCCGCACCCGCTCGGTATCTTCCTCCAGTTTCGTAGCGTCGTAGGTCTTGGCGAACAGGTTCTCCAGGAAGATGGAATGGGGGACCCCGACCGGTTTCAGGTTCTTCATTGCTGCGCGCAGCACGCGCGATTTAATGGCTTTATTGCCTTCGAATGTGATTTTGCCGACTTTAACTTTGGGGCCTTCCTTGATCACAAACGTAATGCCGACCGCAGCAGGGGGAATCTGCCGTACTTCGGTGCGGATGGTCGCAAACTGCCGCCCGTGTTCGGAAAGCAAGCCCTTGATGGAGACTTCCGCTTTCTTGACGCGCGTTGGGTCATATTGGCTTTCTACCACCAGGCCGACCTTGTCCTGCTTAAATCGGTCAAGGACGTCGCTGGTCGATACCGAACTGAGGCCCGTATAGTTAATTTCGCGGATCGTCGGCTTTTCCTTCACCTGGAAAGTCACCCGCCAACCCTTCGGGGTCTGTTCCCGCACGATCTTGAGATCTTCGAAGTAGCCCGTGTTCCACAACGAGTTGAAGTCGCGTTCCAGAGCGGACACGTCATAGACATCCCCAGGCTTGGTGAAGATACGGGCGCGAATGGTCTCGGCAGGGATGCGCCGGTTTCCGCTGACATTGATCTCCGAAATCACGTCGCTCTGCGCCCAGGCCGGGGTCGCGGTCACCAGCAATAATGTGATTAAGGCCCAACAAGATGAGCGCGCATACCGCCCCAGTCCCAACCACGACCTCTGCGATGAAAGCCGTCGCAATGAAAGCATGCGGAATGAAGAAGATGGCCCAGACGCGTCCCCGGGAAAGCGGGGTCGCGTAGACACAACAAGGTTCTCCGAATGAAAGCGAAAAGGAATCGCTACGACCTCAGCCTCTGGGATGTGAGAAAACTGTCATTATACGGCAGTGCAAGGGAAAGCGTCCAAGTCGCAACTCTTTCTGAAGTGGTTCTGCAATAGCCTCAATCACAAAGGTCACGAAGAAACATGAAGTAAAATTTCTTACTGATCACGCTCGCGATACTTCGTGATTCAGGGCCTTTCTTCCTTCTGACCTGTTGCTTCATTGGGATGGCTTGGATAACTCTACATCAACCAAGACGGAATAAAACGTGGCCGAGTTGCCCATGTCGGTAAGTTTTTCTGAGGTGAGGGCATTAATACTCTGGAAGCCAGGGGTCATTTTGGCCCAATTGAGGGTGGCGGACACGACTCCGGGTTGGACCTTGCCATCGACTTTCGCCTTCAATACGATGTCGCCACGGTCGTTGAAGACCCGGACCTCGTCGCCATCGGCAATGCCGCGGGCGCCGGCATCCGCCGAACTGATCTCGAGAAGACCCGGCTCTTCCATTTCCTGAACCGACGGCACATTGGTGAACGTGGAATTGAGAAAGTTATCGGCCTTCCGCGCCAGTAGCTCCAGTGGGAGGGTATGATCCTTTTTCCCATGCCGCGACTCAGTAGGAGGAATAAAGTCGGCGACTGGATCAAGCCCCAAAGCCTTCACCGCCTCGCTGTAAAGCTCCGCCTTCCCCGAGGCAGTTCTAAAATTTCCGTAAGCAAAGGGAAGAAAAGCTTCTGCTTGTGCTGGCAAAGCGGCAGCTTGCCCTGAGCGAATTCGAAGCGGCTGCCCAACGGAGCGAAGCTCCTCGCCGGAAGCCTGCCGAGTGGCGGAAGCCCCGAATCCCAACCGCACCGGGCCCTGTTCCAACCGCTTGCGGCTCATCCCCTCCATCAACGGATTCTTCGACTCCAGAGCTGAGTCGATCATCTCGTCGACGCTCTCTTGAAAGCACTCCTCTTCAAATCCCATCCGCTCCGCCAGCCCGCGGAACAGTTCCACATTTGATCGGCACTCGCCCAGCGGCTCGATGGCCTGATTCGAGACTTGCAGGTAATAATGCCCGTAGCCCTTTTGCAAATCTTTGTGCTCGAAGAATGTGGTCGCTGGCAGCACGACATCGGCATAGTCGGTGGTGTCGGTTAGAAATTGCTCGTGCACCACGGTAAACAGATCCGGCCGCAACAGCCCGCGGACCACTTCATTATGCTCCGGACAAACCGCCGCTGGATTGCAGTTGTAAACAAACAAGGCCTTCACCGGCGGATCATTCCCTGTGTTGAGCACGCGTCCCAACTTGACCATATTGACGGTTCGCGCTTCCCGCCCCAGCGCAGTGTGCATCAGATCGGGACGCTTTAATCCTTCAGTGTTCAGATCCACCGCTCCGCTCACAGACATCTGCAACCCGCCGCCGATTTCTTTCCATGATCCAGTGATGCAGGGCAGCATGCAGATTGCCCGCGTCGCCATACCGCCGCCTTCCGAGCGCTGCACGCCATAGTTCAGGCGAATTACCGAAGGTCTTACTGCGGCATACTCCCGCGCCAGCCTGCGAATATCGTCAGCCGCGATCCCCGTCCATTGCTCGACACGCTCCGGTGAATACTCCTTCACCTTCTCCTGCAATTGCTCGAAGCCCAGCGTGTATTTAGAAACATAATCGGCGTCGTGCAGATTTTCGCCGATGATGACGTGCATCATGCCCAGCGCCAGCGCCGCGTCCGTTCCCGGATTGATGGGCAAATACCAGTCGGCGCACTCTGCGGTCCGTGTGCGATAGGGATCGATCACCACAAGCTTTGCGCCATTGCGCCGCGCCTCGGCGATGAACGGCCACAAATGAACGTTATTGCCGTGGATGTTCGACGCCCACGCAATGATGTATTTGGAATGCCGAAACTGCTCCGGCTCAGTGCCAAGCTTCACGCCGTAAACAGATTTCAGCCCCGCTTCGCCGGCCGCCGAACAGATCGTCCGATCAAGCTGCGAAGCGCCGAGCCGGTGAAAAAATCGCCGGTCCATGGAAGCGCTATTGAGCGCTCCCAAAGTACCGCCATAGGAATAGGGCAGGATCGCCTCACTGCCGAACTCGCGAGTAATCGCGCGAAAGCGCAAGGCGATCTCATCGAGGGCCTCGTCCCACGAAATCCGCTCCCAGGCGTGTGTCGCACTTGCCTGTGTGGGGACAGCCGCCCTCGGCTGTCCATGCGGAGCGAAGCTCCGCTGCCCCGCCGCCGGCCCCTTAGCCGCGATCCGTCGCATCGGATACATCACCCGATCCGGCGAATACACCCGATCCAGATATTTCGCCACCTTCGCGCACAAAAACCCGCGCGTCACAGGATGTTCCGGGTCCCCCTGAATCCGCGTCGCCCGCCCATCCTGCACGGTAATCAGCACCCCGCAAGCATCCGGGCAATCGTGTGGACACGCGGCATGAATTACCTGCTTCATCCTTACGATTATAGAGTGCTTGTCTCGGTGCTGCGAACAAAACAAAAAGGCATCCGAAAAACGAATGCCTTCCCTGAATGTCCAGCTAAGAATGCAGGGCCAACGACCGACGACTAACGACCGACGACTTACTTTAGTTCCAACACTTCATTTTCTTTGCCCTTGCTCATCTCTTCCATCTTCTTAATCTCGCCGTCGGTCAGCTTCTGAATTTCTTCGAGCGAGCGCTTCTCATCGTCTTCGGTAATCTTCTTGTCTTTCAGGGCCTTTTTGATCGCGTCGTTGCCGTCGCGCCGAATGTTGCGAACCGCCGTCCGGTGCTCTTCGAGTATCCGATGCAGATGCTTCACCATATCCTGGCGGCGCTCCTGCGTGAGCGGCGGTACCGGGATGCGGATGAGTTTGCCGTCGTTCATGGGATTCAATCCCATCTCACCAGACCGGATCGCCTTTTCAATCGCGCCCAGTTGTGAAGTGTCAAATGGCTGCACCGTAATCAACTGCGCCTCAGGCGCGTGCACCTGCGCGACCTGATTCAGCGGCATTTGCGAACCATAGTAGTCGACACTCACGTTATCGAGCATGTGCACGTTCGCGCGCCCGGTGCGTACCCCGGCCATGGCCTTGCGAAAATCTTCTACGGCCTTATCCATGCGCGTTTTTAGTTGCGCATACGTTTCTTTCAGTCCGGCAATCTGGGCCATCATCGCCATAGGGTAGGCCTCCGTGTTACGCGGTCAAAACGTGGAATTATAAACCCGTCAAAAATAACCTGCCACGGATTTTGCACGGATGAACACGGATCAAGATCGCGATTTATCCGTGTGCATCCGTGCAAATCCGTGGCTAAACTTGCGCGCTGACCATGGACCCGATCTTCTCGCCGAGCACTACGCGGCGGATATTTCCGTGGTGGTTCAGGTTGAAAACGATGATCGGCAGGTTATTGTCCTTGCAGAGGCTGATGGCCGTCGAGTCCATTACTTTCAGGCCCAGCTTGAGAACATCCATGTAGGAGATGTGGTTGAATTTCTTGGCACCATCGACCTTCAGCGGGTCGGCGTCGTAAATGCCATCCACGCGCGTGGCCTTGAGAATGGCGTCGGCCTTGATCTCCATGGCGCGCAGCGAGGCTGCGGTGTCGGTCGAAAAATATGGATTGCCCGTGCCGCCAGCAAAAATCACGACGCGGCCTTTTTCCAGATGCCGAATCGCACGCCGCCGGATGAACGGCTCCGCCACCTGCTTCATTTCGATCGCCGATTGTACCCGCGTGTAAACGTCCTGCTTCTCCAACGCATCCTGTAATGCCAGTGCATTGATCACGGTGGCCAGCATGCCCATGTGGTCGGCTGAGACGCGGTCCATGTCCTTGGCCTGCTGCGCCACGCCGCGGAAAAAATTTCCTCCGCCGACGACAATCGCGAGCTGCACGCCCAGCTTGTGAACGTCCGCCAGTTCCGCCGCGACTTCGTGGATGCGTGCCGTATCGACGCCAAAGCCCTGATTGGCCGCGAGCGCCTCACCGGAAATCTTGAGCAGGATTCGTTTGAAGGCAGGGGTAGGAGTCGTCATGAGATATCAGTCTAGCAGCGAAGTTAGTAACGCCGGCGTCCCGCCGGCTGTTGCGGGGGCGTCTCGCCCACGCACCGGAGAGTCAGGAAAATGCAAACAGAAAAAAAGGGCGCCGGAAGGGCGCCCTGACCTATTCAGCCTTAGGTTCTGTAGCCTTCGTAACGGCAACGGTTTCGCCCGCATCACCTACTTTAAAGCGCGCGAAGCGCCGCACGGCGATGTTCTCGCCCAGCTTACCCACCTTGGCAGCGATTAGCTGCGAGATCGAGATGGTCTGGTCTTTGATGAAGGGCTGCTCGAGCAGGCACACTTCCTCGTAGAACTTTTCCATCTTGCCGGTAACCATCTTCTCGGCGATGTTGGCCGGCTTGCCGCTGGCAAGGGCCTGGGCCAGAAAGATTTCTTTTTCTCGCGCGAAATCCGCCGCCGTAACGTCCTCTTTGCGGACATACTTCGGATCGCTGGCCGCGATGTGCATCGCGATGTCGTGCACCAGCTCCTTGAAGTCATCAGTGCGCGCCACGAAGTCGCTCTCGCAATTCACTTCGACGAGCACGCCGATCTTGCCCCCGGCGTGAATGTACTGCGCCACCGATCCTTCGCTGGTCACGCGTGTCGCCTTCTTGGCCGCGACCGAAACGCCTTTTTTGCGCAGAATCACGACCGCCTGCTCCATATCGCCCTTGGCTTCCGTCAAGGCTTGCTTGCAATCCATCATGGGAGCGCCGGTTTTTTCCCGGAGATCTTTCACTTGTCCCGCCGAAATGTTGGGACGCCCGCTGTCATTTGGTTCGGGACTGGCAATGGTAGACATAATCTAAATGATTCCTTTTCACCACTTCGTTCTTTGACCCTATAAACTGAAACCCGCGCCGGGCGATCTATGAAGAACGACCCGCGCGGGTCTGATTTCAAAATGCCCGAATTTCTGTATCGGCAAAGCCACGACCAACGACTGACGACCAACGGCCGAGGACCAACGACCGCTCTTAAACCGTCTGGCTCTCCACCTTCGGCAACTCTGCTTCTTCCGTTGCCACCGGCTTCTTGTGCGTTCCCGGACCCAGCACTTCTTCCATGCTGATGTCTTCGCCCGCTTCGTCGGCCATTCCCAGCGTGACTTCTTCGGCCGGTGCGGCGTCGGCTGCAACCTGCGCCGCGTCGGCGGCAGCCTGCATGTCGGCGACCTGTTTGTCGGTCATCAATTGCGCGCCTTCGGCAATCGATTCCGAAATCTTCGACGTAAACAGCCGGATCGCCCGCAGCGCATCGTCGTTGCCCGGAATCACATAATCCACTTCGCTGGGATCGCAATTGGTGTCGACCACGGCGACCACCGGAATGCCCAGCTTGCGCGCCTCTCTGACAGCGATTTGTTCCTTATTCGAGTCGATTACGAAGATCGCGTCGGGCAGGCGGCTCATATTCTTGATGCCGGCCAGGTTGGCCTGCAAATGCTTGCGCTCGCGTTCGAGCTTGATGACTTCTTTCTTGGGCAGCAACTCGTAGCGGCCATCCGTGGCCATCTCGTCGAGTTCTTTCAGCCGCTTCACCGATTTCTGCACCGTGACCCAGTTGGTGAGCAGTCCTCCCAGCCAGCGCTGGTTGATGTAGAACATGCCGCACTTCTGCGCTTCTTCGGCAATCGCGTCCTGCGCCTGGCGCTTGGTGCCGACGAACAGTACGATCCGGCCGTCATTGGCCAGATCCTGCACGAACTTGGACGCCTCTTTGAACATCTTCAGCGTCTTCTGCAGATCGATGATGTAGATCCCGTTGCGCTCTCCGAAGATGAATTCCTTCATCTTGGGATTCCAGCGCTTGGTCTGATGCCCGAAGTGAACGCCCGCTTCGAGCAACTCCTTCATGGTGATAGTAGCCAATGAACCTCCTCTTTAGTCTGCATCGGAAGTTCTAGAGTTCAAGCTTCAATGTTTCAAGGTTGCGAAGTTTCAAAGTGCTTATCTTTGAAACTTTGAAACCTTGAAACGTCGAAACTTGCTCTTCCCTCCGATTGCCATTCCCGTCCCCGCGCCGCGAGGCACGAGAAGAATTGAACACCTAAAACAAACTGTCAGCTATCAGCCGTCAGCTCTCAGCTAAACCCAAACCAAACCAACCCAAACAAAAGGTCATTCCGAGCGGAGGCGCTTTTCAGCCTGAGCGAGGAATCTCAATCTCCTCGGTCCCGGCCCACGGTGACGCAGCTACCGTTTCGAGAACTGGAAACGTTTGCGAGCGCCCTTCTGGCCGTACTTCTTGCGTTCTTTGCCGCGCGAATCGCGGCTAACGAAGCCCTCGCCTTTCAGCTTCTTGCGCAGTTCCGCATTGAACTGCATCAGGGCGCGCGCAATGCCCAACTTCACCGCGTCGGCCTGGCCGCGCACCCCGCCGCCCAATACGCTGGCGATGATGTTGAACGAAGCGCCCGTCTCCGACGAAGCCAGTGGCGCTTTCGCCGCCGAACGCTGCGCCGGGGTCACGAAATACTCTTCAAAAGCGCGACCGTTGACCTTGAAATCGCCGTTGCCCGGACGCAAATAAACCCGGGCAATCGCCGTCTTGCGGCGTCCCGTTCCGTAGTATTGAACCAGTTCTGCCATTTTAGCTTCTAGCTCCTAGCTCTTAGCTTCTAGCTTGAATCGCCCGAAGCGAGCTGTGATTTCTTCTCGAAACTCCCTAACCTCTTGTCATCCTGAGCGCAGCCGCTTTTCAGGCGGAGCGAACGATCTCCCGCTTATCTGCTCTCTTACGAAACTGCCACTTTGCGTGGCTTATCCACCCTCACTTCCAACTTCAAATCCACCGGCTTCTGCGCCTGATGCGGATGCTTATCGCCTTTGTACACCTGCAACTTCGATAGCATGTGCGCCGCCAGTTTGTTCTTCGGCAGCATGCGCCGTACCGCATCTTCAATAATCGCTTCCGGCTTGCGAATCAAGCGCTTGCTGTATTCTTCGGTCCGAATACCGCCGGGATATCCCGTGTAATGGTGATATTTCTTCTGCTCGGCCTTCACGCCGGTGGTTTTGATCTTCTCTGCGTTGATCACAATCACGTGATCGCCGGTATCGAGAAACGGCGTATACTGCGGGTTTTCTTTACCCATGAGGACGCGCGCAACCTGCGAAGCCAGGCGCCCGAGCGTCTGCCCGTCCGCATCCACGACATACCACTTGCGCACAATTTCCCCCTCTTTGGGGAAATACGTAGACATAAAATCTCCCAAGATTGAATAAGACTGCGAAAGAAGACCGCTCGTTGATTCCCTAGCGAGGACGCCAGTGCATCAGGCGGGCAACCACACGACTACCAAGTCTTTAATCTACCGAAATCTGCGAGGAATTGTCAACGTAGAGTTAACAACGACAGGGTTTCTGACCATAAGAGAACGGCTGATCATTGCCTGCGTTGCACCGCCGCCCGCGTTGCACCGCTGCCTGCGTTGCACCCCCGACGGAAATCTACTCGAGACGGCCAGCACTGGCAATGGTCCCCACGCTGGTGGTAATTTTTAATAGGAGGTTCGACATGAAACAACTCCCCCGGTTTCTAACACTGTCTATAGCAGTATTCATCGTCCTTTCCCTGCCCGCCTTCGCGCAGCACGGTAGCCGCGGAGGCGGTGGTCACGCGGTCGGCGGCGGATACATTCCGCCACATGGTCCGCCGGCAATGCACGGCGCACCCGCCCGACCTGCTCCCCAGACTTTTCGCGACCGCGAAGGCCACCCCGATGCACCGCACGTGCACCACAATGGCGAATGGGTCGGCCATGATGTCGCACGCCCTGGTGTGGACTTCCACCTCGATCATCCCTGGGAGCATGGCCGCTTTACCGGCGGCTTCGGTCGGGGCCACGTATGGCGACTCGGCGGAGGCGGTCCCGGCCGCTTCTGGTTCGGCGGCTTCTATTTCAGTGTCGCGCCTTTCGACGTCGGATATTGCGGCGACTGGCTCTGGGACAGCGATCAGATCGTCATCTACGACGATCCCGACCACGACGGCTGGTATCTCGCCTACAACGTGAGGCTAGGAACCTACGTTCACGTGCAATATCTGGGTGGACAATAACCGCCCTTACATAAACCTTTGTCATCCTGAGCGGCGTTCTTTGCCGCGAGGGATCTATGCATTTGGCTCGGTCAAACAAAATGCATAGATCCTTCGGCGCCACAGAACGCCCGCCTCAGGATGACAAAGCAGAAATAGAATTATTATTCGTACGCCAGCGCGTCGATCGGATCTCTCTGCGCCGCCTTCAGCGCCGGATACAATGCTCCCGCCAGCGCCCCCAGAGCCGCAATCAGTGCTGCCCGCAACGCCCACTGGTTGCTCCAGAACAGGCGCAGCACCGGCCTTTCCATCATGATCACGCGCCGCGTCACCAGGCTGATGATGATCCCAGCGATGATTCCTACTACGGCCAGCAGCATCGTCTCGCGCAGCACCACATTGACGATATAAAGCTTCGAGGCGCCAATGGATTTCAGAATTCCAATCTCGCGCGTGCGCTCCATCACCGCCGTATACATCGATTGAAAGATCACCAGAAAGCCGACCACGACCGCCACCCCGATCACGATATTGATGGCGATATCAAATCCCGGAAGATTATCCGGCGTCATCATCGAAAGATATTCCTGCATCGAGCGCACTGAATATTTCTCCATGCCCGGCGTCTCCGCAATGGCTTTGGTTACCAGGCCGGCATTGGCCGGATTATCCAGCTTGAGGTAAAACGCGGATGCGTGCCCTTCAGCCGCCACCAACTCTCCCATAGTGGCAATTGGCAGAAATTTACGGGCGCCGATGCCGTGTGGAACAATGCCGCAAATTCGGAAGTCGTGGTTGAGGACCTCAACTGTATCCCCGACCTTCTTGTGGTTTTGATCGGCATAGTAATCGTCCACAATCACGTCGTTTGCCGTTTGAAACGGCCCTCCCGCGAGAAAATGGAACCTGGGATACAGCAGCTTTTCGTAGCTCTCAAGATCGATGCCATAAACGATCTCGAGCGGCTTTTGACTGAACCACCAGATCACTGGTGCAACCACGGTCACGTGCGGAACCCGGCGCAGCACATCTCCCACCTTCACCGAAATCGGCGCTCCGGACATACCGATCAACGCCGACGACCCGGGCGGATTCACCGTCAAATCCCAGCCGATGCCCTCCTGGCTCTCCTTCGACCCATTGAGCAATCCATAGAAAAGGGCGACAACCAGCAGAATCATGGTGACTTCGAGAGCAATGGCGCTGGTCGCGATCAGCGACCGCGCCGGCCGGTGCACCAGGTTGGCGACCACCATTTTGTTCATCATATTTTACTCATCACGGGGAAGCACTCAGCACTCAGGCGTTGAAGCTCAAGATTGCCGCGGAAATAACCAGCAGGCCCAAGGCGCTGAATGCCGAATGCTAATTCTGCTGCTTCACACTCGCCGGTATCACCAGACTCGACTGCGGACGGTCCAGATGCACGACTATCGCTCCCGGCGGCTGTTCCAGCGTGAACTGTTCATCGGTGAGCGGCTGGTTAATTTCCACCTTCAGCATGTTCAGCGTAATGTCATATTCTTCCTGCGGCCGGTAGATCTCAATGCGAGAAGGGAAGCTTACGCCGTCGAAATCCTTGTACTCGGCGTAGCGCGCGTCGGTTGCCACCGTCCCGTCTTCGCTATAAATGTATTGCCGATGCGGCTTCAGATCGGTGCGCCCGAAGACGATCTTGCGCCCCAGTTTCCATCCGCTCCCGGCCTTCTGAATCACGGTCAACTCGTAATCGTCCTGAAGAATTCGCCGTCCCTTGGCATCGTGCAGAGTTTCGTAGCCGTTCTCGAGCACGGCAATCTCGGAATTCGCGTCGATGCGCCGGATCAGCAGCGCTTCATAAATATTCTGCGGACGAATATTTTCCATCGGCTGATCGGTATTGGGTGTGGGAACGTCGTTCTTGCCGATCACGAAGCGGTTCTTGGGCGGAATCCACAGCTTGAAATCCTGCCCGTCGCTCACCATGTCAAAGGCCTTGGTGCGCACCACGGGCATCAGCCCGATCATATGGAGTGTATCCGGCTTGCGCGCCAGCACATAGCCGCGGATTTCCTTGTAGTCGGTGACGTGGCCTTTCTTGAGTCCGCCCACCGACGTATCGATGTCAACCGTCGCCTTCAGCGAGTGGATCGTTTCCGCCTGTTGATTGATGCTGTCGATCAATCCCTGCTGCGTCGACTGCTTCAGCGGTGCTTTCGAGTAGTTATCTTCGACCGGGCGCGTGCGAAACACGCAGCCACTCGTGGAGAGAGCTGCAAGAAACAGGATTACGAGCCAAAAAGCCGAATCACGTCTCATCAAGATAAAAGAATGCCTCTTAACCATTTGAGTATACAGGGCTGGAAAGGGTTCAAAGACCGGCTGCGACAGTTTTCAGAGTGTCCTGTGAAATTATCTACTCTTCGGACACCCCCATTTTTCCGTTTCCGCTTGTTTCTTGCAGCGTTCTGTTCTTCCAGTCATTGTTCTTCCAGCGTTCTTCCAGAGCGAATCCTAAAGTGAATCAAGTACTAATGAAGTTCCTTGTCTAGTGCTTACTTCTAGTGCTTACTAAAGACAGACGCACTGTCGTCAGGTCATGGGCCAGCCGAGCATCATCTAAACTAGGCGAAGTTATCAGCACCATTTTATGATCGCCGTTATATGAAAAAGATCCTCTGGCTCATCTTGGTTGCCATCTTTGGGGCTACCGGTTGGTTCGCCTGGGCCGTCCTGACGCCCGTCGACCCATCTCTGGACAAATCTGCCGGCCAGACGTTCGTGCTGCTGCATCCGGGATATTCCATACGCCGCATCGCCGCTGAATTGAAGAGGACAGGCGTCATCCGCAGCGAAGAGGCCTTCGTGCTGTGGCACTACCTGCACCACGGAAGGTCCCTGAAGGCTGGCGAATATCTTTTCGACAAGCCGGCCAACATCATCGAAATCCAGAAACGGCTGCGACGGGGCGATGTTTACTTCCACACTGTAGTTGTGCCTGAAGGCTTCAACATGTTCGATATTGCCCGCGCGATTGAGGCCGCCGGTCTGGGGCCTGCCGAGGACTTTGTGAAGGTCGCGCAAAACGAAACGGGGCTTATCTCCGGCATTGCTCCTGGGGCGCGCTCGCTCGAAGGCTATCTCTTTCCGGACACATATCAATTCACTCGCATGATGACGATGCGGGATATGGCTGCATCAATGGTGTGTCAGTTCCATATCGTGGCGCAGCAAATCGGGCTGATTCAAGCTCCGGGTGGAGATGCCAATAGCAAACAGATCTGCGACTCGATTCGCGCGCTCCATGAACCGAATGACCCGAAGATCACGCCAGGCGATACCTTTGCCGTGGAGCGCACGGTGATCATGGCGTCCATCGTCGAAAAAGAAACCGCCGTACCCGAAGAGCGCCCGCTTGTTGCCAGTGTCTATTACAACCGTCTGGCCAAAAACATCGCCCTCGACGCCGACCCCAGCATCATCTACGCCGAGCTTCTGGCCGGAACTTACCAGGGCGCGCTGCACCACGCCGACATGCAGTTCGTATCTGCTTACAATACCTACAGGCATCCCGGCCTGCCGCCCGGACCGATCGGCAATCCCGGACGGATCGCCCTCGAAGCCGCCATGCATCCCGCGCAAAGCGACTATTACTACTTCGTCGCCGACGCCCAGGGTCACCACCGCTTCGCGAGCTCGATGGAAGAACACAATAAGAATGTAGCGGCCTACCGGAAAGCGATGCGGGGGAAGTAGCAGGCGTCAGGCGCCGGGCATCAGGCGTTAGGCCTAGGACCTCAGACTTCGGACCTTGGACCTTTAGACCCCGGACCTAGGGCACCTTAGAAAATCCAGAGGAACAATCGCCTCAAATGTGATATCCGTGCTTGCGGCGTGGCAATCAAGCTGCCAGTATTGCGGATCAGCCGAGGCGCCCGAATGAGTGGATCCTACCGAGATCTAAGAGTGTGGCAGCGTGCTATGGACTTAGTTGTCAGCATTTACGCGGAAAGTCAGGGATTTCCTAAGAACGAACTGTACGGCTTAGTAAGCGAAATGCGACGGGCAGCCGTCTCCATACCGAGCAACATTGCTGAAGGTAAAGGGCGGCTAACGGATCGCGACCGAGCGCATTTCTTTTGCCAAGCGCGTGGCTCTCTTCTAGAACTCGAGACTCAAATCCTTATCGCGCAGAGGTTAGGATTCCTCATTCAGCAGCGAGCGGAGATCGTGATCGGCCTCTGTGCTGAACTTGGTCGAATGCTGAATTTGCTGATCCAGTCCATCCGTCCAATCGACGGGTCGGGACGTTCAGCAGCGTAGAGAACTCGCCATGAAGTCGAGGTCCGTAGTCCGACGCCTGACGCCCGACGCCGCACTACTCCCCCGGAAGCCGGGAGCCGGAAGCCGATCTCGCTTCCATCCAGCCCTGCAAGATCAAGACCGCTGCCATCCGGTCCACGGCTTTGCCGCGCTTTTCGATCGAGAGATCCGTTTCCCGCAGGAGCCGATTGGCTTCGGCCGAGGTCAGCCGTTCATCCCATAAATGCACCGGAAGCCGAAAGCGTTTGCGCAAGTCTTCGGCGAAGACCTGCATCTTGTCGGACTGTATTCCTTCCGCGCCGCTCATGCGAAGGGGCAACCCAACCACAATTTCCCGCACGTCATATTCCTGAATGAGGCGCTGCAAATATTCGAAGTCATGGCGCTTGGTTTTGCGTTGCAAGGTGTCCAAACCCTGCGCCGTGATTCCCAGCGGATCAGACACCGCGACGCCGATCCGGCGTGCGCCGACATCAAGACCCAGAATCCGTCCCGCTGGCAGAGCAACCGGCTTTCGGCTTTGGGAAGAGTCTTCTTCGATTTGGTCCCAAATTGGTTGTTCTTCGCCTGAGTCCACGGCCTGATTATAAGCGCACGATTTTCGGTTCCGGCCAAAACCTTATGTTTCAATCGCTTAACGAAGCCTATAGCGATGGATGCACACCCCGGGACCTTGCTTTTCGGCTTATTTTGGGAGTAGCATGAGTGCTAGGATTGTTGCAAGCCTTTCCCCTCGAACCCTTCGCCTATCCCGGGTGTAAAAAGCATGGGTGCCTAAAGATGAATGCGACAGACTTGAATTTCCACATCGGCGACAAGGTGGTGTATCCCAATCACGGTGTTGGTGTAATTGAGCAGATTAGTAGCCGCTCCGTCGGCGCCACAATCGAGAAGTTTTACCTCCTGCACATCAAAGCCAGCAGCCTGAAAGTGATGGTCCCGTGCCACAACGCCGGCAGCGTCGGCCTGCGCCGCGTCGTGCGCAACGGCGAAATCCAGAAGGTGCTGGACGCCCTTTCTGTCGGTGAAAATGGCAGCAATGGCGACTGGAAAGACCGCTTCAAGGAAAATTCCGAGCGCATGCGCACCGGTTCGTTGCTCGAGGTCGCCAGCGTCCTGAAGAACCTGATCGCGCTGCATCAGGCCAAGCCGCTTTCGTTCCGCGAGAAGAAAATGCTGGAACGCGCCCGCTATCTGCTGGTCAGCGAATTGGCCATGGCCCGCAACTGCGAAGAGTCCAAGGTCGAAGAGATCCTCACCAGCGCCTTGGCCAAATGTAAGCTGCGCTTCCCCGAAGCCTCAGAATTCCAAGCGTAACGATCCGTCTTGGCCGGACACAGAGCGCGCCACGCTCCTGCTTAACTCGACTCCCGGATGCTAACCCTCCTCGCAAGCGCGCGCACGATCCAGAAGAAGATTTCTTTCCCGGGTATTGCGGGTCAGCGATGCTGCCCGTGCGAACTCGGCGCGCGCCTCACTAAGGCGTCCAAGCTTCCGAAGCAAATCTCCGCGCACACTTGGAAGCAGATGGTAACCCTCCAGCGCGGGATCGTTCGTTAGCGCATCGACAAATGCCAGACCAGCCGCCGGGCCAGAGGCCATTCCTGCGGCTACAGCGCGATTCAACTCAATCACCGGCGACGGCTCTATGGTTGCGAGTTCCTCATACAAAGCCACGATCCGAGCCCAGTCGGTATCTGCTGCGCTTACGGCGCGTGCGTGACATGCAGCGATCGCAGCCTGGATGCTATAAGGTCCGCGCGTTCCAGTCAGTTGCTCGGCACGCTCGAGAGACGCCAGCCCCCGCCCGATCAGTAACCGGTCCCACTGTGCCCGATCCTGTTCGAGCAGCAGAATGGGTTCTCCCGCCGCATCCACTCGCGCCCTCGCCCGCGATGCCTGGATTTCCATGAGCGCGACCAGTCCATGCACCTCCGGCTCATTCGGCGCCAGTCCCGCCAGAATCCTTCCTAGGCGCAGCGCCTCCTCGCACAATGCGGGCCTCATCCAGTCATCTCCGGCCGTTGCCGAATAGCCCTCGTTAAAAATGAGGTAAATCACTTGCAGCACCGGCGAGAGTCGAGACGTGAATTCGGAACCGCGGGGCACTTCGAAGGGAACATGCGCGTCGGTAAGAGTCCGTTTCGCACGAACGATCCGCTGCGCCATCGTGGGCTCGACGACCAGGTAAGCGCGCGCAATCTCCGCCGTAGTCAGGCCGCCTAACAAACGCAGGGTTAGCGCGACTCGCGCTTCGGTCGAAAGCACCGGATGGCAAGCAATGAATACCAGCCGCAGCATGTCGTCGCCGATGTTGTAATCCATGGCAGCCGCGAGGTCCGGCACCTCCATCTCCCGCTCCGCCAGCTCGCGACCGAGATGCTCATGCTTAAGATCAACCAGCGAACTGTGACGAAGGAAATCGATGGCCCGATGTTTCGCCGTACCCATGAGCCAGGCCCCCGGATTCTGCGGAATCCCCGACTCCGGCCATTTCTCCAGAGCCGCCACTAGAGCATCCTGGGCCAACTCTTCGGCCACGCCCACATCGTGGACAATTCGAGTCAGCCCGGCAATCACCCGGGCCGACTCGATCCTCCACACTGCCTCGATGGCGCGATGGGTCTCGGTAGTACTCACCACTACCGATCACACCATTTTTCAACCTTGGAGCGCAACCTCGGCGGTATGGCCGGTGCACGGAGCGTCCATGCCCGCTTCGTAGATCTGGCGCAATTCGCACTCGCCATCTCCCGCAATCTGAAGGAACTGGCGGGCCAGCTCGATCGCCTCTGCTTTGGAGTTCGCCTTGAGGATGGCGAACCCACCCACCAGTTCCTTCGCCTCGGTGAACGGGCCGTCCGTAATAGTCAGCTTGCCATTGGACCGTCGAACCCGCGCGCCCTGTGCGCTGGGCAGGCAGCCTTCGGTGCTCAGCAGCCAGCCCTTGTTCGTTCCTTCTTCGATCAGTTTGCCCATCGCCGCCATCTCTTCGGCGGTCGGCGGGGTGCTTCTCTCAACTGTTTTGTAGATACTTAGGAACCGCATTGTTTTTCTCCTTCAGGGGATAGAATTAATTGATGAGCCGGTTCGGTGGCTTGCCCTCGGGTTCCCGGCTCTATGAATACGTCGAATCAGAAATCCTAAATTCGACACAAGATTTCGAGTAACCTCATTGTTACGGTTACTTTTTTTCTGCAAGCTGTTCGCGCATCCGTTGATCCTGTTTCTTCAACTCGGGCGTCAGGTTCTCGCCGAAATCCGCCGCCTCAAACACCGGACGAATCTCGATTTCAGTCCCACCATCAAACGGAGCCCGCTTCAGCCACTCCACCGCTTCGTCAATCGAGCGCACTTGCCACAGCCAATACCCGGCAATCAGTTCTTTGGTTTCGGCGAATGGCCCGTCGATTACGGTCCGCTTCTCGCCTGAAAACTTCACCCTCTTGCCCTTCGAGCTAGGATGCAATCCGTCGCCCGCGAGCATGATGCCAGCTTTTACGAGCTCCTGGTTATATTTCCCCATGTGGGTCAGCAGTTCCTTGCTGGGCAGCACGCCGGCCTCCGACTCCCGGTTTGCTTTTACGATGACCATGACTCTCATTGCTATATCTCCTAATTTCTAATTTGAGCGGGCTTGGTTTCGATGCAAGATCCCGTCTCTATTTATACGTCGAACGAAGAATCCCGGAATCGACAGGCCTGGATTCAACGGCTATGAATGACATCCTTTCCGGCCGTGCCCTTTGGTCGGCTCTAATCCGGTCTTAACTGCTGCTGTCCCGCCAACGCGGGGTTATAATCTCTAAGTTGTGGGTTAATGAATGACAGAGCTCATCAAACGAAAACTACAGGAAGAGATCAACGCGCTCGAACACGAACTGATCCACGAGCTTCCCAAGGAAATCAAAAAGGCCGCCGCGCTCGGCGATCTCAGCGAGAACGCCGAATATCATATGGCCAAGCAGCGCCAGGAGTTCGTCAAGGCGCGCGTTCGCCAGCTAGGCAAGCGCCTCGCCGAGTTGTCCATGATCAACATGAACAACATTCCCCATGACCGCGTGGGCCTCGGTTCTACGATCAAAGTTTTCGACAATACTAAGAACGAGGAGATTGAGTACAAGCTCGTGACCAGCGAGGAATCCGACGTAGCCACAGGAAAAATCTCCACCACCTCGCCCATCGGCCGCGCGCTTCTCAATAAAAAGGTCGGGGACGAAGTCATCGTCGTCTCCCCCAACGGCAAACGCGAACTCGAAATCCTGAAGCTGAGCACCATCCACGACGAAATCAACGGCGAAGCCCCGAAAGAGGCCGAAGCCTAATGTCAGCCAGCTCGCCGAACCCAAGCCGACCATCTCCAAGCAGATCATCTCTTAGTTGGACCAGCGCCTTCGGCCGCGCCTGCGGAGTTCTGCTCGACACCATCGTCCGCTGGCTCGCGCTTTCCCGCATCAATCCCAACGTCCTAACCTTCATGGGATTGGTCGTCAACACGTGGGCCGCCATCCTGTTCGGCTCGGCCAACGCGAGCAACCAGAAGCGCATGTTCATTTACGCCGGCCTGGTGATTATCTTTTCCGGCTTCTTCGATCTGGTCGACGGCCAAGTCGCCCGGGCCACCAACCGCGTCACTCGCTTCGGAGGCTTCTTCGATTCGGTGGTCGACCGCTACAGCGACGCCTCTCAATTCTTGGGCCTGCTCGTCTTCTACGCCCGCGGCGGACGCTTCTTCTACGTCGTCCTCGCCGCCTTCGTCATGATCAGCGCCATCATGGTCAGCTACACCCGAGCCCGCGCCGAATCTCTGATCCCCTCGTGTCGCGTGGGATTTATGGAGCGACCCGAACGTCTGGTCCTCGTAATCCTCGGAGCTCTGTTGAACCGCATGGCCCCAGTCCTATGGGTAATCGCAGTACTAAGCACAATCACAGTAATCCACCGCATGCGCTACACCTGGACGAGGACGCAAGACCCACCAGCCTCGCTGAACGCCGGCCAAGCCGCGTAAGATTGTGTAGAAACCGATGCATGAGTCAGACATTTCTAAGTGGTTACAATTTTGAGGGCAGGGAACGCGGCACGATAAAGCCCTTCGTCGAGGGTTAGCAGCGAGCAGTTGTGCCTGGCGGCGTAGGCGCCGATCAAGAAGTCGGCGAGAATGCGGCGTGGGCCGTCTTCGCGCTGTTTTCGCCGTCGCGCTGCATAAGCCTGGAATGCTTCACCAGCCAACCGCCATACGCGCTCTTCGAATTCCCAATCCACCCTCACGCTGGTCTCGCGAAAGAATCCATCCAGAAATGACTCAGTACGTCCGGCAAAGGCCATCAATTCCGCATAAACGGGCGCGGGTACGACCATGCTCCCGCGCGCCAGGGCGGTATCCAATGCAGCCTGCGAGCGTGCATTCAGGGCATCGTCGGGATCCCAAAGAGCAGCAATCACGTTAGTGTCTACAACGGTAGTCATTGGCCGCGAAGTTCACGGATTGCCCGCAGAATGGCCTTCCTGCCGGAGCCCCCATTTCCGTTTCCTATTCCTCGATACGGCGCAAACGGGCTCTTCTTGCGGACCGGGCGCACATTGGCACGGGCGCCGCTGGTCTCGAAGACGAGGTGGTCGCCAGGCTTTACGCCCAGGAACTTTCGGATTTCGTGAGGCACGGTGATTTGCCCCTTGCTGGTAATTCGCGCTTGTTTCTGCATCTTAAGCTTGCTCCTTACCTTATTGTACATCTCCTTACTCCGATGCAATGGACTCGTTCAATGCTATCCTATCCCATCGCATCCCGATTTCTGAGGACCACTCTTGCCGACTGATTCCGTTCTTGTCGTTCACGGCGGCGCGTGGGCCATGCCCGACGACATGGTTGACGCCCACATTCAGGGTGTGACCAACGCGCTGGCTGCGGGATGGCGCGTGCTCGAGCGGGGCGGCTCCGCGCTCGACGCCGTCGAGGAAGCCGTTGTCATCATGGAAGACGACGAGACCTTCGACGCCGGCCGCGGCAGCTTCTTGAATCGCGACGGTAAAGTGCAGCTCGACGCCCTGATCATGGACGGCGCCACGCTTCGCACCGGCGGCGTGGGCTGTGTAGAGCGCTTGCGCAATCCCGTGCGCGCCGCGCGCAAGATTCTCAGCGAGAGCCCGCACGTTTATTTTGTGGCCGAAGGTGCGGAGCGGTTTGCCGCCGAGCACGGCATTGAACTGTGCCGGAACGAGGATCTAATTATTCCGCGCGAGGTCGAGCGCCTGCGGGAATATCAGGCGAACATCCCCACTCTAGCGGCAAAAGACGCGGCTAGAATGGGCCACCCGATGGGAAGCGAAATGTTCGAGGGCGCGCATGATCCCACGATTTCACACGACACTGTCGGTGCCGTCGCGCTCGACTGTAATGGCAGCATCGCCGCCGCCACTTCGACCGGAGGCACTCTGAACAAGGCTCCCGGACGCCTCGGCGACTCCTCGCTGATCGGCTGCGGCTGCTACGCGAACAACGAAAGCGCCGCGGTTTCGACCACCGGATGGGGCGAGCCCATCATGAAGCTGGTGCTGGCCAAGTGGACCGCCGACCGCATCTCCGCAGGCAATCTGCCGGAGTGGTCCGCACAGGAAGCAATGAACTATCTGAAGCAGCGCCTGAACGGCCACGGCGGAATCATTGTGCTCAATCCCGCAGGCCACATCGGCATCGCCCACAACACACCCCGTATGGCTTGGGCGTATAGAACGACGAAAAAGCAAGACGCAGGCGTCCTCCGCGACTCTTAAGCTTCTGCTAAAGAAAGTTCAATGCAACAATCCGGTTACCTTGGTCAATTGCGGCGTCTAACCCGCGGTGTTGTAATCGCCACGCGATGATATCCACGCACCCATGTCCGAAGTGCGGAGTCGTTCTGGTGGATGCGGCAGCAGCGTGCCCCGCCTGCGGAGCGAAGCCCGTCCGGCCGTCCGCCGCAAAGTACGGGATCGCACTGTTTCAGATCGCCGTATCATCCATATTTATGGTTATCTTCCACTTTCCGCGCTTCATGATCGTGATCTTTGGAGGAGTGATCCTGCTGGCGACAATATTGTCCAGCCACTTTCAGGCTAATAGAGCAGCCGTCAAAGTTTCCCAGCAGCCGGTCTCGCGCCCATTTTTATTTCGCATTCTCAGTCTCCTGATTGCGCTGCTCTCGCTTGCCTTCGTTGCGACCTTGGTATTCGGTCTTGCGATCTTTATGAATGCCTGGATGCGCTGGCACCAATACGAAGGCGCAACCTACCATCGCAGCGACTTCCAGGTCGAGGAGGTCTACTATCAGAGACACGGTAAGGGTACAGACATCTATGCCAAAGGCATCGTCGAGGGCAAGCGCGAAACGATGAATCTGGTGCCTTTTCTGGATGAAAAGCCACGTAATCAGGCGGAACTCGATGAGCAGGTTCCCGTCGGAACATCGATTCCGATCTATTTTTTCCCGGAGATGAAAGGCCGCGCCCGGGTGCAGGTCTACCGCGAAATCGCGCCCGCCGACGAGAGCCGGCAAACCGCAATGGACGCGTTCAAGTATGGCCTGGGCGGCCTCGCGCTGAACGCCGGAATCATCTTCATTCTGCTGCGCCTTCGGCGGCTTTGTCTCCACGATACAAATGCCGCTTTTCCTCGAGCCGGCATGCAGCCCATCCACTAATACGCCTCTGTCGGGGCTTGCTCCAGCAACGCCCGATAATCTTCCGTTCCATCCGTGGACGTCCCTAAGACTTTCCCTCTCAGAATCGAAGCCGCAACCCGAATGTGTCAGGGTTGGTCCGCCCGTACCAGATTTACAACCAGCCCTTGGTCCGCGCAATTCTGGCCGCTTCGACCCGGTTGCTCGCGCCCAGTTTGCTGATCGCTTCGGAGAGATAATTTCGCACCGTGCCGTCCGACAAACCTAACTCGCCGGCGATGTCGCAGCTGGCCATCCCTTCGCCGGCGAGTCGCAATACCTGGCGCTCGCGATCGGTGAGCGGATCCATCTCGCCCCACGCTTCGGTCGCGAGCTCGGGATGAATCACGCGCAGCCCCTGATGGACGCGGCGGACGGCGTCGGCGAGTTCTTCGGCGCGCATATCTTTCAGCAGATATCCGGAGGCTCCGGATTCCAGCGCGCGACGCAAATATCCGGAGCGCGCGAACGTGGTGACGATGACCACGCGTGTGCCGGTCTTCCGGCGCTTCAGTTCTGCCGCCACGTCAAGGCCGCTCAGGTGCGGCATTTCAATGTCAGTGATGAAGACATCGGGCTTGTTGGCGAGCACGGCTTCCAGCGCTTCCTTGCCATTACGCGCTCTGGCAATTACGGAAATGTCGCCTTCGATTTCCAGCAGCGCCGCGAGCGCGCCCAGCACCATCCCCTGGTCCTCGGCAAGAACGACGCGGATGGTTTTACGGCCTTCTTTGACGCTTTCTCTGGAGTGAGGATTCAAGGGTGGAAACCTTCGTTCTTCGGCGCGATTTCTTTCACGGGGAGCGTGATGGTGAGCGTAGTGCCGGAATCGGTGCTGCGATTCAAGCTGCCACCGAGCATCTCGACGCGTTCGCGCATGCCACGCAGGCCGTTGCCTTCGCCGTTGGATGTGCCCACGCCATCATCCTGAATTTGCAGCCGGCAGGAACCATTCTGCTGCTCCAGGCGCAAGCGGCAATTCCGGGCCTGCGCGTGACGGACAACGTTGGTGACAGCCTCGCGTACCGCCAGCGACAGCACACTTTCCTGCACAGCTGGGAGTTTCATCGTGCTCGCCGCGTCGCACTGCACGGTCAGGCCGGCGGTCTCGAGCGTGGTCTTGGCTTGCGCCAGTTCCGCGACCAGGCCTTGCGAACGGTATCCGCGAATGGCGTCGCGCACATCGGTCAAAGCCTGCCGCGAAATCTGCTCCACTTCGCGGATTTCTTTTCCGGCGCGCTGCGGATCGCGATCGATCAGTTTGCCGGCAAGCTCCGACTTCAATGTGATCACCGATAACGTGTGCCCTAGTACATCGTGCAGATCGCGCGCAATGCGCTCGCGCTCGGCCATCTTGGCCAGATGCTCGATTTCGTCGTTCGCCTTGCGCAGGCGGCGGTTCATGCGGTTGCGCTCGGCGAAAAAGGTATTCCCCGCGCCGATGAACACGGGGAAGAGCGCTATCCAAAATAATTGCCAGCCGCGGACATGCAGCAGCAATCCCTCGATGGCGCCCGTGGCTCCAATCGTGAGTAACCCCACGACAGCGGCAGTCTGACTATCCACACTAAACGGCAACATGGCAGCCGCGAAAATAAAGAACGTGCATCCGCCGTTGTTGAAGGGCAGAAACACGATCCCGAGCACCATCATGCCGACGACGTGCGCCAGAGCCCGAGGATGTTCCAGCACGAACAACCCAAAATAGAGACCGAGAAAGACAAGAGCGCCGAGAATATCCACCAGCCATAACCTAAGGCTGGCGTGGTTCATCACCGGATCAATGAAGAAGAAGCCGAGATAGACCACCCAGAACAAAGGACTCCAGCCGTGATCCCTGTCCCTGAATATTTTCTTCCAAGGTTTTAATTTCAAGGGACCAGCCGATTCGCACTCGTATGTTCGATCAAACCCCATCAGCGGCATTCTTTTATTCTGCCTCCCGTAATTTCACCTCAGTATTCGCATCCCACTATTTTCTCCCTGGCGGTCAATTTCGGCCAGTTCTTAGGGTAGGCTTGGCCGCGAACCAGACCAAAAGCGCCGCCGGAATCAGTACAGCGAGCGACTTCACGCCGCCGAACAAGGCGATAAGTCCGAAGAGAATTAGAAGAGCTGCCCAACTCACCGATTTTTTCGAATTCACGCTCATGTGAGAATCCCAGCTTCAAAGTTACAAAGTTTCAGATTGAAGGTTCTCAGAGTCGACGGGTGCTTGAGACCTTGAAACTCTGAGACCTCAAACCTTACCCGTACATTTTGTCCTGATCGCGATGGAAGCCGATGCGCGCTACGCCGAGGCAGATCATCGTGAACGCGGCGAGCACTTCCCAATGCGCCGTGTTCGATTCATGCTGTCCGGCGCCAACGACTCCCAGCGCCAGTTGCGATAAGTGATAAGGCGGCAGGGCGTGCGCGATCTGCCGCACAACTTTTGGCAGGAACATAAACGGCACCCACAATCCGCTACAGAAGGACATCGGCAAATAAATAAGGTTGATGGTGGCCGGCGCCGAATTGGGTCCGGTGAAATATCCAAGAGCCAATCCCAATGCGGAAAAAGGCAAGGAACCGGCGGCCAACGTTCCCAACAGCCTGGCGAAATCGGCGAGCGGCATGCGTACGCCGCCCAAACCAACGCCAAGGGCGAAGAGCGCGAGCACAATGATCATGCTGAACGTCATGCTGGTGATGACTTTGGCCGTGAAGTAGGCGAATGGCGGCATGGGGCTGGCGCGCTTCACTTGCAGCCACCCCAGCCCGCGGTCAGAGGCCAGGCCCGCCGCAGTTCCAAACAGCGAGGCGCCCATCACCCCAAACGTGCCATAGGTTGCGATCAAGTACGCCGGGATCGACGTGCCTCCGATTGCCTGATGCGAATTGAGTACCAGGCCAAACAATACGTAAAACATGATTGGAAAGCTCAGCACGGACGCGGTGTACATGCGGAGGCGAAGGTTCTTTAAGAATTCATACTTCGCTTCCTTCATATAAATGGTGGCCGTGTGACGCGGCGTGCGTTCGATTCGCTCGTTGTTCCATGCGATGGATGCGGTACTCATTCTCTTCTCCTTCTTGCTCGCGCACTTGCTGGCTTACCTTTTATGCTCACGTCGACATTCACTTGGAATGATTTCCATTTTGCGCTGTGTCCTGGGTCAGCGCGAGAAAGGCCTCTTCGAGACCGGCGCTGCTGACCTCAAGGCCGGAAAGACTAGCATCCCGCGTCAACAATTCGCGGACGATCGACTCGGCCTCGACCGCGTGAAGTTCGACCGCTTCGCGATCTTCCTTTACTTCCGTCACGCCCGGAATTTGTCGCAGAACGCCAATGCTAAGGCTCGTGATGCAGCGAATGCGCTTGCCGGCGGTTTTGGCTTTGATCTCCGCCGGTGTTCCCTGGGCGATGATTTCGCCCTGATTGATGACGGCGACGCGGTCGGCCAGAGCGTCAGCCTCCTGCAAGTAATGCGTGGTAAGCAGGACGGTTTTGCCGCGTGTGACCATCTTGCGAATTTCCTCCCACAACATGCGGCGCGCTTCCACGTCGAGCCCGACCGTCGGTTCATCGAGAAACAGCAAGTCCGGGTCGCCACAAATGGCCAGGGCAAACAGCACGCGCTGCCGCTGGCCGCCAGAAAGGTCGCCAAACTTGCGGTCGCTCAGCTTCTCGAGACCGGCGGCAGCGAGAATTTCCGCAGGCGCCATCGGTCTCTGGTAATACGATGAAAACAAATCGATGTGCTCGCGGACGCGGAGGGTTTCCGGAACCCGTCCCACTTGCAACATAGCGCCGGTTCTCATCCGGTTTTCAGGATTCGTGGGGTCGCCGCCGAAAACGCGGGCTTTCCCCGAGTTCGGCTGTAGCAATCCCAGAAGCAGCTTCACGGCCGTGGTCTTGCCAGCCCCGTTTGGACCGAGCAGAGCCACGACTTCGCCCGCGCGCACCCGAAAATCGACTCCGCGCAGCGCCCGAACGGTTCCATAGTTCTTGTTTACGCCATCCAGGCTGGCGACGATCAATGCTGAATCCGCCGGTTCGGCGATAGCTTGCCGGTGCTGCGCAAGCTCTAAAGTTGCGGTCATTTTCAATCTCCCAGCGGCTTTCGCGCCGTCGGACGGGAATCGTCATATCGTCCCGTCCAGTAATGGCATCATGCGGCAAGGGAAAAGAGCGCACCAGTGCCATCCATCACGCGGCGAGCGTGACAAATGTCATCCACCTATCTATCCGCGATAAGAGTAATATTCCGCCCCAGCGGAGGGGCAGACAACGTTTCTGCCGCGGAGGCGGCACAGGGGAAATCCTTATGTCGAACCGCAAGTGTTACGAATTCCGAACAGGCGCTGGAAATCCACAATGCGTGGCTGGCGCACCGTCTCTGCGTCCCAAGCCTAGGGAGTCTCAATTCCGCGCTCCTGATAAGGGCCTCAGCCTGTTCGGATTTCGTAACAAGACGCAGACCTGAAGTCGTTTGCACAAATCCTGCATCACATTTGCTTTTCTCTTTGGTATGATTCCTCCACTTTCTTTGGAGGCGCGCCCAATGTTACCCGCGGGAAAAAGCCTTCGTACCCTGCGCGAGAAGCTCGGCCTGACCATGCGCGATGTGGAGAACTCGAGCGCATGCATTGCCGATAAATATCGCAACGAGGAATTTTCCATTCCCCCCAGCCGTTTGTCCGACATTGAAACCAAAGGAATTTTGCCCAGCATTTTCCGGCTCTACACTTTGTCGGTCATTTACCGGAGGGATATTCGCGAACTGATGGCGTGGTATGGCGTTGACCTGAATCGGATGGCCGCCGACCTCGGATTGGTTTCGCCGCCGAAGTCGCACGTCTCCGACGCGCTCGCGGGGTTGTCGTCGGTACAGGTTCCGGTGCGCATGGATCCTGGCTTTGACGAGCGCCGCACCACCAACCTCGGGCGCATGGTCGAGCAGTGGGGACTGGTTCCCGTCGCCTATCTGGCGCAATTCGCCAATAGCGATTTTACCTACGGCTACGTCGGCACTCAGGACTTCACCATGTATCCGATTCTGCCTCCCGGCAGCTTCATCCAGGTCGATGAGGCTAGAAATAAAGTAGTGGAGGGTTCGTGGCGTTCGGAATACGAGCGCCCGATTTATTTTGTGGAGACTCGCGACGGCCACACCTGCTGCTGGTGCAGCATGCGCCGCGAGGAAATTATTTTGCAGCCCCATCCTCTCTCTCCGGTTCCGGTGCGGATTCTCCGCCATCCGCAGGAAGCCGAGGTGCTCGGCCAGGTAGTGGGCGTGGCTATGAAATTGACCGAGTGGCACGCCCTCGATGCTTCTCCAGGGTCGAAAGCGCCAGCAGCACTGAATTAAGGTGGCGAGCGGTGGGGGAATCCGCGCGTTCCCCCGGCAGCAAATCTTCGAAGCGATCCCGCAATTGCTCGACATAAGCTTGCGCTTCCACTCCGCCGCCCCGGCTCGATTCGTTTAAGTCTCCCTCCAGCGCCGGAAGCGGCGTTCGCAAGATCCCGGCTACCACTTCGCTGTGGGCCGTCTTGAGGGCGCGTTCCGAGGATTCCGGTCCGTGGATGTGCTCCATTCCCCAATGTTCGTAGCGGCCTTGGGGCCGGCGCAGGGAGGCCAGATATGCCAGTTTTCCCAGCAGGCCGGCGACGGCAGCCAGCGTGGTCTCTTTCACGTCCTGGAGAGCCGATTTCAGGGTCATCTTGTTACGAATTCCGAACGCTCAAAGGTTTTTCAACGCGTTGCGCCCGCCAATGTGCTCATGAAACTATCACGGTCCAATTCGCAGTTCCAAGGAGAAAACAATCGTGAAACGTATCCTATTGATGCTCGGAGCCGCTGTCCTCTTGCTGAATACACTGGTGATTCCCACCGCAGTCCGGGCCGATGGAGGCGCTGGCACTACTAATTGTGGCAACACATTGTGCAAGCCGTAACGTGAGGCCTGTCTTTCTTACGAAAACGGAACAAGAATCAAGATTGCATTGCCGCCTGCAGCCAGTCGGGGTATAGTGTCACACCGTCATGCTGCAGGCGCACTCAATTCTCTGGCACTACCTCTGGGTTGCGCCCAATATCCTACTTCTCGTCCTCGGCTTTCTGTCGTGGCAGCGCCGCCTGTACACGGACTACCCGGTTTTCTTTGCCTTTGCCGTGATCAGCGCGATCGAGCAACTTATCGCGTATGCCGCCGACGTAATGCCGTCAGTGACTCCTCACACTTGGTGGCTCATCTTCTGGGCATGCCTAGTGGTCGAGGGCTTGTTGAAGTTTGCGTTGATCGGGGAAATCTTTGCCCATGCCTTCGATCCTTATCCTTCTATTGCGAAACACGGCAAAATTCTCATTCGCAGTTTTGGGATCTTTTTAGTATTCACCGCCTCTATCGCTGCGTCGCGGGCCCCTCAAGACAGTCTGTTCGGGATCGTCAACGGTGCGCACTTGCTGCAGCAGGCAATCTACCTGATTGAGTCAGGGCTGCTGGTTTTCATTTTTGCGTTCTTGAAGTATTTCCGCCTTAGTGGAATGCGGGCGACCTTTGGAATCGCTCTTGGCCTGGCCGTCTCAGCGTGTGTACATCTCGCGACTTGGGCAGTCGCTGCCAATAGCGGGCTGCCAGCCTCGAAGCGACCAGTTCTCGATTTCTTAAACATGTTGGCATACCACGCCTGTGTCCTGATCTGGTTCTACTACTTGCTCGTCCCTGCGAAAGCGGCAACGAAGTCCGCGGTTCCGTTGCCGGAAAACGACCTCGATCTTTTGAACCGGGAATTGGAGCGTCTCGTTCATCCATGACTCTGGCCCTTATTCTCGTAATTGCCGCCGCTCTTGCCCTGATCTTCATCATTGGCGTGACGATCTCGCGCAGCCTGCAAGTCTCGCCGGACGCGGGCCTGGCCCGCAAGATTCAAACCATTGATGTGGAGGCTTTCCGCAACCTGATCGATCCCGCGGAAGACGATTATCTGCGCCGCCGCTTGCCTGCGGCGGAGTTTCGCCTGGTGCAGCGGCAACGCCTGCGCGCCATGGCCGCCTACGTTCAAACCGCGGGACAAAATGCCGCAGTCCTCGTCCTGATGGGACAAGCCGCCCAGACAGCGGGGGATGCTCAAACCGCCGAGGCCGCGCGGCGACTCGTCGACAACGCGCTTCTGTTGCGCCGCAACGCCGCGATTGCCCTGCTTAGAATTTATGTTGCGCTGGCTTGGCCGGGCTTCGGCCTCGCGGCCGCTCCCATTCTTCACGATTACGAGCAACTGAGTGGCTCGGCCATGCTTCTCGGCAGATTGCAAAATCCAGCCGTTCCGCTGCGCATTGCCGCGACTCTGTGATCAGGATTACAGCTTGAATGGGTTTCGTTGAATCTTTCGTTAAGCCGGGAAAGCCGCGGTTGTCGCGGTCCTCTCTTAAAGATCGCTGTTCCCCATTCCATACTTGTTTTCGTTTGCCGTTCTGTTATAAAAACCAGCGGTTATCCAAGCGATCCAAACTTCTTTGTGATTGAATCGGCCACCCGCCGTGGGAGTCATCCCGCCGTCTGCTCGCCTTCGCGAGTTCAAGGGAGAATCTTATGACCCGTAATTTCATGACCTGCAATTTCATGACTTGCAATTTAACGATCCACGTTGCGAAATTCGGCTTGGGCTTTTGTCTTCTGCTGCTTTCCGTGATCTGTTTTGGCCAGGGAGGTGTAGCGACCGGCGATCTGCACGTTACCGTGAAGGATCCCGCGGGCAACCTGGTTGCGAATGCGACCGTAACCGCGCGGGACGCCGCCAAGGGCCTGGAGCGCACCGCCAACGGCGATGGCCAGGGTGGCTACAGCGTTCGTCTTCTGCCCCCGGGCACTTACAACGTCACCATCGATGCGCCGGGCTTTAACGGCATCCTGAGCACAGGAGTTGTGATCACGGTGGGCGGACTGGTTGAGCTGCCGGTCACACTATCGGTTTTGACCGGCAAGGAAGTCGTGGAAGTCAGTTCGCAGGCGGAGTTGGTCGAGACCTCGCGCAGTTCGACGACTGACACGATCGGGCAGCGCCGCATTGACAATTTGCCGATCAACGGGCGCAACTACATTAACTTCACGCTGACCGATTCGCAGGTCGTGCGCGACAACGCACCCAACACTGGCGCCGCCCCGACATCCGGGCTCAACATGAGCGGCCAGCGCGCGCGCTCGAATCTCGTGAACGTCGATGGAGCCGACGCCACCGACAACTCGGTGAACGGCGTGCGCTCCACCGTCTCGCAGGAGGCGGTGCAGGAATTTCAGATCATTACCAACAGTTACGCGGCGGAATACGGCCGCGCGGCCGGCGGCGTAGTGAACATCATTACGCGCTCGGGATCGAACGCCTTCCATGGCGACATCTTCGGCTATCTCCGCGATCGTAATTTTCAGGCGGTGAATCCCTTCAGCACAGTTCCGAATCCTGCCTATACGCGCGTGCAAGCCGGGGCCGCTTTCGGCGGTCCGATCAAGAAAGATAAAACGTTTTTCTATTTCGCCTACGAAATTACGCGGCGGCATGAAACCGGATTCTCGTCGATCGGGCAGGGAAATTTTGGGCTTGTGCCATTCGACACAACGAATGTGGGGCTACCCTTCGGCACGTTGCAGTTGACGCCGGACCAGGTAGGATTTCTCACCAATCCAATCACGCTGACCGCGGAGGCATCCGATCCAACGGGAAAAGTGGCCAATGCTGTCGCCGCCTATGCGGCCGGCGCGGGAGCATCATCAGGCATGGCCGTCAACGGCGCCTGGCCCACAGGTTTGGTGCAAGCTCTAACGCTCGGTGGACTCTCGAATTTCTCTGGTTTCCCCAGCAGTTGCCCCCCGCCCGGTCCCTGTTTCATTCCCGCCTCCTACCAAACGCTCACTTCGCAGATGGGCAACTTTCCGGTCTTTGAAGGAACCAGCCTGTGGTCGCTCCGCATCGACCACAATCTCGGGACCAATCATCGCCTGACCTTCCGCGGCAATGTTAGTCCCAGCACCGTCACCGGAATCGAAGTCAGCGGGCAGGACCAACCCTTCGGGCAGAACTCCTACTCGCGCACTTCGCAACAGACTTATCGTGACGTAACTGGCATGTTCCAGGACACCTGGACGATCAGCAACAACAAGATCAACGAATTCCGCTTTCAGTATGCCCGCCGCGGGCTTTCATATTTTTACAACACGCAGATTCCCGGAGGATCGGACCCGGCGGTCAACATCATCGGAGTGGCCTACTTCGGCCGCGAGCCTTACTCATATATTCAACGCGTCGAGCAGCGCTACCAGTTCACCGACAATTTTTCCTGGACCATCGGCCGCCACAATACGAAGTTTGGCGGTGACGTCAATTATCTTCCCATCAGCGCGATCTTCACGGTCAACTATGGCGGCGTTTACGATTTTGGCAGCGTGGCGGCGAGCAACGCGCTGACCTCGGCTGACTATGGTGTTCTGCCCAAGTCCGTGCAGGACATCATCCCGTCCCTCTCCGCAGTCCAGGCCTTTGGCTTCGGCGTGCCCGGAGACTTCGTGCAGGGCATCGGCAGTCCCAGCGATTCGTTCAAGAACATACCCATCGGAGCGTTCTGGCAGGATTCGTGGCGCGTGAGCCCGAGAATTACTTTGAACTACGGCGTGCGCTATGACGTGGAAATTCCACCAAAGTTTACGGCGCCGCAGGGGCTGGCGCTTCCGGCCTACAACCTGCTCGGATTGCAAAAGGGAATCCACACCGACACCAACAATATTCAGCCGCGCCTTGGCGTAGCATGGGATCCGGCCGGTAACGGCAAGACGGTCATTCGCGCGTCGTACGGCATGTTTTATGATCACCCGTTGTTGGGATTGTATTTCCTGGGCGATGCCTCCGACGGTTCGTCCAGCGGGCAGTTGGCCTTTGCAGGAACTTCCACTTGCTCTGGCGCAGGCCAGCCGAGCAATCTGAATGCAATCACAATCTTCCAGGGGCTGATCCCGTCCGCGACTGGGTCTCCGGCTTCGCCCTGCTCGCCAGCTACGACCTCGGCTGCGCTGAGCCTCTTGAACTATTCCCCCGACCAGCAACGCTTCTCGTGCGGCACTTCCGCCACAGGTTGCGGTGTTGCGTCACCGACGCAGTCAATTTTTCTCAACCAGAATTATCTAAACCTTTCCACGTTCCTGCCGCTCGCGTTTCAGCCGTTCGGCTATCCCCAGTCGAAAAACTTTGTTTATGCATATTCGCAGCAGGCCAACCTCACGCTGGAACGCGATCTCGGCGGCGGCTACGCTCTGAGTCTTGCCTACAATTTCAACGGAGGACGGCACCTGAACCGCCCTATCAACGCCAACCCGATTCGCGGCGATTTGCTAACGGGAAACTTTGAGGCAGCCTACTACGACGCGGTCATCCTCCAATCGGTCAATCCGCTCGCTCCCGGTCCGCCTGCCAGCCCGTTCACGGTCAGCGGCTGCAGCACCGGAGGGACGCCAACTTCTCCCTACCCGTACGTGGATCCAGCCCTTGTGAACTACTTCAGGCCGGGCGGACTGAATCCATCCATCGGCGTGGTCGAACCGGGGTGCATTCCGCAGGCTACGGCGCTGTTGGCGACTCAGCCCGGGTTTAACGTGAACTGCAATCCGACCCCGCCCACATATAGCGGCTGCGTGCCCTTCGGCGACATGGACGCCAACTATTCCAATGGCAGCTCGATCTATCACGGCTTCAGCGCCAACCTGCGCAAGCGCTTCGCCCATCACTACGAATTTCTGGCGTCTTATACCTGGTCGCACGCCATCGACGACTCCACCGATCTGCAATCGACTCTTACGCCAGAGGATAGTTTTTACCCCAGCCTGGATCGCTCCACTTCACTGTTCGATCAGCGTCATCGTTTCGTCTTCAGTGGCGTGTACCAGACGGCCAAGGTGGGTAGCGGATTCGCCGGCAAAGTTCTCAGCGACTGGACTTTTGCTCCGCTGCTCGATCTTGCTTCCGGACGTCCCTTCAACATCATCACCGGCAACGGCGACAATTTTCAGTTGTCGTCTGAAACCGGCCGTCCGAATACTACAGTGAATCCGGCTTGCGGCACGGCTTACAAGTCAAAGTATTCGCCGAGCGGAACGCTGCAGGAGCCCTGCATCAACGGCTTTCTGGTGACTCCCAACGCTGCAACCGGAACGCCCTACACGGTTCCGACCTTGCTTCAACTCGACGGCAATCTCGGCCGCAACGCCGGCATCACCCCCTGGACGGCGTTCGGCGATATGCGCATTTCCAAGCGAATTTATTTCGGCGAGCGCATCAGCACAGACCTGATCGTCGACATGTTCAATATCGCCAATAAAATGAACGTGGCCGCGGTCAGCCCATTGTTCAGCATGGCCGGACAAGCCACCGCCGCCTACGATCCGCGCCAGTTCCAGTTCGCCATGAAGGTGAACTGGTAGGGAAAATCAGGCGTCAGGCGTCGGACCTCAGACTTCAGACTTCAGACCCCGGCGACGCGGTTCTACCGCCAGCGCGCTAACCTCGGCGTCGAAACGCCGGGCTATTTTGATGTCCCTGCGGCACAAAATAGGGCATCCCAAGCAAGAGCCTCTGCAATCGGAAGCCGGAAGCCGAATGCCCGACGTCTGACGCCTGAAGCCCGCCGCCCGATTTTGTTACACTTCCTCTTCACCCGTCCTTGGCGCTTGCCCGAAGTTTTTCCCGAGGTCTAAGAAATATGTCTGAAACTCAAATGCCCAGCGCGCGCACGCGTGTGGTTCGCGAGCCCCATCGCGCCATCTATGATCGCGAAGCCGTTTACAGAATCCTCGATGAAGGCTTTCTCTGTCACGTTGGTTTTGCCGTCGACGGCCAGCCGTTCGTAATCCCGACTTCGTATGGCCGCAAGGACGCCAGCCTCTACATTCATGGCTCGGCCGCGAGCCGCATGCTGCGGCAGATGAAAGAAGGTGCCGCCGTCTGCATCACAGTAACGCTGCTCGACGGGCTCGTGCTCGCCCGCTCGGTTTTCAATCATTCCATGAACTACCGCTCGGCGGTGATCCTTGGGAAAGCAACGCTGGTGGGCGACCCGGAAGAAAAGCTGGCGGCTCTGCGAATCTTGTCCGAGCACATTCTGCCCGGCCGCTGGGATGACTCGCGCCAGCCCAACCAGAGCGAGTTAAAGCAGACCTCGGTGCTGCGTGTGCCCATCGAAGAATTCTCCGCGAAAGTTCGCGTCGGCCCACCAGTCGATGACGAAGAAGACTACACGTTTCCCACCTGGGCCGGAGTCATTCCACTGGAGATGAAGGCCGGAGAGCCGATCGGCGACCCGCGACTGGATGCGGGGAGAGAAGTGCCAGCATACGTGCGAGACTACTCTCGGCAACGCTGAGCGCAAATAGCATCCGAATGGCTTGACTGCACAGTAAAGGTTCGGTATTCTTTACCGTATGGTAAAGAAGTAAAGAGATGAATTATTCCAGCACAATCAGTAGCAAGGGACAAGTTACCGTCCCCCAAGAGATTCGCCATCGTCTCGGTCTTGCTGCCGGGGATCGCGTCGAGTTCGTGATCGAAGGGGAGCGCACGGTGATTCGACCTGCTCGTACTGGGCCGAACCCTTTCGAAAAATATCGCGGAATTCTTGGCACATTCCCCGGCGGGCAAAAAGAAATCAACGCCTGGATTTCCGACCTGCGCGATGATGACGCGCGGCGCCAAGACTTGCGCGATGAAGATTTGCGCGAGAGCGAGAAGGATCTGCGCGACGATGATGCGCGCAGCCGTCGCCGCCGCAAGTGAGGACGGCTCTCGACACCAACGTGTTGTCTGCGCTGTGGTCTAGTGAACCTACCGCTTACCGCATTTCGACCTTTCTCGGTGAGGCTCGCATGCTGGGAAGTCTGATCATTTGTGCCCCAGTGTTTGTGGAATTGCTGGCGCATCCGTTGATGTCGCCGGACGGCGTAGAGCAGTTTCTTAGGGAGACGGGCATCGTGGTTGATTTCGACCTAGAGGAGATCGTCTGGCGCCAAGTAGCTACTAGTTTCGCGGCCTACGCCGAGCGACGACGACGCTCCGGAGGCGATCCCGCTAAACGTCTACTGGTCGATTTTATCGTTGGAGCGCATGCTCTACTGCGCGCCGATCGCCTGATGACTCTCGATGCAAGGCGCTATAGCCAGGATTTTCCCAACCTTCGTATCGTTTGATTTAAATGTAGCGCCGCCGTCCCGGCGGCTGTCCGGCGGGCGACCCGCCCGCCGCGCCGCAAGAAAAGAAACTTCAAAGCATTAACCGAACTCCAAAAGCTTAGGCGGACAATCGCCGAACGCTGCGCGGGCGAGACGCCCCCGCGACAGCCGCCGGGACGGCGGCGCTACGGTATCAGCAAGAGCTTCCCGGTCGTCTTTCGTGCTTCCAGATCGCGGTGTGCCCGCTGTACTTCCGCCAGCGGATAGGTGTGCTCGATCCGCAGCTTAAGTTTGCCAGAGGCGATCATGCCGAACACCGCGCTCGACCGCTCCACCAACTCCTCCCGCATCGCTATATAGTTTCCCAGCGAGGGCCGCGTCACGTACAGCGATCCTTTCTGCGACAGCGTAATCAGATCGAACGGCGGCACCGCTCCGCTCGAGCCGCCGAACAGCACCATCATGCCGCGCGGACGCAAAACGTTCAGCCCTTTTTCAAAAGTCGTCTTGCCCACCGAGTCGTAAACCACATCTACGCCTTTACCGCCGGTCAGGCGCTTGGTTTCCGCTTCAAAATCGGACTGCGTATAGAGAATGACTTCATCGGCTCCCGCTTCACGCGCGAGTTTAGCCTTCTCCTCGGTCGAGACCGTAGCAATCACGCGTGCGCCAATGTTGTGCGCCATCTGCGTCAGCAGCAATCCCACGCCGCCGGCTGCGGCATGCACGAGTGCCGTCTCACCGCTCTTCAGAGGATACGTTGAATGAGATAAGTAGTGCGCTGTCATCCCTTGCAACATGGCGGCCGCCGCTTGGTGCTCGGTCACTCCCGCAGGAATCGAAACCAAACGGTCGGCTTGTACGGCGGCATATTCCGCATAAGAGCCCAGCAGACCACTCCAGGCCACGCGATCGCCCACTTTCACCGCCGTTACGTCGACGCCCACAGCGACGACTGTGCCCGCGCCTTCTTGTCCCAAGATCAGCGGCAGGACCGCCTTGTAACGCCCCTCGCGAAAGTACACATCGATAAAGTTCACGCCCGAAGCGGCCAGCTTTACGACCGCCTCATTCGCCTTTGCTTGCGGAACGGGCAACTCCGCCAGTTCCATCGCCTCCGGACCTCCCGGTTGTTTGACTTGAATGGCCTTCATGAAAGATTCGATTCGCTATCTAAGGGGAGGATTCTCCCGGCTAGGGATTGTACAGGCGAAATCCTAAAACGATGACGGACGAGAAGAAACCGGGGTGGAGCAGCACGCGTGTGATAGACTGGCGTCCCTCCCCGACGTGCCCCGCGCCCTTCGTCAATGTCACATCAGGAGTTCACTCATGCGAGCCAGAACATTGCTGCTATTCGTGTTGTTGCCAGTCGTGTTTTTGCCAACCCTGGCAGCGGCGCAGACTTACACTTACTCTACCCTGGCTGATTTTCCCGCGACGGAGGGCCCGTTCGCCGCCGTCAGTCTGATCATCGACGCCGAGGGCAACCTCTACGGCACTAGCCGATATGGCGGTATCTACGGGACCGACGGTGGCGATGGCACGGTCTACAAGGTCACGCCGGCGGGCGTAGTGACCGTCTTACACAGTTTCGGCAACGGCAACGATGGCAAGAGTCCAATCGGGACCCTGACCCGCGACGCCAAAGGAAACATCTACGGCACCACCATCGCAGGCGGCGCTCATGGCACAGGCACGATCTTTAGGCTGTCGCCCAGCGGTGTTGAGAGGGTATTGTACAGCTTTCCGAACCCGGGCCAAATTTATAGTTTGCCCGCGGGCGGGGTAACTCTGGATTCGACCGGCAACATCTACGGATATGCCTACGACTACATCCAGTTTTATTCCGACGGCGGCAATATTTTTGAGCTCACGCCCCAGGGTGTCTTTTCGATCCTCTACAACTGGTGCAAGGGTCAGTGCTCAGCCGAGCCGAACAGTCCGGTTGGCCAATTAGTTCCCAATTCGGCAGGCGGATTCTTCGGAGCGACCGTGGGTGGTGGCGGGATTGGCACTCCGCCAGGAAACGTCTTCTCATTTTCCCCGACCGGCGGAATGGTGGTGCTTCACACCTTCACCTCTCCTGACGGAGCAGAGGGCGGACCCGTACTCGACTCGGCCGGGAATCTATTCGGCATCGAGGGACCTGTATTTCAAAGTGGCGGAGGAGTGTATGAGATCAGCGCAGCGGGCGCTTTCTCGATGATCTACACTTTACCCTCCGGCTATGGTTTCCAGCAGTCGAACGAGGGCACTCCCGTCCTGGATTCCTCAGACAACCTGTACAACACAACCCAAACTATCGATGGCTCTCAGATCGTGTACAAGGTAACTCCCGAAGGAACTGAAACGGTCTTGTTTACCGGGACAGCCGATCAAATTTCCTCCAGCGGTGTGGTCATGGACAAAGCTGGCAACCTCTACGGATCGTGCTCTCTATGCGGCACGAACCGAACCGGCTTGATTTACAAACTGACGAAGAATTAATTTCGTCTTCAGACGCGGGATGCCGGCCAACGCCGTTGGCCGGCAGTTTTTCCATTTTCGTCGTGGCGGTTCGAGCCTTGGTGGTTCAAGCTTTCGGAACCCGGCCACGCCGGTCAAGGCATCGCCGGTGCCCTGCCGCCGACTCTGCTACACTGGCTCGTCTTTTCGCAGGAGTCCTACTATGGCCGAATCCGAGCCGCAGTCGTTCGCGCGCCATACCCGCTGGGATCCGCTGTTTCACTTCTTCCTTGCTCCAGTTTTCGTATTGGGGCTGATTCTGACCCTGATTCACTTTTTCGCGCATCTGACGCACAGCGACTTCCGGGATAACTTTCACGCGTTCCTGCTGATACTGCTGGCGAGCGCCTTCCTGGTCCTGGTGTTCAAATTGCGGGCCTATCCGCTGAAGGTGCAGGATCGCGTCATCCGCCTCGAAGAGCGCCTGCGCCTGATGCAGTTACTGCCCGAGCCCTTGCGCTCGCGCATTCCGCAAATTACCGAGGACCAGCTCTGCGCCCTGCGTTTCGCCTCCGACGCCGAACTCCCGAACCTGGCCGAACGGGCGCTCAATGAGAAGCTATCCCGCGCCGACATCAAAAAAGCGATCCAGAACTGGCGCCCGGATTATTGGCGAGTGTAAAAGCAGGCATCGGCCTATTGGCGCCATTCGATCGGACCTTGTACCTTGGACCTCGGGCTTGATGCTTCACCGCTGAGGATGCATCACGACGACGAGTTGATCACGACGACGATGGATCTGCAGTCTCAATCGGAGGCCTGCGAAATTGGTTCGGCCTCAAGGTCCGAGGTCTGAAGCCCGACGCCCGAAGTAACGTGCCGAAGGTAACCACGCCATTGCCGCTCAACGATTGACCTTAGTCCCGTCTGCGGGTACGATTTTTGGTAGAATTCACCGGGCGTTAACCTCCAGGCGAGGTCGCGCATCTTACCTAAGCGCACTATGCGATTTGGAAACCTCTATGTCCGGACCGCCCTGCTGGCCATCCTGATTTCCGCGGGCATCGCCTGTCAAACGGCGCAGAAACCGGTCTCGCTTCTGCCGCCAGCGACCGCACCTGCGCTTAAGCCCGCGTCGCCTTCGGCGCAGAACCCAGCACCCTCAGTAAAGGCCGCTCAACAGCAAAATGCTGCCGCCGAGCGGCCAGCCTCTGCGGAATCTCCATCCGCTGCACAAACACCGCTATCGGACACCGTCTCACCCTCCGACCCGGTTGCCGATCTGATCGCCCGCGTGGAAAAGGAATATCAGCTCGGCCTGGCCAACTATCAGGCGGGCAAAGTTGAAGAAGCCAGGCAGAATTTCGACAACGCACTGAACTCCCTGCTGGGCAGCAATCTCGATGTCCGTTCCGATGAACGGCTGCAAACCGAATTCGATCACATCGTTGAAGGCGTCAACAAGCTCTATCCCGGCGGCACTGCGGAAGCTGACTCGCCGCAGGATTCGTCCCAAGAAGCCCAGCAGAAGACCGAGCCGGCGCCCATCGACGAGACCAACGGTATCACGCCCGCGCCCGATGCCGGGGTAAAGGCCAAAGCGCAAGCCGAAATCAAGAACATGCACTCCGACCTGCCCCTGATGATGACCGATCAGGTCGCCGGCTACATCACTTACTTCTCGGGTCGCGGACGCGGCACCTTCGAGCACGCCTTTGCCCGCTCGGGCCGCTATCACGACATGATCGTCTCCACGTTGAAGCAGGAAGGCCTTCCGCAGGATTTGATCTACCTCGCGCAGGCCGAGTCCGGATTCCATCCGCTTGCAGTTTCACGCGCGGGCGCCCGCGGCATCTGGCAGTTCATGGCCTCCCGCGGACGCGGCTACGGTCTGCACCACAACATGTGGGTCGACGACCGCCAGGATCCCGAGAAATCGACTCGCGCCGCCGCCCACCACCTGAAAGATCTCTACAACCAGTTCGGCGATTGGTATCTCGCCATGGCAGCCTACAACTCCGGGCCGGGCACGGTGCAGGCGGCCGTGAAGCGCACCGGCTATGCCGACTTCTGGGAGCTCTACCGCCGCAACGTTCTGCCCAAGGAGACGCGCAACTATGTGCCCATTATTCTGGCCGTGACCATCATGGCCAAAAATCCTTCGCAGTATGGGTTGGATGGCGTGGCCATGGAGCATCCGGCGGATTACGATGCTGTCACGATTAACTACCCCGTAGACTTACGCTTGGTCGCAGAGTGCGTGGGTTCTACGCCGGATCAACTGGAAGACCTAAATCCCAGTCTGCTGCGCATGACCACGCCGCGCGAAGGCCCGTTTGAGCTGCACCTGCCTGCCGGAACGAAAGATCAATACGAAACCGCCGTCGCGTCGATCCCGGCCGACATGCGGCTGTGGTGGCGCTATCACACGGTTCGCTCCGGCGACACGCTCGCCTCGCTGGCGCGAACTTATCACACCACGCCCAAGTCCATCGTCGCGGCGAATCATCTTGAGGGCACCGAACTGGAAGCCGATGCGCAGTTGGTCATCCCGGTCACACCCGGCAAGCATCCGACCAGCGACACGGCAACCTACGCCCGCCGCATCACGCGTTACAAAGTTCATGCGGGGGACACGGTCGAAACCGTCGCCGATAATTTCGGCATTTCGCCGCAGATGCTGCGCCGCTGGAACGGCATCCACGGCGACAGCCTTCGCGGACGCAAAGTGCTGGCCCTGCATCTGCCGGTTTCGCCGTCCGCGCACGAGCCGGAAGTAGCCTCAACTCGTTCCAAGGCGAAACATCCGGGCGTAGTAACCAAACCCGCCGAGACCGCTGTGACCAAGGCCCCGGCCACGAAGTCGGCGCAAATTGAACGGGTGCCGGTGGTGGCCGCAGTCGTTCACCACAAAGTGAGGAGCGGAGAAACGCTCTACTCCATCGCCAACGCCTACCGCACTACCGTCGCCGCTCTCAAGCGCGACAACCGCAACGTAGCCGTGATCCGGCCGGGAATGATTCTGATCGTGCAAGCCGCTCGCTGAACGGGACGAGATCCACCGGAAGCGCCAAAACTACGAAGTACACGAAGGCCGTCGCGTTCTTTCTTGGTTTGACTTCCTTGGTTTGACTTCGCGAACGTTCATGGCCTTCATGGTTCACGCCTGCAACGGGTATTAAGCCCCCTCGAATATTTGTTTTTTTACCCCGCGTTCATCTTGCAGTCACTTTCCTTTCATTTGGCTTTGCTAATCCTCGTAAAAGCATCTGTCAAATCTTCAGGAGGAACCCACCATGACTTTCTCTCGCGGACTCAGTGTCGGCGCGTCCGCCGTCGTTCTTCTGCTCGCGTCCTCGTCAGCGCTTGCCCAACAATCCAGCCAAAAGCAACCCTCCAATCCCATTCAGCATGTGCTCCTCATCAGCGTCGATGGTATGCACGCGGTTGATTTACTGAACTGCGCCAATGGCATTACCACCACCAACAACGGTCAACCCTATTGCCCCAACCTTGCCGCCCTGAGCACGACCGGAATCAACTACGTCGCCGCCAGCACCTCGAAGCCCTCGGATTCGTTTCCGGGCCTGACCGCGATCGTCACCGGCGGCAGCCCGGCGTATACCGGCGTCTACTATGACGTCGCTTATTCCCGGAATTTCTCGGCTCCCAAGGAGACCACCGGCAACGGCTTGGCAGGTGGCCCCTGCACCCCCTACGGGTCGGCTACGGGTACCACGACCGAGTACGAAGAAGGCATCGACATCGACAAGACAAAAGTGAACGGTGGCGCTCCCGGCGCGTCGCTGACCGACGGCGGCTTTGCCTCGATCGATCCCAAGCACCTGGTTCGCGATCCCAGCACCGGCTGCAAGCCGGTTTGGCCCTGGGAATTCGTCCGCGCCAACAGCATCTTCACCGTGATTCACAACGCGGGCGGATACGCAGCCTGGTCCGACAAGCACCCGGCCTACAGCTCTGTCGCTTCCGGCGGCAGCCCCAGCACGCTCGACGACTTCTACGCTCCTGAAATCAACTCGACTGTGGTCGGACTTCCCGGAGTGGTTACGCCAACCGGCGTCAACTGCACCAACATCGTCGACAACACCGCCGACCTCACCGCCTGGACCAACAGCTTCGCCAACATTCAGTGCTACGACACGCTGAAAGTCGACGCGATCCTCAACGAAATCGATGGCTGGAACCACCTCCGCACCAAGCAAACCAAGGTTCCCACCATCTTTGGCATGAACTTCCAGGCGCTCAGCGTGGGCCAAAAGCTCGTTGAAGCCAGCAATAACACCACCGGCGGCTATCTCGATGCCCAGGGCACGCCCACCCCGGCGCTGCTCGGGGAATTCCAGTTCGTCGACGCCTCGATTGCGGCATTCGTCAGCGAACTACAGAAACAAGGGCTTTCCAATTCGACGCTAATCATCATCACGGCCAAACACGGCCAGTCACCCATCGATCCCAACCGCTACGTCTCCCAGCTGATTAATGCCACTTCACCGGCCACGCTGCTCTCCAATGCGGGCTACATTCCGTACTCGGAGTCAACCAATAACCCCACCGGCATTGGCCCCACAGAAGATGATGTCTCGCTGCTGTGGCTGAACAGTTCGGCCAATACCGACGCCGCCGTCGGCATTCTCGAAGCGAACCCCACGATGACCACCGGAATCGGACTCGGGCAGATCTTCTACGGGCCAGCGCTCTGGCTGAACTTCAACAACCCCACTAACGATCCGCGCACGCCGGACATCATCGTGACTCCGAACATCGGAGTTACGTACTCCGGCAGCACGGCGAAACTGGAGGAGCACGGCGGATTCGGCCACGACGACACCAATGTCGTGATGCTGCTGTCCTATCCGACCTTCAAACCCAGAACGGTCTATTCCGGAGTTGGGACGGCGCAGGTCGCGCCGACCATTCTCAAAGTCCTGGGACTCGATCCTACCGCGCTGGATGCGATTCGCGTCGAGGGAACACCTGTGCTGCCGGGAGTTCCGCTGCCATAAGTACCCCATAAACTGCAAAACCAAAACAAAGCGGGAGCCGTTTTCAGCGGGAGCTGTTTTCGGCTCCCGTTTTTTTGCGTCTCTGGCGGATCGTTCTCCGCCTCCTTTCTTTTCTGCTTCCCTTTTCCGGGTGCGCTGTGATAACAGGTTAGCGAGCAAGTTGGTAAGCAGGAGTGTCGAGATTTCTAAGTCTTTGCGTTCTTTGCGGCATTTCTTGGCGCGCCGTGCGGTTTAAGATTTTCTTGCTTTTGGCTTATGACAAGAATCAAACCCTTGTAACCGCAGGGGACCCTAAGAAATGCCCCAAAGGGCGCCAAGATCCAAGGGCAGCAAATTTTGTACCTGTGTCCGCGGTCCTTGCAGGCAGCACCGAGCGTCGTGCTATAATCGCGCGCCGTTCAGCAAAAGGTTCCGGTGGTCTTTTAAATTATTTGTGCCGCTGCCAGGGCGCATCCGCATCTGGCCGCATTGAATGACAGGAGGAGCAATGACGTTTAACGATCCCACTCTGTACGCACGCGATGACGAAGAGGAATTCGGCGACAGCGGCGCTTACAGCGAATCGCTGGAAGAAGATTTCGAAGAGGAAGAAGAGGAAGAAGAGTCGGGCGCGCCGGCTCCCGCAGAGCCGGAATCCACATCGACTCCCGCGCCTGCGCCACCCAAGCCCACGCCACCGAGTGGTGGCGGCGGTAAGCCCAAAGCGAAAAAGAAAGCCGCCAAGCCTGCGGCGAAGAAGAAAGCAGCGAAGAAAGCGGCGAAGAAGCCAGCCAAGAAGGCTGCCAGGAAACCGGCGAAGAAAAAAGCCGCCAGGCCCGCGAAAAAGGCGAAAAAGAAAGGCAAGAGACACTAAGTTCCGTTGCCAAGTTGCCGGTTGCGAAGCCCTCCCCTGGGTACTATGTTGCAACCGCGAACCGCGCCCGAAAGGGCGCGGTTTTTTATGGCCTTCGGGACTACAGCCAGGGTTGCGGCGTGAGGGATCTTGCGCCTATCGACACTGCTCTTCTAGGTCCAGATCGGGGAGCAACGCGTTCGCCTGCTAACCGGCTTGGATCAATTCGGAACTGTGTACAAGGGCGCGTGGGATGGCTGCGGGACCGGAACCGGCACGACCAGCGTCCCGATGCAGGCAGAGTCGGAATGGCAACTGACGTCGACCCGCATCACCAGGATAGCGCCGCTGCTCGGAGGAAACTCCAGCGGATAATGGGCTACTTTCAATTTATCCGCCAGAGGCTCCAGATCATCGTCGCCACTCGAGAATTCAGCCGACTCGACCGTTTCCGGCCGGAACGTGACGATAAACTGCGCCGCGCCGGCTAGCTTCTCGGTGTTGGGGAGTTTTACCTCGCGGGTATGACGAAGTTGTTCGGCGGGTGTCTTGGTCCACTCCCCATTTGGCAGCCGATGGATGTCGATCAGGGCAGGGTCCTTGCCGGTCAGTTTCTTATAACGCGCAGTCAACTCGTGGTATTGCGTGAGATCGCCGTTGGGCGGGGAAAACCCAGGATATGCAGACTGCGGCCCAGATGGCGGCAAATGCGATACCGTCAGTGCGAATAAATACTCCTGTGCGGCCTGTTGAGTCTTGCTTTCCTTTTCGTAAATCTCGCCTAGGTGCTGACCCACGATAGCCTCTTCTCCCAGGAGCCAGGCGGCCCGAATGAAAGGCTCGGCCCGCTTCGCATCCCCTTGCTGGAAATAGACCCAACCCAGAGTGTCCCAGGTCAACGACAACTGGTAGGTCACGCGCAGCCCCTGGTCCTGGAATGACGCGCGCAGGTCGTGGGCCGCTTCCGCTGTCTGCATCTGCTCGTCCAAACTCTTTACGGCTTTCTCGGCATATTGCTGTGCCAGGGCGAGCTCGACTTTGTTCTCCGCCAGTGTGTAGGCCACATCGTTGAGCATAGCCGGATCGCCTTTCTCTTCCGCTGCCGCCTTCAGATGTGTAACGCCCTTTTCCGTCTGCCCGGCCTTCAGATATGCCTGTCCGAGCTCCGATTGCACGCCAGGATTTTCGGGAGAACCCTTGAGCGCCGTCTCCAGCATCTCCGCCGCTTCTGGATATTTCTTGGTCTGATACAGTAACTGGCCTAGATTGACCGCAGCGTCGTGACTCTCCGGATCCGCCTTCAACAGTTTCCGCCATTCCTGTATTGCATCTTCCTTGTGTCCGGTCGCGTTCAGGAAAAACGCCGGAGCCTGATAGGCCCGTACGTCGTCGGGCGCAATCTCCTGCTCCTTGTGAAACTCGGCCAGCGCCTCGCTCACCTTGTTCAGAGAAACCAGCACAACCCCAAGCTCGAAATGCGCCCCCTTGTATTTCGGTTGCGCGGCGACGACCTTTTCCAGCAATTCCTGGGCGTGCTGATTGTCGCGACGCCGTAACGCATCGGTGGCTCGCCGGAAGTTCTCATCGACGTCGCCCGCTTCCTCCGTGTTGTCCTTTGCGGAACCCGCATTCTTTGCGGTCGTTCCAAAGCCGCCCGAACTCTTCACCGGCATCAACGCCAGCTCATCGTCGGAAACCGCGCGACCGAACCTGCGATAAGTCTCCCAATCGCTGAGCGGCACTTCGCTATTCTTCACGATCAACTCACGCGAAATCCTAAGCACCCCATTTTCGACCGTGGTGTCGGCCGTGTATTGCGCAAAGCTTTCCACTTCGTGGCTGCGCGGCCGAGGCGCCACCGAATAACCCGGCGGCAACTCCATTTGCGAGCGATAAACAATCTTCCCCGGCATGCCCAGAAGCAGGGGCTCTTGCGGCTTTCTTACTTTTGAATCCTTGGACACTTCCAGCCCCATCATCGGCAGCGCTGCGCTCGTGTTCCGGTCGTCCCAGTCCCCGAAGTTCTTGCGCAGGTAGTCGTAGGAAATCTGGAACGGCTTGTCGAGTTCATTGGGCGGCGACACCTTGACGTTGCTGACGTCTCCGCCAAAATTCAGGGCGTAGGAGAAGCGCTGTACCGCGTCCTTCCACTGCGACTCCGATAGCTGCCGGAATGCCGCTCGCAGCAGGACTTCGGTGTCGCCACGGTACGACTGTGTAATGTGCCCGGTATAGGTGCCGTTGCCATCGAGCTTGCCGGACGAGGTAAACTCCTGCTCCATCGGAAACGGCGGGTTCTGCGGCGTCGTCATCAGCAGAGGCGCTTGGTTCGTCGGGATCACAAGCGCCTGTTTGTCGCGCAGAACGCTGATCAAAAGCTCGTAGGGTGCAACCTCTGGTGTGGTATCGAGCCAGATGAACTTGCCGCCACTCGGGATAACCGTGATGACATGATTGAACTGCGCGGGCGACGGCACCTCCGGATCCAGTTTGCGAGTGGCGTGGATGAGCGCGGGCCAGGCATCGATCCCCGCAGCTTTTAACAGCGAGGCCAGCAGCGTGTGCTTGTCTTTGCAGTCACCGTACCCGTTTCCCAGAACATCGTCCGCGGCGTGCGGTTGGTAGCGTCCGATGCCGAAATCGAGGCCAATGTAATGAAACTGAAGCGAGACGAACGCGTAGATGGCGCGAATCTTCTCGTCGTCGCTCCGCAATCCTTTGGTGAGTTCGGCGGCCTTGGCCTGGATCGCCGAAGTAACCTCCAGCGGTTCTTTCTGCAACCCTCCATACCAGCCGCCCACTTCCTCCCAACTCTTAAACGTCGTCACCTGCACGGATGGATTCGGGGGAATGCGTCGCGGGATTTCGTTCGGGTCCTTTTCTTTGACCTCGAGATTGGAATGGGTCCAGCTATAGATCCGCCGTCCGCCCGCATCTTTCACCTCGGGCTTGAAGTCGGGGCTGACCACTTTGACGTACTTCTCTGCTGGGACACTCAGTTCCAGTTTCTCGTCCTTCACGATGGCGTTCTTGTTGAAGTTATGCTCGTACCAGAATTGGCCGGGGACTTCGGGTTTGACGACGCGGAAGCGGACCAGGTATTCCAATACGTCGCCCACACCCAGGCCTTTCACCGCAACGTGTTTTTCGTGGATGTCGCTATACAGAGGGGCAGTGCGAGTTACATCCGCAGGCAGGTCCTGGATGTTGTAGTCGGGAGTCTTCACGACGGTACCATCCGGCTTGCGGACGCGCACATAATCGACGTCAACCACTTCGTTAGCGCTGGAATAGGTAAAATTCAAAACGGCGAAGGCCTTCACCCCCGCGTCCGCGAGGATCTTTACCTCGGCGCTATGTTCGCGCGAACCGCTGCCGTCCGCCTCTTCGATGATCGCAGTGCGGAGCCTGTCGATGACGTAGGCTTCCTTGGAGAAATCCGTTGCAGCAGAGGATGGCTTCTCGTCGGCTTTGACCTGGCCGAAAGCAAAGGGAATTGCGCACGCGGCAATCAGCAGGACAGCCAGCGCATTCTTGGATGACATTCGGTTGCACCACCTTCTGGGGGAAGAGGTTGCAGTCCGTTGCGTTTACTTTCTTGCCGCCACCGCGCTCAGGCACTTGCCGTACAGCTCGAGCAGGTGATCGGCGTAGTCTTCGGGTTTGGCCGTGGAACCGGTGCCTTGAAATCCTACGCCTGACGAAGTGGTGCGGCCATATCCCGTGGTCATGGCAACAAATTTCATGAGATCGAGTGCAATATCTTCATTGCGGCGAGCGGCCCCTGAACCTTTGGACGGACCTTCCTCCATAATGCCTTCTCCTCTTCCGGAAATGACAGGTACTTGTTGGTCTTCGAAATCTTCGTCGTCGAGGTGTTCCATGATGCTGATGACTCCGATTGCGATGATAGCAGAGCGAACGGCAGGCGTCGGGGATCGGGCGTCGGATCTCGAACGTTAGACATCAGGCCTCCGAAGGTTATCTTCCGGGGTTAGTTTTCAATCGCAAGGTCTGGGTCTTGGGTGTTAGGCCTAGGGTACCGTATCATCCGAGTCCGAAGGCTGAAGTCCGAAAACCAAAATCTAAAATCTAAAATCTGAGGTCTGAAGCCCGAAGCCCGCTTTTCCCGCGCTAGACTTGCTTTCTTAAAGAAAAAAATTCCACCCGACTGGCCAAAATTTTTCCTGTACTCCGCAACCTAGGGGACAGGTTTTCTCAACGAAATCATAGACCCAAGGGTGGGCCCTCAGGCTCAGAAAAGTGGCAGTTGACTTGCTACTTTCCAGGTGGAGTGGCAGCGCAATTGGGACGCTGTGAGGACGGAATCGGGGTTTTACGCCCTCGGATTGCAACTATGGTGAAACACTTTGCACCGGTCTGGTTGACTTTTTCTTGCCTCCTGATGGCGTGCACGAGTGTGGGCCAGAGTCGGCGACCGAGCGCTCCATTGCCCGATGCTCCCTCGGCGCAAATCGCAACCCAATCCTTTGCCCTTGAAAGGGTTGCCGACGAGGCGCACTTGCCTTGCGCTGTGGACGCGGTAGCCGTAACCACCAGGGAGGTCGCCGCCAGCGAAATCACTCATGTCAGCATGGCACTGCCGCCGCGCCTTCCCGGGCTGTATGAGGCGGCTCCTCCCAAAGAATCGCCAGACTTTTTCGGCAAACATGTTTATCCCTCGCTGATTAATTCGAATACGCGCTATCGGCCATCGGACAGCGATAGCATGCTTGCTCGGGCCACCGACGCGGCATCGAGCGTCTTGTTTCCGCGGGACGAGACTGGGCGGCGGAGACTAAACACTTCCTATTTGTTACGAGTAGCGACTTCGGTCGCGGCTCATAGCGCCTCCCGGCCCTATTGGTTGCGCTCGGGTTCGGAGCCAATCAGCGATTTCGGATCGACCGTCGGCAATGATGCGGGCATGAATCTGTTACACGAGTTTGGACCTGCCGTCCGACACGTTATGGCGGGCCACCTGCCTGAATTCGTGACTCGGATCCAAGAGGGAATCCTTCGGGCGAGGGGAACTCGGTGAAGGCCAAGGCATAGCAAAGACAGCCCCTTCGCCACCGAAGGCACGGGAATTCACTCACCCGCCCCATTCCCGTTTCGATCTCTTTCGTCGTCCATCCTGTTCGGATTTCGTAACAAATTATCAATCTCGCTTGATCGCATCGGCATTCGGGTCTAATATTCGCCCAACTTCTTCCCCTCAATAATTAACGAGTGTGTGCCGGTCGCAAGCGTTTCGGCGAGCGGCCGGTCGCTTTTTCCAAATTGAAATAAATTCTGGACCCTCACCAAAGGAGATCTCTATGGCTGTCAGAAAGTTGGATCGCTCCGATGCCGACGCACGCGCCGGTCTCGCCATGAAATCAGACCCCACGCGCATCGATACCCGCAAACTGAAACTGGGCAAAGGCGTAGCCCGGCATGATCCGCGAACTTTGCTGCTGGCCTCGTATGTGACGCCGGCGCTGCCCACGCCGCCCGCCAGCGCAGATCTCACCGCGAAAGTAGGCTCGTCGTGGGGCATGATGGACAACGATCAACTTGGCGACTGCACCTGTGCGGCTGCGGGCCACCTGATCATGGAATGGACCGCGAATGCCGGCAAGAAAATGGTCACACCGACCGACAAGCAGATCGTCGCGGCATACTCCGCCATCACTGGCTACAATCCCGTGACCGGCGCTAACGACAATGGCGCCCAGGAAGTCGATGTGCTGAATTACTGGCGGCAGTCGGGCATTGCCGGCCACAAGATCGGCGCCTACGTTGCGCTCGAACCGGCCAACCACATCCACATCATGGATTCGGTGTACATCTTCGAAGGCTGCTATATCGGAGTGCAGTTGCCCATCAGCGCGCAAGCGCAGACCCAGAATCATCAGCCCTGGTCGGTGCCGCCCGGAGGCACGACCGGCGACGGTAAGCCCGGTTCCTGGGGAGGACACGCCGTTCCGGTGATGGCTTACGACGCTCGCGGTGTAACGGTTGTGACCTGGGGAGCACTACAGATCATGACGTGGGGTTTCTGGGAAGCGTACTGCGACGAGGCCTACGCGATTCTGAGCAATGACTACCTCACGGGCAAGAAGACGACGCCGGAAGGCTTCAGCATGCAGCAGTTGAAGGAGGATCTGGCGGATTTGAAGTGAGCAGTCTTGGTCGTCGGTCGTCGGTCGTCGGTCGTTGACCATTCGTCGTTAGTCGCTAGTCGTTAGCCATCAGGCCGTTGGTCGTTGGCCAATGCGGCCAGTTGGCCGACGACCGACGGCCAACGACCGACGGCCAACGGCCGACGACCAACGACCGACGACCGGCGGCCAACGACTGACGACGCCTTTGAACAACGATACGGACGGCATGCTCGGGGGGGGGAACTTCGCGGCGAAAGCGGGCTGGGATCCCTGCACCGGCTGTGGAACTCCGGATGGCCAAAAGCTGTTGAACGCATTGAAGTAGTTCGCGCTGGAAGAATGCGGAATCGTTGGGTAGAGACTCCGGCTTCCGGGCTCTACCCAACGGACTTAATCGTGAAGTCCTGAGTCTGCGGTATTAAATCAGTCAGAGAAGGAATCTAATTCACTTGGGCGCACTTACGATCGCGTTCGATATCACCATTGTGGGAGTACTCGCGCTTCCCTGGATAATTCTGGTCATTCATTTGTTTTTTTCCGAAGGCGAGTATCGCCTGCCGGCCATTCTGGATTGGGTGAAAGATCAAGAGCAGCCCGTGGCAGCGGTGCTCTTGTTTGCCATGACCTACACCTTGGGCTCGGCCGTCTCGCGCATCGCGTTCGATTTTTTTAACGACGACGATCTTCAACATGAGTTTTTCGCCCATCAGCTTCGCCTCGGCGTGACCGAAGACCGAATTCACACCAGCGTCTATTGCAACCACAAAGACGATGAAAGTTTGGTGCAGTGGAAAAAAGGGGATGACTCGGTCAAGGCAAAGGTCTATACGCTCAAAAAACAGGGAGAGGATTTGTGCGACCAAATCCTGAGCTGGTGGGTGCTCGCCGGCAACGAGCAACAGGAAGACTATTTGAACGGAACCGCGAAAGATCTTTTCGGCCTGCAGGAAAATCAGCTGTTGCTGAAGGGTGAGGACGACACCCTGAGACTGCGCCAATTGCACGATCAGGTGATGGTGCTGCGCGGCGCCGCTTTCAACGGCCTGATCGCATTTTCCCTGTGCCTGTTTGCTTTAGGCGCGAAAATCAGGCGTGCCGGGGCAAACCCATGGCTGCGCTGGTCGCTCGTGCCGGTGCCCGTTGTGTATGTGATTGTGGCAGGGTTCGCCATCCTCAACCACTTTAAAGAACGCTCGCCCTCCGAACCGCCCTACATGGAATTTACTCTGGCCTTTCTCGGTGTCGCGGGAGCGTGGCTAATTTGGAAACGTCCGCAGGAACTGTCAGAGGGCGCCCAGAGACGACACATTCTGGCCAACGACAGCAATGGAACCTACTGGCGGAAGGAGCGATGGGGGCTGTGGTCAGGGCTTGCATTCCTGCTTATGTTCGCCGCCGCGCTGGGCTGGTGGTCGACAGAAACGTTCTACACTCAGCAGGTCATCTACTCCTACGACTCGCAGGCGATGACGGTGCAAGGCACATCTGACACGAAGTGAGCCGGCAGAGCCGGGAAGGGGCCAAACACAAGACCGGCTCGCAGTGCTTCCCCGCCGACGCGAACTTACCAGTTAAGCTTCCAATCCGATCTGGCAAATGCGGCCGACCAGATAGTCGGCCGCGGTTTTGCCTTCTTTCATATTCACTGAGTCGATGGGAAAGGACTGGCTGTGGGGGCGCAAGATTAAACGATTGTTGACGACTTCGACATATCTCACCGTGCAAGTATCGTTTTTCAGAACAGCGTACATATTGAGATCGCCTTTGCGATATGCCTTAAGTGAGTTGTAATGGCGGTCGAGCAGAAGCGTGGCTCCGGGCATGAGCCGGGGAGACATGCTCAGGGTTTCCCGGGCGTCGAGCTGGATGAGGACAAAGCGGCGCCAACCGGAGCGATCGCCGTCGGTTTCGGCGCGCAGCTTGCGCAGGAAAGATTTTCTGAACTTGAGGATTTCTTTGACATGCATGCTGGCGATCAGCGGGTGAGTGGCTGCGACGGCGGGAGTGGTGAGCGGGACGTTCTCAAATTCGTCGCCGCTGGGGGGAAGGATGGAGGCGCGCTTGTTGACTTCGGCAGGATCGAGCAGGTCGAGCACGGAAAGATGCTGCACGGAGAGCACTTTGTCCATGCCTTCGAGGCTTAGGCCGCGCTTGCGATTAAGGAAGTTGGAGATGTGGGCCTGCTTGAATCCGGTCTGTTCGGCGAGCCGGAGTCCGGTGAGTTCGCCTGCATCGATGCGCTCCCACAGTACTTTGCGGAGATTATTTTGCAGGACTTTGAACTTCATGGCCCGGAGTATAGCACCGGGATATAGCATGCTGCTAAGTGCATAAGGTTCGATAAGGAAGCGAGCCAGCGCACGATTATCGCGTTGCCAAGAACGCGAGCATTGGGCAGGTCCGGGGCGGGTTCGCGGTGCCAAAAAGGAGTTTGAACGGGATAACAAATCAAAATCATCGAGCGAGAAAGTTTTCCACAGCTCGAGTTGGTGAATCCAACCTTGACTGAGAAAATTCACAGTTATACGATCGCGACATCCTAGAGGCCACTATGCTCACGGTAGAAAGCCAATGACGAATCACGGGGAAAACTCGAATGAGGAGAAGAACTTCGGCGAGTTTCGCAGGAAAGTGAAGTCGGCCGAAGTGCTGTCGGCATCGATGCAAAACCTGCTGTTATCGCTGGGATTCACAGGGCGAGTGAGCGTGGTGATGCAAAACGGACGTGTGCTCAAGTCGGGCTATGAGGAAGGGTACTTTCACCAAAGGCATAGCGGGCGAGCCGAGGACCGAGAGCGCACAAATTTTAAGAGCTGAGGGGGATGGCGGCAAACAGAAGGGTTGGGTTGCGAGTAGAGCTCCGCAAAACTAAATAGCTTCGGCAGGTCGTCGTAACAAAAACGAGCCCTGCGTACAGCCCCAGCGATCTCGGAGGGACTGACGCAGGGCTTTTTTTGTTTGAGAGGGAGCGCGGACGATCGAAAGAGGCAGGCGAAGGTTTTCAGTTCACACGAATCTTGGAGGGGTGATGAAAAGAAGTTATGACGAAGGAAAGAACGGAGTGGCGATGGAATTGAAATATTGCGAGCACTGCGGAGGCTTGTGGGTGCGAGAAAGCGGGGCGGGAACGGTCTACTGCGACAAGTGCGAGGCCAAGGTGGCGGACTTGCCGGCTCCGAAGAAGAGAGCGGGGCGGCTGATCCTGCCGGTGGGTACGCATACAGAAATCGAAAAGTACGAAATAGAGATCGAAAACGACGATTTGGCCGAACTTGATTCGAGAGGAATCGATTCGAGGGATCTGGAAGCGGTGGGGGGTACGGCATGAACTGGGAAATTCAAATCCTGGCAGAAGCGGAACGGCCAGAAATAATCGCGGAAGGAATGTTTTCGCGGCGGGAGGGGACTTTAGGGGATCGATCAGAGGATCGAACTTCTACGGAAGAGCGGCGGACAGGAGTGTCCGCTTCACCTGGGCCAGCATTGCCGGCGCATCAGTTTCCGGCGAAGGCGGCCGAGGTTGCGCCGGAACAATCGGAAGCGGCTGCGGAAGAGTCGCGTTGGCAGCAGAGGGAGGGGGAGGAGAATCGGGAGCGGGAGCGGCGGACTTATCGGGGACGAACCATTGCACTGTTGCGGCGTTACATGCGGTACTCGATCGAAACCGGGCGAATGCCGTCACTGTTGGGGCGCGAGTTTTTTCGGGCGAAGGTGACGTCATACACGGTGGTGACGTTTGAGGATCGCGTGATCTTCGTGCATGACATGGAGAAGTGCCTGAAACGACTGGACGAATTTTCGCGGCAGTTGATTGCGCGGCATGTTTTACAGGAGCATGACCAGGCAGCGACTGGCAGGTTGCTGAATTGCAACGAAAGGACAGTGCGAACGTATATTCCGATCGTGCTGGATGTATTGGGTGAAATTCTGATGGAGGTGGGGCTGATGGAGAGGATGGAGCGAGCGCCGACGAATTCTTGTCAAGGGGGTAAAAACGGTCCTTTCTCCGCAAGTGATTGCGAGGAAGGGAAATATAAAGTTTGAAAAATTTCCGGTTTACCCCAGGCAATTTGATAATCTTGAATTAGAGAGTGAGAAACGGAATTCTTGCTGTGGAGAGCGCACCTTTGGGTGCGCTCTCGTTTTTTGGGGCGAAGAACGACCAGCGGGCTAAAGCCCGCACGGACAGGGATGCTTTACGCGGCCCTGAAGGGCCGCTCTTCCACCCCGGGGCTGCCGCTCTTCCACCCGAGGCTGCCGCTTTTTCGCCTCGGGGCTTATGAGTGTGGCATTGGCGAATGGTTTTTTTCTGAAAAGAATCTTGTCAAGTGGGTAAATCGGGACCAAGTCGCGCAAGTGATTGTGAGGATGGGAAATATAAATTTTAATTTTTTTCCGGTTTACCCTTAGCAATTTGCTATTCTTTAAATAGAGAGTTGAAAACGAAGAAATCGCTGAGAGAGGGCGCGCCTTATGGTGCGCCCTCGGTGTTTTTGGGACGTGATAACGGCAGACTGCGGTGGGGCACTCGGGAGACAGCAGGTCCCTCGACTTCGCATGTTCTTCCCTACGAGAAGAACATGCTCCGGTCGGGATGACACTTATGCTGACTGGGCCCATTCGCTTCTGTAGCCAAGTTGGAAAAATCAGGGGAACCGGGCATGGGGCGATGATCAAGAAAAAGGCGAAGAGCAAGGGTACGAAGAAGAAGGCGGCGAAGAAAAGTGTTTCGAAGAAGAGCAAGAAAGAGTTGAATCCGGCGGAGGTGCGGAAGGACATCTCACGCATGGTGGAATCGGAGGCGGCGACGATGGCCCGAGCGGCGATCGATGAGGGAAAGAAGGGTCAACTGGCGCCGGTGAAGTATTTGTTGGAACTGGCGAAGATTTTTCCGGAGGCGACGGACGGAAGTCAGGCCAGCGAGGAGGAAGACTGCCTGGCGAAGACGTTGCTGAAGCGTTTGGATATTTCGGACGAGCCGATTGCGCGGGATGATGAGGACGAAGTCAGGGCAGGTGCCGGAGTGGAGAGCGATGTGAAGCCGGCGGATGGTGGTTCAGAGGCGGGGTCCGCGGACGCGAGCAACGCTGCGCCGGTGGTGTAGTGCCGTCCGCGGCGCGGACTTGGTCCTTGTCCTCTGTTCCTTCCCGGCACTTCCGTGCCGGGAAGGAACATAGCGCCGCTTCGCGGCTGGTCGCGTTGGATAAACCATAACGTAGAATGGGGCGGAGCACGTGCGAAAAGAATTCGCGGTGGCGGTTTGGGTTGCGGAGAAAGTCAAAATCCCCGCCCCTTCGGCGGGCTCAGGGCAGGCTCTGGCGGCAAAAAGCGCGGCTAGGATGGGGCACCCGCCAGAGTTGTCGGGCAGCCGAATCCGGGCAAAGAAGCGATATAGGACAGGGATGGATATTACATGGGTGACCGACCGGATTGCGGTCGGGGGCGGAATTTGGAACGCGGAGAATATGGCGAAGGTGGCGGGGTCGGGGATCACGCACATCATCGACATGCAGATTGAGTTCGATGACACGCCGCTGGCGGGGGAGCACGGTATCGAGGTGCTGTGGAATCCGACGGACGATGATTTTGAGCCGAAGCCGGGGGCGCTATTTCGGCGGGGAGTCGAATTTGCCGAGGCGGCATTGCAGGGGACAGATGCGAAGCTGTTTATTCATTGCGCGGCGGGAGTGCACCGTGCGCCAATGATGGCGGCGGCGGTTTTGGGATCGATGGGATGGAAACTGGAGGACGCGATCGGGTTAATTGAAGGGCGGCGTCCGGTGGCGGATTTTGCTGAAGTGTATGTGAGGAGCGTGGAGGAGTTTCTGGGTACGCGGTTAGATTCTGGCGGAGAAATTCTTTAACCACAGAGAGCACAGAGGGGCACGGAGGAAAATCTGAAACAGCAGGTCCCTCCACTTCGGATGTCCTCCCTTCGGGAGAACATGCTTCGGTCGGGATGACAATTGTTTTTGGCGATGACAGTTGCTCTTGACTGAGATGACAGTTCTCGAGGTTGAAAGTTTTGAATGGGGGCCCTGGCGGGCTCCCGTTGTTTTTGTGAAGAAGAGCTGAGGGTGCGAGGGAAAAGCAAGCGGACAGGAGTGTCCGCTCTACACGGGATTGGATGGAGGAGACGATGTTTGACGCTGGCCGCCGCCCTATTGGGTGGCTTTTTTATTGCGCGGTGATGGTGGCGATGATTGCGGGCTGTGGGCTGAGAGGGAACGCGACGGCGGTTCCGCAAGGGCCGGCGACGACTACGGTGGCCGATACCGTATATCTCGCGGACGGAACGTACGCGTCGGGGACTCTGATCATCACGTGGCCGGCGTTCGTGACAGCGGGCGGGACAGCCGTGGCGAGTGGCGTGACGAATGTGACGCTGGGTGCGAATGGAGCGCTCAGCGTGGCGTTGGTGCCGAATGCGGGAGCGACTCCGGCGGGGATGTATTACACCGTGGTGTATCAGATTGGGAGTGGGGAAGTGAAGACGGAGTATTGGCTGGTGCCGACGACGTCTCCGGTGAATCTGGCGGGAGTGATCACGACGCCGGGGTCGGGGGTGGCGGCGGCGCCGGTGTCGATGCAGTATGTTAATTCGCAACTGGCGACGGTGGTACATCTGGCGGGCGCGGAGACGGTGACGGGTACCAAAACATTCTCTGTGGCGCCAAATGTTCCTACGCCGGCGAATCCGGGCGATGTCGCGAACAAGAGTTATGTGGACTCGGCGGTGTCGAACGTGGGCGCCGGAAATTACGTGCCGACTGCCGGGGGAACGATGACGGGACCGCTGGTGCTGCCGGGGAGTCCTTCGTCGTCGCTGCAAGCCGCGGATAAGGGCTATGTGGATCTGGGGCTGGCTACGAAAGCGGATTTGATTTCGGGACTGGTTCCGACGGGCGAACTGGGAGCGGGGAGTGCGAGCGCATCGACTTGCTTGCTGGGTAATGGAACCTGGGGACCGTGCGCGAGCGGCAGCGGGACGGGAAATGTCTCGACGAATCCGCTGACCGGAGTCAGCCAAAACATTACGCAGCAGTTTGGGACGCAGTTCTCGACCAACAATCTGGCGGGGATTCCCTATGTAGTTGCGAGTTACAACTGGCCGCAAGGAGGATCGCCGACGGAGAGCTGCACGGGCGGGTGCGTATCGGGTGCGTTGGTGGCGGGGACGGCGGCGACGGTAACGTTGACGCCGTGCCCGGCGGGAGTGGACACGTCGAATAATACGAATGCGCCGTATGGGATTTATATTGCGGGCACGGGAACGCCGGAGGCGGTGGCGGTGACGGGAGGCAGTTGCACTTCGGGAGCTTCGACCGGGACTATTGTGTTCACTCCGGGGAGCAATCATGCGGTGGGCTTTACGGTGGCAGCGGCCAATGGGGGAAATCAAGAAGCGATCAATGTGGGAACGGCGGGCGGGTCGACCCATGCGGTGATTCAGGAACTTCCGACCGGTGGGGCGGACACGGCCAATTACAACATTTATTGGCCGGTGTTTCTGAAAGCATCGAAGAGTGTGATCAACGGGGACGGGGCGCTTTGGCGATGCTACACGCGGTCATTGTGTTTGATGGTGGGAGATTATCTGGGAAGTACTGGCCAGGCGTCGATTGTAAGAGGACTGGAATTTCAACCGGCGACGAATGTGGGTGGGGCGCAGATTGCATCGGTTTCGGCGACGACCGGACTTTATACGGTGAACACGGCCAGCGCGCACAACCTGGTGACGGGCGACTGGGTGATTCTGTATTACACGAATCCGGCTCAGACGCAAGAAGTGCGGGTCAAGGTGACGGTGACGAGCACGACGCAGTTTCAATACACGCTGGGAGCGACGACGTTCGCGCTGAAGACGGGCTTTGGATGGGTGGCGATCGAGAACGCGGCGATTGAAGTGGAGACGGATGGGGCCCGGCTGCAAGACATCAAATATACGACAGGATTCAGTGGGGGGTTGTTCCATCAGGGCGTGGTGGTAGGAAACGACCAGCACTTCATGGTGGATGGGATGACGAACGAAGGCAGCAACTTTGTGTTTCGCTGCGACTCGAATTTTTGCGGCAATATGATTTATCTGCGCGGGGATCAAGGGGCGGCGCCGGTGGCGTATCTGCATCATTTGGAGGCCAGCTTCCAGTGCAGCGGGAACGGAGTGCGCAGCGTATCGGGCAATACGCTGGACGTTCAGGACAGCGTGATCCAGGGGACGAACCAATACGCGATTTACTATGCGGGCGGTTTGCAGCCGTGGTCGACGAACAATGTTTACAACGAAAGCGGGGCGTGCACGAATCCTTTCTATCCGGGATCGCAGACGGCAATCGCCGGATACATTGCGGGCGTGGACGCGGTGACGCTGGAGGATGACGCGCCGATTGGGGGGGCGTTTCCCACGTTTGTTTCCGGGGGGAGCGCGAGTTCGCAGAGAAATTACTATGTGGTGCCCAAGGATTCGAATCTGGGCACGGGGCCGATGATGTTTATCGGAAACGCGCTACCGGCAACGAGCGGGACGAGCATCCCGCTGTACTGGCCGAGTCCCGATCTGGCGGGAGCGGGGACCAGGACGTTCGACATATTGGTGACACTGGGGCCGGCGCCGACGTCGGCGCCGTATACGGGGAATGCGTTTTCGGTGGTGACCGGTATTGGAGGAAGTTGCAGCACGACAGGAATCTGTACATACACCGATACGCAGGGGGCGACGACGGCGTACACAGTACAGAACGCACTGTGGACGCCGACGCTTCCGTTCTGGCCGGGATCGCTGATATTGAGCAACGGGGCGAGCGCGTACATCAATCAGTGCGGGCAGGCAAGCACGATTATTTCGACGTCGTATTTGCCCAAGGTGTTCTGCAAGCGGGGAGTGATTGCGGGCAGCACGAGTGAGTACACGCCGTATTGGGGAGTGTTCATGGCGGGCGACTCGGCGGGAAACGGCAATCAGAACGTGGGAGCGCAGGTGGTGCAGATAGCTCCGGCGTCGGGGTCGTGGAATCCAGGAATAAGCGGGGCGCTGAATTTTAATCCGGGGCCGGGAGCAACGGTAGTGCCGAGACAGGTCATTACGACCATGGACGGAAGTCCGCAGCAGACATTTGCCACGCCGGGATACGTGAGGACGGGAAGCGCGGGAGACAGCTTTATTGGAACGGACTCGACGGGCGCCGTCGGAACACAGGATCAAAGCTATGGCGCGCCGGGCGGACACAACTTTTATGTGAACGATCCGGGAACGAATAGCGCACACGCGAAATTTAATATCGGGGCGAGCGCGGCGACGTTCAATGTTCCGGTGACCGTGAATGGAAGTCTGGCCGTTACAAGTGGAAGCGTGACGCTGCCGATTACGGGATCGAGCGCGCAATGCCTGCATGTCAGTTCGACGGGAGTGGTGACGGGGACCGCGGTCGATTGCGGGGGTGGAATGGTAAGCAGCGGTGTAGCGGCGCAGATCGCAATGTATTCGGCGAGCGGGGCGGCGGTGAGCGGGGATAGTGCGCTGACGGACAACGGGTCGGTGCTGAATTATGCGGGGACTGGTGGGATTTCGACGACAGCGGGGGCGTTCAGCGGAAATTTGACGGTGAATGGGCAACTGCTGGTGGCAGGACCGTGGATGGTGAGTTCGCCGATTCCGGGAACGGCGATGGCGCCGGCGGGGACAGGGACATCGGCGCTGGGGATTTCGAATGATGGGAACTTTTATATCTCGGCGAATGCAGGAACGCCGCAGATGGTGGCGACGACGGCGACGAGTTCTTATTTTTCGAATCTGATGCAGGAAGATGCGAACGATGTGGGAGAGTTCAACGGAACGAATCCGCAAAATTTGCATGTGTACTCCAGCTACACGAACAGTTCGAGTTGGCAGCGGACATCGGTTGGATTCGATACTGGGGATAACTATGCAGTGCTGCGGAGTGAGAGTTCGACGGGGGGGGCAGCTCCGGGGCTGGGGTTTTGGATTAACAGCGGGTTGAAGTGGGTGATTGACTCAACCAGCAACCTCAAGCCGTGGGCCGATGAGGTGTACACCATCGGCACGTTCAATGCCAGTAGCGGAGTGGGATTGCGTCCTGCAACGGTGTATGCAGCGGGAGCAGCGACCAGCAACAGCGGATTCGAATTGGGCAAGTTCGCTAACAACAGCTATGAGATTTGCAACGATACGACGAGTGGCACGGCGCCCAACGGTCTGGCCGTTCTGACGGCGAGTGGGTGTGCGGTGAAGCCGTCGAGCGCGGTTACGGCGGGAGTGATTGGGGTAGTGGCAGCGAATGCCGGGAACAGTGGCACAGCGACCGTGGCGCTTTCGGGGTCGGCGTATTGCAGCTTTGATGCCACCGCAACAGTTGTGGGAGATTATGTGGTGGCTTCGAGCACGGCGAATGGCGGGTTTTATAACTTATGCCACGATGCCGGTTCGACGGAACCAACTGGAGTTCAAGTTCTGGGACGGGTGCTGCAAGCCACTTCCGGGTCGACGACGGTGCAGATGTTTTTCAATATGCCGGGGTCGGTGGTGAATACGGGGGCCACGTCGATTAGCTCAGTGTTTGGGCGAACAGGGGCTGTGGTGGCAGCGAGCGGAGATTATTCGGTGGGGCAGGTTACAGGAGCGGCGCCGCTGGCGTCACCAACTTTCACCGGAACGCCGCTGGTGCCCACGGCGGCGGGCCAGACGAATACGACGCAGGCGGCCAGTACGGCATATGTGATGGCCAGTCTTCCACCGGCGAATACGCCGTTTGTCCCATTTCCGGGTTATAACTCTGGCAGCTCATTCTCGTTTCCAACGGGGGCCAGTACAGCCGCGGTATTCAGTTTTAACCTTCCCTATGCGGTAACGACCTCGAAGGTGGCTTATAAGACCGGTACAACCGCCGATAGCACGTCAAACAACTACGCGGTAGGAATCTACAACTCTTCCGGGACGTTGGTTTTGAGCTACACCGCGGCCGGCACGTCGTTTGCCTCTGCCGCCAGCACAATCTTTCGGCAGAGTTGGACACAAGGTTCCACAACATTAGCGCCGGGTAAATATTATCTGGCCATGACGAGCAATTGCGTTTCTAGTTGTGCGACATTCTACGGAAGCAATGGGACGACAACGGTGTTCTATTCGAACACCGCCTTTTCTGTAACGACCGGGGGAGTGCTCCCGTCGTCGATTAGTCCAGGTACGGGCTTCGAGAGCTTCACGGCCTCGATCCTGGCAACGATCTTTGAGTAGGATCCGGTCAGGAATAGGATCCGGATGAGAATGACATTTTTTAATCGCTCTTAACGGCGAATTTAAAAATCCCCATTTCTCGCAGCAGAGAACGCGCTAGAAATGAGGCGCCCGGCAGAAAGAAAACGTAATCACAGAGGTCAGAGCAGAGGTGAGCCATCGGCGAAAGCTGGTGGCTCTTTTTATTGGAGCGGGAGGGTGGTGGGATGTGAAGAGCTTTCTTGTTCTGGCTGCGGCGATGGGGTTAGCGGGGTGTGGGCGGAGGATGACGCGGGCGGAGTTGCCCAATGTGGTTATTCCGGTGAGGTGCGCGTCGGAGATCACGTTGGTGGGGTGCGATGCGCGGATGAGTCCGCCGAAATGTAGGAGCGCGCTGGTCAAGTATCGGAGCGGGTGCGAGGAGATTTTGGCGGGGCGGAAGTGAGAAAGTCCTAAGTGTAGACATTCACGATTCCCACCCCTTCGACTTCGCTCAGGGCAGGCTCTTGCGCAAAGAACGCGCAAGGATGGGGCACCCGGCATTTTCTTTCAGGCGGCGGAAAAGAAATCATTAACCACAGAGGACACAGAGGTCACAGAGGTTCATGAAGACGATCTTCATATTAGCGATGCTGGCTTGCGGGACATATGCCTGGGGTACGACTTACTACGTCAGCTCTAGTTTGGGGAATGATGCGAACAGCGGGACTTCTACGGCGGCTCCGTGGAAGACGATGGCGAAGGTGAGTGGGTCGACGTTTGCGGCGGGGGATTCGATTTTGCTGAGGCGGGGGGATGTTTGGAATGAGAGCCTGACGCCGCCTTCGTCGGGAGCTGCGGGGAATTCGATCACGTTTGATGCGTATGGGACGGGAGCGCCGCCGAATTTGACGGGGTACTATGCGGTGCCGTCGTCGGGGTGGATCAATCTGGGGAACAATGCGTGGAAGGCGGCGCTGCCGGCGGGATATACGACCGTTAATTTTTGTTTATTTGGATCGGTGTGGGGGCAGAAGGTGGCGGCGGTTTCGTCGAACCTGACGGCGCAGTGGGATTTTTATCTGGCGAATGGAAACGTCTATGTTTATTCGGTGGGGAATCCGGCTAACTATTATCAGGCAGCGATTGTGCCGATGGCGTTGAGCAATGTGCCGGTGATCAACGTGAATGGGAAGTCGTGGCTGACCTTTCAACATATTCTTGTGAACTGGTTCGATCAGTACGGCGTTTATGTGCAGGGGACGAGCGATCACCTGGTGTTTGCGAACATGGAATCGGATTCGATGATCCCGCAGGGAACGCAGCCGCTGGGATTTTATGTGAATGAAAGCGCGCCGGGGCCGGGGGACATCAAGATCTACAACGCGGAAGCGCACATGAATTATGACGGGTTCCGGTTCGATGGGGCGGCGACTGCGATCACGATGGTGAACGATAAAGCGTATGCGAACCGAGATGGGGCGCTGGTCGATAACACGGGCGCGGTGAGGTATTCGTACTGTCATTTTTATGCGTCGAGCCTGGCGGTGGCGGGATCGACAGATGTGGAGTTTACGAGCGGGACGGGGCCGATTGCGGGAGCGGGGAACATTGCGGCAGATACGCCGGCTGCGGTGCAGGCGTGGCAGAGATATCCGGCGCGGGTGACATTGACGGTGGACGACGCAGGAATGACGCCGGGAGCGGATACGTATTATGGGACGGTCGTGGCGCCGATTGCGGATGCGGTGGGGGTACCTGTGGGCGCGGCGATTACGGTGGGGTATACGTCGACGATCACGCCGCTGATTTCCGAGATTCAGGGATGGATTAACGCGGGGAGGGATGTGACGGCGCATTCGATCTCGCACACGTATTATCCCAACACGGACGCGCTGGATATTCGATACACGGGGACGGGGACAGCGGCGGTGTTGAGCATCAGCGGGAAGACATTGACGATCACGGTGACAGGAGCGGCGGACGGCGTGAGCTATAACCTGGCGCAGGGGCAACCGCAGGGAACGATGTTGGGATTGCAGCAGGCGCTGGTGGGGACGGGACATTTCACGGCGACGTTTAATCCGGTGTGTCAGGGGCCGTACGGGACGGGGTGTTCGTATTACACGAATGCGGCGCTGCTGGCGCAGGATCTGGCGGATGTGACATCGCAGAACGTGAAGAGCAGTGTATACGCCATGCAACTCGATGTGACGCGGCTGACGACGGACGAGATTACGCTGTCGCGGCAATGGATGACGACGAATCTGACGGGATTGCCGGCGACGCCGGTGTATGTGTATCCGGGTGGGTATGAGAATCCGAATATGGAGACAATCACGGCGGGCGTTCCGTATACCGGGGCACGCGGGGCACTGCATGAAGGCGGCACGGACAATAACGGGCTCCCGATTACGGGAGTGAAAGATACGTATGCGAGTGGGTTCGATGTGCAGAATATCACCAGCTTCGGAGTGAATCCGTCGTGGATGGGGCTGACGCCGGCGAGTTTGAATCAGAAGGTCCAGGCGCTGGTTTGGAAACAGATGGTGTGGGGAGTGCCGTGGGGAGTGTTCTGGCATTTGAACGAACTGACGCAGACGGATCCGGTGGGCGGGACGGAGATTACGAATCTACTTCAGGATTTCAAGAACAGCGGAGCGACGATCCAGAAGAATACGGATCTGGTGAATTGGCTTACGACAGGAATTGTCGAAGTGGGGACGGACGGGAATTATTACTACAAGTCGGCGGCTTCGAGCATGACGCTGGATTTTCGGCCGACGGTGAGTTCTCCGGTGGTGGATGCGGGACAGAATTTGGGGACGGCGTATCAGTTCGACATTAATGGAGTCAATCAGAACAGCTATGGCAGCGGGTGGGAGATTGGAGCGCATGTGTTTGCGGGCTACTCGAGCTATGGGGTCGCGGGTTCGCCTACGAGTTCATATTTCTCGATTGGTGAAACGGTCGTCACAGGCGTGCAACTTCCCCAGAATTGGGTGAACTCGAACGAGTGGGTGGGGACGACCAGTAATACGATCAACTTTCCGGCGTCTTCCACTGGCGGCTCCTGGACCTGCGGCTCGACGAATTACGGACCCTACACAGCGGGCACGCTGGCCAGTCTACAGCAGGCGGTGAACGATGCTGAGAGTTGCCGCGCGGCTCATGGTAGCGGAACGACTATCGTCATCCCCGCGGGAACGCTCTATTCAGGGTCGAGTGGACTGGTTCTGCCGCAGACTGCCGGGGACACTTCCACCAACTTTATTGTGCTGCAAAGCTCGACGCCGCTGCCGGTCGGCCAGACCGTGTGTTCCCACGGGATACAGGACAATATTCCCGAATCTTCCCAGCCGGGACTGCGCAACGTGCTCTGCGATGGGACGCAGTTGAGCTATCAGCTCGGGACGACGGTGACTTCAGTTTCGGGCAGCTTCACGCTGGCCAATGGGACGAGCACTTCCGCCGGCGCGTATAACGATATCGCCTCGATGTACACGATCCAGAATACCGGGAACAACCACAACGCGATCTCGACCGCGGCCTTTGACTCGAATAACGTGGGGCCGCATCATTTTGCCATTCTGAACGCGGAAGCGCGGCCGGTGGCGGGCCTGGTCAGCACCGATGCGCCGATTGCGCTAGGGCTGGGCACGGAGACTCTTGTATCGCAGATCCCGACACATATTCATGTGGCTTATAGCTATCTACATGGCGACTGGACGGACGCGCCCGTAACCGCTGGAGTGGCCACGGCGGGGCCGACTGGGGCGAACTCGCTGCCGGGAACGATGGTGTTTCTGGGCTGCATTAACTGCTCGATCAGCTACAGCTACAGCGACCGGAACCTGCGGCCGGGAGGCGATGGCCACTCGATTGGGGTGTCGTTGGGCCAGCAGTTGAAGATTGTGCACAACTGGCTGGAGGGCGGCTCGGAAGGGCACATTTGCGGCGGCTGGGCGCATGCCATCCCGATCGCGAACTTCGTCACCTGCCAGGACATGGAGGACCGCGGGAACCGCTATACCTATCCCTACTCGTGGATGCTGGCGTTTCAGGCCGGGTTCTGCGAGAACAATGCCTCGTGCTCGGGGAATGGCTACGTGCGCAAGAATGCGCACGAATACAAGTTCAGCCAGCGCATCGTGCTCGACGGCAACATCTTCGAGAACGTGGATAACTCCGGGGCGCAGAATGGGACGATAATCAGCGCCAAGACCGCGCAGACCTCCGGCGGCGCTCTGGGCGGCAATTACTGGACAATTCAGGCGAACTCGACCATCACCAACAACGTGATGAGAAATTCGTGCAATGGGCCTACCCTGGGCGACCGCTCGGACAATACGGGCAGCAATGGCGGGGGCACGTCGCTGCCGGCGGAAATCTATAACTATTCGAATAACCTGCTCTACAACGTCAACACCAGCAATCCGGGCTGCAATGTGGCGGGATTCAATTCGAATCCGCAATATGGATTCAGGATTGGGCAGGTAGCGCCGGGAACGGCCTGGACCGGGGTTACAGCCGCGCGGGATGTGACGGGCACGATCGCGACCCTGACCCTGCCTTCTTCCGCGGGCATTGCCGAGAGCACGGTGAGCGTCGGGGATCCAATTCAGGTTTCCGGCTGCACGGGCGACGCGGCGTTTAATACGACCTCGACGGCGATGGGGCCGCTGGCGATTGCCGGGACGCTGCCCACCGGCCTGACCGTGGTTTACCTGAATACCGGGACGGCGAGCGGCACGGCCACGGGTTGCACGGTGTCGATTGGGCAGGGTTGGCCGAATTATCTGACCTATGCCCACAATAGCAACTTCCTGAACAGCGTAGGGAACGACCCTGACAGTAGTGCGCTGGGGGGATCGAATCCGCATCTGCTGGCGCGGAACCTGTCGTTTACCAACAGCATCTTCATTGGCGGGGCGGGGCCGAACTCCAGTTTTGGCGAAGGCACGCGGACGGAAACCGAAGCCTTTGATGCCTCGACCGAAGCGTTCAATAACGATCTGTTTCCGGGCCGGGATGCGGCGGCGGCCTGTCCGGGACACTCGGCAGGCTCAGGCGGGATTGCGGCCTGCTATACGGAATATTCAAACGCGCATGTGGCGATCACGCCGCCGGTGACGATTTACGGGACGCCGACGGCTTACTGCACAGGGAATGATCCTACGGCGGAAAACTGTGTAGGCATTTTGGGAGCGATGAGTCAGGGCTCGTTTCCCACGGTGCTGAACGACTGGCATCAGTACCGGCTGTGCCATGCCGGGGATGCGGCGTGCAATCACAAGGCGAGTCCGTATGCGGCGGGCGGGGCGAAGCAGGCGTCGGACAGTGGCGACCTGGGGCTGCAAAGCACGGCGGCCATTGATGCGGCGGAAACTTCGATTCAGTATGGATGTGTGGCGGGCTGCGGGAATGGGCCGCAGCGGGATGTGCCGGGAGAACTGGTGTCAACGACATATTTTGGGATCGACTATAACTCGAGCGCTTCGTTTCCTACGACGATCTCGCATCAGATCGGGAGGTTATGGGATATGCCAGGAACGGAGTGGCCGTACATCGAGACCGCGAATAACGTTTTCAGTTGGAGCGTGCTGGACAGTCAACTGGCGGCTATGTACAGCAACGGAGTTATGTACGCAGAAATGCCGCTGTCGCGAACGCCGAACTTTGCCAGTTCGCAACCATTCGATACCGTTTGCGACTACTACAACAGCAGCGCACCGACAGGAAGCGGAGCAGCAGGACAATGCGATCCGCCGAGCGATCTGAATGCGGACGGCACCGGGACGGATCTTTATTTCAGGAATTGGGTCGCGGCCTTGGCAATGCACGTGAACACGCCGGGGTATACGAACTCGCATGCGCGGATATTGGTTTATGAGACATGGAACGAGCCGGATACTACCGGGTTCTGGTCCGCGACGAATGGAACTTACGATCAACTGATCCGGATGGAACAGGATTTGTACTGCATCGTGAAGGGCGGTGCGTTCACGATTGCAAGGACGGGGGAGAGTTGTCCGCAGGTGTGGGCGACAGTGACTAGTGTTGTCCTCGGTGCCCCGGCGGATCCGAGTGCGTATGTGCTGATGCCGTCTTACCACGTCACGAGCACGGCGATGGCGGAAGCGTTTCTGTATTGCACGGGAAGCGGAGTGGGGACGCAGCCGTGCCATGGTGGAGGCGCGGGCCAGACAGATGTGGTCAATTTTCACATCAAGCCAGGGGACGACCCATCTTTGACGGCCGAGACGATGCTGGACTCGGGGATGACGATGATCGATGGAGTGTTGCAGCCCAGCGAACTGGCAAAGCCTGTTTTCAATACAGAGGGCGGATTTTCATCGACTGGGTGGTATGCGCCTTATACCGACGCGGACATGCAGGCGGCGTTCGTCGGGCGCTTTTTCGTCTATGCCATGCAGAAAGGGATCAGCAATAACGTCTGGTACAACTGGAACCCGGCCCTGAGCGGTCTGGGGTCGACGACGGCGAACTCGGCGTATGGACAAGTGGAAAGCTGGCTGGCGGGAGCAACGTTGGCCTCGTGCTCGGCCAGTGCGCCCGGGACTGCGGGAACCGGACTCTACACTTATTCCTGCCCGCTGACGCAGGGGAACGGGACGCCGGCGATGCTGATCTGGGACAACTCGCAGAGTTGCTCGGGTGGAGTTTGCACGACGACGAACCAGGCGGTGCCGAGTTACTACACGTCGTATTTTGCGCTGGGCGGAGGCCCGGCCATTCCCCTGGTAAGCAACCACGTTCCGGTGGGAATCAAGCCAACGCTGCTGATGGTTCCGTAGACGAGTTCCGCAGATACGTTTCGTAGACAAGTCCTTACAGCAATATTCCAACAAAGCAGCGAAGAAGTGGCGACTGAGTTTTGGTCGCGGGGGTGAGAGTGTGCGAGCAGGGTCGAGCGTTCGACTTCGTTAGTTCGAATTTGGGAGTTCAACATCGAGAGTTCACCAGGAAAAAGTTCAACAGGGAGGAATTGAAATGAAAAACAACAACGGTTGGGCGCGGCTGTTCTTGGCAGTGGTGCTTTGCCTCACGATTACGCTGGCGGCGTGTTCGACGGCATGGGTAGGAGAGGCGGAGCAGGTGGTGGCGGCGTTAATTCCGGCGGCGACGAACATTGTGGCGCTGGTGGCGGCGTTGCAGGGGAAGAGCGTTTCGGCGGGGGATTTGCAGACGATTCAGCAGGCGGGGACGCAGGCTGGGGCGGATTTGCAGTTGATTCAGGCGCTGATTACGGCGTATCAGCAGGCGGATGCGACGGCGAAGCCTGGGATCCTGAATCAGATTCAGACGGCGATTGGGACGGTGCAGGCGAATCTGCAAGCGCTGTTGCCGGCGCTGCATATTCAGGATACGGCGACGCAGACGAAGATCACGGCGGTGGTGGGGATTGTTTTGTCGGAGGTGCAGTCGCTGGCGGCGATTGTGCCGCTCGTGAGTGCGAATGCTTCGCCGGCGATGATGGCGAAGGCAGTGCAGAAGAACGCGCCTTTGTCGGCGGCGGAGTTTGTGAAGTCTTATAACGCGACGCTGACGGCGAAGACGGGGAATGCGGAGTTGGACCGAGCTACGGCGGGGTTTCAGATTCATTTGCATGGGAAAGTGGCGCGGTGGGGGACGGCGGGGTTGTTGAAGTAGGCGCGACGCATGCAATTCGCGAAGTCAAAATCCCCACGTCTCGCAAAGGAGGCGAGACGTGGGGCACCCGGGTATGGCGGGAACAGCGGGTCCCTCCACTGCGCCGTCGCTGGCGCTCCGGCTTGGTCGGGATGGCAAGGTTTTCGAGCTGTGCCTCGCCTCGTTGCGCTGACGGACGAATGCGTCCGTTCCCATGTTGGTGCGGTGCTGTCCCCGCATTTGTCTGTGACCGTCCTAACCTTTTGCATGGTTGAAACAACTGGATCACTGCGAGTGATATGAAAACTTTGTGGACCGATCTGCGGTTGGTGGAACAATTCGGGGGGGTGCTGGACCAGATCCATGAGGAGCGGACGGTGCGGGATCTGTTGATTCGGAAGCTGCTCAAGATTCGGACTAAGAAAAATGGGGTTCGTTATTTGAAGTTGAACCGGGCGCAGCTGGAATATTCGCGGCGGTGCTCGAAGCGGAACATTGTGCTGAAGGCGCGGCAGGTGGGGATTACGACGTATATCGCGGCGCGATATTTTTTGCAGACGATCACGCGGCCAGGGACTCTGACGGTGCAGGTGGCGCATAGTGAGGAATCGGCCCAGGCGATCTTTAATATTGTGCACCGCTTTTGGGAAAAACTGCCCAATACGCGAGTGCGCCAGGGAGCGCTGGGGAAGTCGCGCTCAAACGTCCGCCAGATTGTTTTCCCGAAACTCGACAGCGAGTATCGGGTGGAGACGGCGGACGATAATGCGGGCCGCGGGATGACCATCCACAATCTACATTGCTCGGAGGTCTCCCGCTGGCCGCGGGGAGCGGAGGAGACGCTGGCGTCGTTGCGAGCGGCGGTGGTGCCGGATGGGGAGATTGTGCTGGAGTCGACAGCGAACGGCGCGGGCGGAATTTTTTATGAAGAGTGGCAGAAAGCGGCGGAGACTGGGTATACGCAGCACTTTTTCCCGTGGTGGTATGAGCCGTCGTATGTGGTCGACAAGCCGGTCCATCCGCTGAATGACGAAGAGAAAGAACTGATGGCGCGGTACGGGTTGAGCGAGGAGCAGGTCGCCTGGCGACGGAAGAACTGGCAGTTATTGCGCGGGCTGGCGGGGCAGGAATATGCGGAGGATCCGGTGTCGTGCTTTTTGGCGTCGGGGGAGTGCGTGTTCGACATGGAGTCGATTGAGCGGGCGGCGGCGCAGGCGGGGAGTCCGACGGAGTCGCGGGAGAACGGAAGAGTGCTGGTGTGGCTTCCGCCGAGTCCGGCGGGACAGCGGCAATACATTATTGGAGTGGATGCGGCGGGCGGCGGTTCGGAGGGAGACTATGCGTGCGCGCAGGTGATCGATCGAGCGACGGGATTTCAGTGCGCGGAACTGCATGGGCATTTCACTCCTTATGAGTTGGCACGGCGGGTGGCGGCGCTGGGGCACACGTACGGGAATGCGCTGTTAGCGGTGGAGCGAAATAATCATGGATATGGAGTGCTGGCGCATTTGAAGCATCTGCGGTATGAAAATCTTTTTAGCCAGGGCGGGCAGGAGGGATGGTTGACGTCGGTGGTGACGCGTCCGGCGATGATCGAGAATTTGGCGGCGGTGTTGATCGAGCAGCCGCAAGTGTTTCGGAGTCAGCGGCTGTTGGGAGAGTTGAAGACATTTGTGAGGCATCCCGATGGACATGGAGCGGCGGCGGAGGGAGCGCATGACGATTGTGTGATGGCGATGGCGATTGCTATGGCGGCGAGACGGGAGGATGCGGGGCGGGTGGGGCGGAGGAGAGCGGTGGAGATGGGGAGTTTTGTGGTGTAGGAGCGGGGCGGTCGTCGGTCGCGGGTCGTCGGTCGTCGGTCGTCGGTCGTCGGTCGTCGGTCGTCGGTCGTCGGTCGTCGGTCGTCGGTCGTCGGTCGTCGGTTTGCCGATGCTAAACGAGTATGCGGGGATGTTCATCCGTCACAG